>NC_007350.1:629143-943715 GCF_000010125.1 Staphylococcus saprophyticus subsp. saprophyticus ATCC 15305 = NCTC 7292
GTTAAAACTGTTTTAGAACAAGCTAAAGAAAATGGTAAGTCAACTGGACTTGTGTCTACTGCTGAACTTACGGATGCTACACCAGCAGCTTATGCGTCACATGTTGATGATCGTGATAAAAAAGATGAAATTGCGCAACAATTTTATAATGATAAAATAAATGGCCAACACAAAGTGGACGTGCTACTTGGTGGCGGTGCTGAATATTTCGGAAAAGAGAATGGTAACCTCACAGATAAATTAAAAAAAGATGGTTATGATATTGTGAAGAATAAATCGCAAATGCAAAACTCTAATAGCAAGCAAATACTAGGTTTATTTGCAGATAATGATATGCCTTTACAAATTGATGCACCAAAACAAAATCCAAAACTTGTTGATATGACAGATACTGCTGTTAATAAATTGAAACAAAATGATAAAGGATTCTTCTTAATGGTAGAGGGTGCTTCAATTGATAAATCTGGTCATCCTAATGATGTTACTGGCGTAATGTCTGAAATGCAAGGTTTTGAAAAAGCATTTGACTATGCAACACAATACGCTAAAGCAAATCCAGATACGCTAGTCGTTGCGACTGCTGACCATTCAACAGGTGGGTTATCCATTGCTAAGGGTAAAGACTACGTTTGGAATCCAGATGCGATTCACTCAATGAAACATTCAGGTTCTTATATGACAAAGCAAATTGCTAGTGGTAAAGACGCTGCGAAAGTCATTAAAGAGGGTTATGGATTTGATGTAAAACAAAGTCAAATTGATAAAATTAATGAAGAAGCTAAAAAATTAAAAGATCTTGATGAAGATGACGAAAAATATAAAGATCAATTACAAAAACTACAAGATGCAGTACAAAAACCAATTAACGATAAGTCTAATACTGGATGGACAACGTATGGTCATACTGGTGAAGATGTAAATACTTATGCATTTGGTCCAGGTAGTGACCGATTCCAAGGTAACATTGATAATACAGATAATGCCAAAAACATCTTTGATTTTTTCAAAAATGATCAATCATCTTAATTCAATTTCATAACTAAGAAAACAAATAAAACACTTTCTCTAAGTTCACAATACAATGTGATCATTAGGGAAAGTGTTTTTTTTTGTAAAAAGTAATTAGTGTTTAAACCGAATGGTAGATAAATGCTTACGATAATTATCTAAAGCCATTTTAGATTGTGTAATTGAATCCAGTGCACTTTGGTAATTTAAGGCAATATAGCGATAATATAAAATATCAACAGTAAACAATTGTGCGAATAGAGATGTCGTGGCAGCCATGCGCAATTCATTTTCATCTGTTTGGCCATAAATAATGGTGTAATCTGATATTTTAGCAACTGGATTATCATTTGAACTAGAAATTGTAATAATAGGTATCGTATAATCTTTAGCGACTTTTGCCATGGATTGCATTTCGCTATGACTACCTTGATTCGTAACAAAAATAATACAGTCACGTTCATCATGGGTAGCTAGCGTCGACATGAATAAATGCGTCTCTTGAAGTAGATGAACATTAAGTCCTATGCGCGATAATTTTTGGAAAAGGTCAGTCACTATCACGAGAGAGGCACCATAGCCAAATAGAAAGATTGTACGTGCACGCTTCATCGTATCGCATATGTGATCTATCATTTGGTCATCAATATGATTAGATACATAATTCATCGTATCAGTGACACGAGATAACATTTTGTTTTTAAGTGTATCTACAGATTCATTATCTACAAGTTCTAGATGATTATTGTTAATTGCATCATTAGGTAAATAACGAGATATAGCGATTTTAAGCTCTTGAAATCCTTTTCCAGTTATTTTCTTACTAAATCTAACAATGGATGCAGTACTTGTATCAATTTCATTTGATAAATCTTGGACAGACATATTTATCATTTTATGCGGTGTAATTAGTATGAAGTCAGCGATTTTTTTCTCGCTTTTAGTTAATTGATTATAATTGCTATCAATTTTATAAAGTACGTTGGTCATTTTAATCACCTAGTGTATCAGATTCTCGCATAGCTTTCGTTGTACCAAAGAAATAGGTGAATATGAAACCACCTGCATATGCTACGAGTAGTCCTGCAATGTAACCTAAATACATATGATCTGAAATCAAAGGTAATAAAGAAATACCACTTGGTCCAATTGCAGTTGCGCCTATGTGACCAATACCACCTATGACTGCACCGCCAATACCGCCACCAATACAAGCAGTAATGAATGGCTTGCCTAGTGGTAATGTCACACCATAAATTAATGGCTCTCCAATGCCTAAAAATCCTACTGGCAAAGCACCTTTCAGTGTGTCTCTTAAGGTTGTATTTTTACGACATCTTACCCAAAGTGCAAGCGCTGCACCAACTTGTCCAGCACCTGCCATTGCTGCAATAGGAAGTAAATAAGTAGCACCTGTTTGATTAATCATTTCAATGTGAATAGGCGTAAACATATGATGTAATCCTAACATAACTAATGGTAGGAAGAATGCACCGATGATAAAGCCGCTAAAGACGCCGCCAATATCGATGATGCCGTTAATCACAGTAACAAGTCCGTCAGAAACGAACCCAGCTAAAGGCATAAATATAAAGATTGTTAACAAACCAATGATAAATAAAGTGATTGTAGGCGTAACAATAATGTCGATTGAATTAGGGACGATTTTATGTAGACGTTTCTCTATAATACTGAGTAACCAAACTGCAAAGATTACGCCAATAATACCACCTTGGCCAGGTTGAAGGGGTTCACCAGTAAAAATATTAGTAATCATATTTTTGTCTGTTAATCCCGTCAATAATGTTGTACCACCGATGACGCCACCTAAACCAGGTGTAGCACCAAATTCTTTTGCAGCATTGATGCCAGTGAAGATAGCGAGGTAGGCTAACATACCATCTTTGATAACGTTAAATACCGTAACAAGTTGAGTTACCCACTCGCCAGAAATTTGTCCTGCTGCTAATAAGTTACTTAATACAGCGGCGATACCGCCAATTAAACCCGCACCAATAAATGCAGGAATTAAAGGTATGAAAATATTAGCTATGGTCTTTAATAATTTATTGAATTTACCACGTTTTTGTTTACTTTGGAATTCAGATTTATTTGCTTGGGCTTGTGCTTCGGCATTTGCACGGTAGTCTTTCGATTTATGTTTGATTGTTTCTCCTAAAGGGGCACCGCTTAATTCGGACATGTGAGATGCCACTTTATTAACCGTTCCTGGCCCTACAACGACTTGTACACGGTCATCTTTAACTACGCCCATAACACCTTTAATTGATTTTAGTTGTTCGTAATCAATTTTATCTTCATCGAGTACTTTAATTCTAACGCGAGTCATACAATTAATGATATTATCCATATTATCGATGCCACCAACCGCGTCAATGATATGTTCTGCTAATATTTGCTCTTTTGTCATAATATAACCTCCTCTTATATTGAATACAGGTAATCATTCTTGAATAAATTTGCTTAGTGATATCGTGGTGAATTAATTCTGTATTGCTTTTTTAATGATATGATTATTATCGTTAAGTCGAGTAACGGCTTCAGATTTATTAATATCGCAGAGATGCATGACGACGGCTACTTTTAAGTTTTGATCAGCGGATTCATAAAGTGATTGCGCTTGATTATATGAAATGTCACATATGTCTTGAATAATCCGTATGGAACGATCTATTAACTTTTGGTTTGTTGCTTTTACATCTACCATGAGGTTATCGTAAACTTTACCAACACCTACCATTGTAATTGTGGAAATCATATTCAATATTAACTTTTGCGCTGTTCCAGATTTCAATCTTGTTGAGCCAGTTAATACTTCTGGTCCTACATTCACTTCGATTGGATATTGTGCTAGGTCACTTATTTTGGTGTTTGTGTTACAAGATATAGCGACTGTGTGTGCTCCAATCTCTGTAGCACATTTGAGTCCGCCCATAACATAGGGCGTGCTGCCGCTAGCTGCAATACCAATAACAACATCTTTTTCATTTAGATGTATATGTTTTAAGTCTTCACGCGCAAGCGACTCACTATCTTCTGCACCTTCAACTGCTACTGTCATTGCACGTTGTCCACCAGCTATGAGTCCAATAACTTCATTAGTTGAAGTATTAAAAGTCGGTACACATTCTGCTGCATCGAGGACACCTAAACGACCACTGGTTCCAGCCCCGATATAAATGATGCGACCACCTTGTTTAAATTGTTCCGTTGTAACTTTAATTACTTCTGCTAATTTTGGTAATATATCATGAATTTGTTGGGGTACTTTTTGATCTTCAGCATTCATAGTTTCTAAGGCTTGTATAATGGACATTTCATCTAAATGCATGGTTGCTTCATTTCTTGCTTCAGTCATAGAATTATTCATAAATTTCAGCTCCTTGTTTGTATAATAAATTCAAAGGTATCATTAGGACGTAAGCAATCAATGAGCGGTATATCATCGTCAATAATTTGACCAACAACATTTATATGTTCGTGAGGGTGTAAATCTGTCTTGATAATTTGCAGTTCTCCTTGATAGCGACCATTGAGTTGGTTGTCTACGGTAATAGCGCCTGTTTTTCGGATATGATTAAATTGAGGTTTTATATCTGATTGACAATAATGACGTGCTTCTTGTGAGCGCAGTACATTTGCTGGGTTATCGATACGGACGCTATGTCGTTTTGATAATATGGATTTAACTTGTAAGTCTTTTAATGTGATAGATAAAGTGAAATGTCTTTGTGTTAAAAGTGATATGAGTTTATGAGCGTATCGTTGTGTTATTTGTGTATCGCCAACCATGATATGGTTTACTGATTGATCTAGTAATAGTTGAGCACTTTTAAGGGGGTGCATATATCTCGAGCATTCGAGTGTTGGTAATCCTCTATAAAGTGGGCCACGTTTTGTAGTTCCAACTATAAAGCCATAGATATTGGCATTAGGATTAAATTTCAAAATTAATTTATTTTGAGCGTTAACAAAATCTGTCGTTAATCCAGTATCTGGACGAGGATAATAGTTATGACAATAGCATATATAACTAAAATCATTTAACTGAGTATATAACTGTTGCAACAATTGTTCGGATACAATACTGGCATTGAGACAACATTGGAATCCATTTTCAATAATTTCATTGACAATATCAATAGAAGTACTATGATCTACGCGAATAATAAAATGCGCCTGCTGATATTGCTTCAAGAATTGATAGAAAGATTGATTCAGCAATGAAGGATTGATATCAATCATATAAGTCAGCTGATCGTTTGATAGATAGTCTAAAAGTTCTCCCAAATAGCGATATTTAGTATTCTCATTGTCTTCAGGAATTTGAACTGAAGTGAAAATAGTCGTGTATCCTAAATCAACCATGCGTCTTATATATGATTTATCGATGGATTGACCAAGATAAATAGAAAAACCATGCATTTTTACCACTCCTTTAATGCTGTAATCGGTTTCATTGTACAACATATGAAAAAGTATTACAATTTGAATTTCTATTTTTATTTAAAATGAAATTTTATTACAAATAATAGGAAAGTACTTGATGGATATGCATTAAACGTTGTTGGATAAGTTCGATATGTTTCGTGGTATTGCCGATCGTTAATTCGTCGAGCGGTTGTTCCATTTGATTGCTTAAAAAAGTAAAGTAATTATAATGAAAAAGGGATAATTGATACAAAGCATCTTGTTTAAATTCAGTATATTCTTGCTCTATAAAATCATGAACATCCTGTTTATATTGAAGTTTCTTTTTATGATTGGTAACATAAGCAAATTTATATATCTCGATTAAATTGAGTAACTTGGTTATACGTTTTTCTAAGTTGTGAAATTCTAGGTGATACATAGAATCATCCTTTCGTTAAATTGTGGCATAATAAACAATAAATAAGCGAAGGGTTTTTAAAATTTTACAATGCAATGGCAGAATTATAGATGAAGTTTTTAGTAGTGTCTAAAAGTAGGTTAATTAGAAGAAGTAGAGTACAGAATTAACTGAGTAGTGGAGGTATAGATAATTATATTTTATTAAATATATGGATAAAGAACATCCAACTGAACATTAGGACTCAGTTGGATTTAAAAATTGTTGATAATTATTGACGGTAATATCTTGTGTTTTGATTGTTTTGCCAAAAGAATACGAAATATCATGAATATCAACAATGGGGATTTCATTTGTTTTACCAAGTCCAATTTCAAAAATGACAGCCTTCCAAAGTCCTTCATCACAAAGTAATCCAATGAAAATAACATTTTCAGTTACAATATCAGTACGATTATTATATTCCACGGCCATCACATTTCTTTCTGTACAGTAGATGAGTACCTCTGAGAATATAGGGGGTAAATTGAGATGTTCACTATGATCAAATTTAATATAACGATCTAATTTTTTTAAATAACGTCTCATTTTTGTATAAGGTAAATTTAAGCATTTTTTAATAATTGCATTTATTTCTTCTTTATAAGGCAGTGTTGAATAAGATTGACTTTCATTCAAAACTAGGAATAAAGCAGATAATTGGTTTTCAGTTAGCTCAATTTCATAACTATTTGGTGTTTCTTGCAATTGGTAACCACCCAACTTACCATGTTTTGCCAAAATCTTAACACCTTGATCTTCTAAATCTTGAATGTCTCTTAAAATCGTCCTTTTGGATACATTTAAATCCGTCGCTAATTCTGAAGCAGTAATCTGTCTATTCTCTTGAATAGCTAGAACAAGTTTATTTTGTCTTTCGCGTTTATTCATTAGAAAGTTACCTCCCAAATGATTACATATTACATTTATTATATCACAAAAGTGACAATGATGACATTTAGAAAAATTTTTTCGAGAAATTTAAAGAAAACGCTTACATTTATGAGGAGGTTATGTTAGTATATAACTAGTAACAAAGGGGTAGCGAATAGATGGCAAAGGGGTAGGCTATTACATATAGTTTTGTTAACATCTATTTGTTCGAGTTACTAATCAAACATCTTCAATATTTATTACTTACTTTCCTTTCTATTTAACCGGCTAGCGACGCTAGTCGGTTTTATTTTGTAATTATTGAGTATATAAATGGTATTTTGATTAACTGTATTTTAATCGTAGCCAAATAACATGTATTTCAATGCGGATTCTGTGATAAAATAAAACAATTATATAGCGTATATAGGTTCGGTTTATATTATTTAAATGAAGAGGTGTATCTCATATGGAAAAAGAACAACTTATTAAAATAGATGATTCAATTCATGCTTGGTTTAATACGTTAGATGACATTATTCCAAAGTTAATCAATGATATGGTTACAAGTACTAAAAAAAACAGGTTTGATTTAGTGACCAATGTAGATAAATCCATTCAACAAAAGTTCGAGTCATTTTTAAAAGAACATTATCCTAGTCATCAGTTATTTGCAGAAGAGAAGTCTAATAGTGAAATCAATGCTAAAGAAGGTCATGTTTGGATTATGGATCCAATCGATGGTACAACCAACTTAGTTAAGCAACAAGAAGATTATTGTATTATCTTAGGGTATTTTGTAGAAGGTGAGCCTATGCTGTCATATATTTATGATTATCCACATGGCAAACTTTATAAAGCAGTCAGAGGATTCGGAGCTTATGTAAATGGCGAGCCATTATCATCGCCAGAAGATATCGAGTTAAAAGATGCGATTATTTCTTATAATCCATTAGTAATTAATGATGAAACGATTCAAGATTTGAACGAGGCATCATTTGGATACCGTTGTATTGGCTCATGTGGACTAGATTCAATACGTGTAATTAAAGGTCAGTTTGGTGCACATGTCAACACGAATCCGAAGCCATGGGACATAGCAGCACAATTTTTATTTGCAAGTGAACTTGGCTTGAAAATGACCACATTGGATAATACAAAGTTAGATTTTTCAACAGCAGGTCCGTTTATTATTAGTAATAAAGCTTGTCATACACATATGTTAGATGTACTTAATTCAGGTAATGGATATAAAAATTAGGAAATCACAAAAAATGTTTTAGTTTTATTATTTATTAAATAAATAATAGGTCTAAAGAACTATGTCTTATTTATTATATTACTATATAATGTATTATTAAATAGAGTAGAAAATTGACATAGAAATGGAGAATGATAAGAGTGAATCGTTCTGAAAAAAATAAAAAAATGGGCTTACCGACAAAAGTTTTCTTGTGGTTTATAGGCATATTAGTGCTGCTAGCATTAATTGCAGTCATATATCTTGGCTATAAAATATTTTCTGTTGGAGGATCTATCCATAACCCTCTTGATAGAGATAAATCATCATTAAGAGATAAAAGTGTGAATTTGGATGATGGAGATCCATTTACTATTGCATTATTTGGCGTAGATTCTAATGCAGAAAGAAATGCTAACGGCGGTGGACAACGTAGTGACACGATTATGGTACTATCCGTTAATCCAGAAAAGAAAACAACTGAAATCGTTAGTATACCTAGAGATACACAAGCAGATATTGTTGGTAAAGGGACAACTGAAAAAATTAACCACGCATATGCATATGGTGGGCCTGACATGGCAGTGAAGTCTCTAGAAAAATTATTAAATGTACCGATTGACCATTACGCAACAATTGATATGGATGGTATGCAAGATATGATTGACACTGTTGGTGGTATTACAGTAACAAGTAACGCAACTTTCTCTTATGACGGTTATCAATTTACTGAAGGTGAACGGTCTAAAATGGATGGTAAAGAAGCCATGGCGTTTATCAGAAGTCGTAAAGAAGATGGAGCTGGTGGCGATTTTGGACGTCAAGAACGTCAACAACTTGTTATTCAAGGCCTTGCCAATAAACTTACAAGTGTGAGTTCTATTACGCATTTTAATTCTTTAATGAATCATGTTGAAGATAATGTGAAGACAGATTTATCAGTCGGTGAATTAAATAAAGTAAGAAGTAATTATAAAGATGCAAATGACAATGTAAATAGACATCAATTAGAAGGCCAAGGTGGCATTCAAGATGACGGACTATATTACTTTGTACCTAGTGAAAATTCATTAAATGAAATTGAGACAAACGTAAAAGATAATTTAGGTATTTAATATAAGAATAGCGCGTGAGAAATCAAATCTGATTTAAAAATTAGATTGGTTTTTCACGCGTTTTTAATTGAGTACAAAAAAGCTATTTTAATAATCAATGAGATTGTAGATTGAATAGAATCTGATGCATAGCGCTGTTAAACATTGTGCTATTTAATAAAAAAATAAAGAATATAATGAAATACCTTAACAATTGAGAAAAATACCTATACAATAGTATTAACATTATTTTAAAAAGTGTGGGGCTTTTAGATGTAATGTTACAAAACATCTTATGAAGTTAAATACATGGGCGAAAATATATAATAGGGGTGAAGACTATGCAAGAACATTTGATTGTCTCGTTAGACGGCAAAGATTATCTTGTTGAACCTGGAACCAATTTACTACAGTTTATTAAATCACAAGATACATTTGTGCCTTCAATATGTTACAACGAATCATTAGGTCCTATCCAAACATGTGATACCTGTACTGTAGAAATCGACGGTAAAATGGAACGTGCTTGTAGTACCACAATTGATAGACCAATGATTGTTAATACGCAAAATGACAAAGTACAAGCCAGCCAAAAAGAAGCGTTAGATCGCATTTTAGAAAAACATATGCTTTATTGTACGGTGTGTGATTACAACAATGGTGATTGTGAAATTCATAATACGATGGACCAATGGGGTCTTGAACATCAAACATATGAATATAAAGAGAAGCCATACGAAAAAGATTATGGCCCATTCTACCGTTATGATCCAAATCAATGTATCCTGTGTGGACGTTGTGTGGAAGTATGTCAAGACGTACAAGTAAATGAGACTTTAACAATTGACTGGGAACGTCAACAACCGCGCGTTATATGGGATAACGATACTTCTATAAATGATTCTTCTTGCGTGGGATGTGGACAATGTGCAACAGTTTGTCCATGTAACGCGATGTTGGAAGTTAATATGGAAGGTAATGCAGGTTATATGACTGACCTAGAACCTGGTTCATTAGCGGCAATGATTGATTTAACGAAAAAAGCAGAACCAGGATACGGTCCATTATTTGCTGTTTCAGATTCAGAAGCGGCAATGCGTGAGGAACGCATCGAAAAAACTAAAACTGTATGTACATATTGCGGTGTAGGTTGTTCTTTCGATGTTTGGACAAAAAATCGTGAAGTATTAAAAGTGCAACCACAACATGAATCACCAGCAAATAAAATCTCTTCTTGTGTTAAAGGTAAATTTGGTTGGGATTATGTTGATTCTGATGAACGTTTAACAAAGCCATTAGTGCGTAAAAATGGTCAGTTTGAAGAAGTGGAATGGGAAGAAGCACTCTCAGTAGTAGCTGAAAACTTTAATAAAGTAAAAGGAACTCATGGTTCAGATGGTTTAGCATTTATTTCATCATCCAAAGCAACGAACGAAGAGTCATATTTAATGCAAAAATTAGCTAGACAAGTCATTGGTACGAATAATGTGGATAACTGTTCACGTTATTGCCAAGCGCCTGCTACTAAAGGTTTATTTAGAACAGTCGGTCATGGTGGTGACTCTGGTTCAATTGAAGATCTTGAAATAGCTGATATGGTTGTCTTGATAGGTACAAATACAGCTGAAGCACATCCAGTTATCGCGTCACGAATTAAACGTGGTCATAAACTTTATAATAATACATTAAATGTATTTGATATTCGTAAGCATGAAATGGCGGAACGTGCTGATAATTTCTATCAACCAAAACCAGGTACAGACTTAGTATGGTTATCAGCAGTGACAAAATATATTATCGATGAAGATTTACATGACAAAGCATTCATTAATGAATGGGTAAATCATTTTGATGAATATTACAAATCATTAGCGCCATACACAATGGAATTTGCGGAAGAAACAACAGGTATCTCTAAAGATGCGTTAATTGATTTTGCACATCAAGTTGCAGATGCTAAATCTGTCTCTATAGCATGGGCTATGGGTGTTACACAACAAGATATCGGTAGTGATACATCGACTGCGATTTCTAACTTGTTATTAGCGACAGGTAACTACAGAAAACCAGGTTCAGGCGCGTATCCTTTACGTGGACATAATAACGTACAAGGATGTAGTGATATGGGAAGCATGCCAGACCAATTCCCTGGCTATCAAAAAGTGACTGATGATGAAATTAGAGCCAAATTCGAACGTGAATATGGTGAAACATTACCAAAACAAGTAGGAAAAGATAACCATCAAATGATGGAAGGTATCCACAATGGCGAAATTGATTCATTATATTTATATGGTGAAGATACGGGTATTGTTGATTCTAATATTAACTTTGTACAAGCTGCTTTAGAGAAAGTTGGTTTCCTAGTTGTACAAGATGAGTTCTTTACATTCACTGCTACTTATGCAGATGTCGTGTTACCAGCAAGCCCATCATTAGAAAAAACAGGTACTTTTACGAATACGGAACGTCGTATCCAACGTTTGTTCCAAGCACTAGAACCAAAAGGTGATTCAAAACCAGATTGGCAAATTATACAAGCAGTTGCTAAGGCAATGGGATATGATTGGAATTATACACATCCAAGTCAAATCATGGACGAGATTGCACGTCTAACACCACTTTATTCTGGTGTGAATTATGATAGATTAGAAGGATACAATAGTTTACAATGGCCAGTAGCTGAAGATGGTACGGATGAGCCAATACTTTATCTTGAAGGGTTTAATTTTGAAGATAAGAAAGCTAATTTCTATCCATTAACATTTGATAATTTCTTTAAAGTGAATGAAGAATATGATTTGCATGTAAATAATGGTAGATTATTAGAACATTTCCATGAAGGTAATATGACTTATAAAGTACCTGGACTTGAATATAAAGTACCTAATGCTTTCGTTGAAGTCTCACCAGAGCTTGCAGAGGATAGAGGTATCCATGAAGGTGCAGAAATTAAATTGATTTCTGAAACGGGTGAAGTTGAGCTTGTAGCACATGTCACAGATAGAGTAAAAGGCAAAGAAATTTATATTCCGTTAAATAACAATGCAATGGCACATGGTGATCATGGTGCGATTAATCTATTAACTAATAGTGATGTTGATAAAGATACAGATACACCATCATATAAACGTACAAGTTGTCGCATGGAAGTGAAGACACGTAGAGGTAAATCACCATTGAATCCTACGAACTTCCGTGTTAATAAGCAACGTCAACCGCAATATAGTGTTCGTGTTCAAGATAAATGGAAGCGTGAAGATTATACTTTCCCAGGAAGTCAGGTGGATAGATAATGGCTGAGAGAATCACACAGATTAAACGCATGCAAAAATCAGAAGCAGAACTCAAGGAAGAAAGTTTAACTGAAGTGACAGATGCAATTGTTGCTAATAAGGATAGCATTTTAAAAGCAATCAATATCATTAGTACACTAGACGATGCTAAGCTATTAGATGCAATGTCTGGTGCGGTTAAGAGTAGAGGTGTGATTGCCAATAAATTCGCTGTAGAATTAAATAAAGAGCAATACACTGGTTTAATTTCAAACATGGCATCACTTGTATTTTTACTTGGTGATTTAAATGTGGATGATTTAACAACAATGTTAAATAAAGTAAACAAAGGATTAAGTGTTGCTAATAAGGCAAATCCAAATCAAAAAACGTCAATTACTGGATTGATGGGTATCTTGAAAGACGATGAAATGAACCGTAGTTTAACGTATATGTTAAATATGTTAAGAGGTATGTCTAGAGATTAACCATGGGCCTTGTAAGGCATAATTCATTAGATATTTAATGAGCGTTACAATTCATAAGTTCAATAACGAGGAATGTGCATAAGAGATCAAATAATCATTTTGGTTTCTAGCACGTTCCTTTTTTGTGTTTTATAAAATGACATATTGAAACAAAGCTAAATGTGATACAATTTCTAATGTCGGTATTAATTTTAATCAATTATTTATAGCAAGGAGTGGAAGTCTTATCAGCCCGAAAATGGTAAAAATCTTAGCTATTATTTCAAATGTATTATTAGTGATTGGTATAGTATTTTTGATCACTTTAAATATAGCAATGGCAATAACCATGTTTGTTGCGTCTCTTGCAATAAGCTTAACCATATTTAATACATTATTTAGAGAGCGAACAGCGATGAAAATTATAATCAATATTTCATTTGTAATAGTTTTAATTGCTATTATATTTGCTTATGTTACATTAACAAAATAAGTGCAAGATGAGGAGTTTTTCACGAAATGAATGACAACATAAAGCGTAAAATACCTATGTTTATTATAATTTTAATATTAGTTGTTTTTGCAATCTTATTTATTGTTAATGAAACCCATTTATTTGATGACGAAAAAACACATACTTTTGATGAAGCTGTTGAAAAACAAGTAGGTGCTGGTACATTAAATATGACAGAGAAAAATGGGCGATTTGTTGAAGCGTCTAAAAAAGATGTAGAAAAAGCAATGGATGTAAATAGTGACAAAGATAACTTAAATCATATGGATATTTCTGAAAAAGTGTCCATGTCTGAAGAAGAACTCAATAGTATTTTAAAAGATAAAGGTATTTTAAAAAATAAAGGGCAAGCATTTTTAGATGCTCAAGATAAATATGAAGTGAATGTCCTGTACCTTGTAAGTCATGCACTTGTTGAGACAGGAAATGGCAAATCAGAGCTTGCTAAGGGCATAGAAGTTGATGGTAAAACATATTTTAATTTTTACGGCATTGGTGCTTTTGATGAGAATGCAGTTCATACAGGTAGCAGTTTTGCAAAAAAACAAAAATGGACATCACCTGAAAAGGCAATTATGGGTGGTGCGCGCTTTGTGAGAGGTAACTACTTTGAAAATAATCAACTCTCCTTGTACCAAATGCGCTGGAATCCTAAGTCACCAGGAGAACATCAATATGCAAGTGATATTGAATGGGATGAGAACATTGCTACGTTTATGAAACATTATTATCATCAACTAGGTATAAAAAAAGATCATATTAATAAAGACTACTATCTATAAATGAAGATATAACAAAACATTTGAAAGAGAGTCATATTAATAATGAAGAAATTGGGAAATTTGGAGTGAATTAAAAGATGAAAATAGCTATAGTGGGTGCTGGAATCGGTGGATTAACAGCTGCAGCATTATTATGTGAACAAGGACACGAAGTTAAAGTTTTTGAAAAAAATAGCACTATTACAGAAGTCGGTGCAGGCATTGGTATCGGTGGTAATGTCATTGACAAACTTGGGAAACATGATTTAGCAAAAGGTATTAAAAACATAGGTCAAGTTATCAATGTTATGGAAATATTAGATGATAAAGATAATGTGTTAAGTAAAGCAAAATTGAAGAAAAACACAGTGAATTTAACAATGACGCGTCAAAGTTTAATTGATGTAATTAAATCATACGTTTCTGAATCTGCTATTTATACTAATCACCATGTTACGCATGTTGATAATAATGCTTTAAAAGTTGTGATGCATTTTGAAGCACAAGAAGCAGAAGCATTTGATTTATGTATTGGTGCTGATGGACTTCATTCGAACATAAGACATACTGTAGCACCTAATAGTAAAACACAGTATCAAGGATATACGGTGTTTAGAGGTCTTGTAGAAGATATAGATATTAAGTCTGATAATGTTGCAAAAGAGTATTGGTCTGCAAAAGGTAGAGTAGGTGTCGTACCGTTATTAAATAATCAAGCTTATTGGTTTATTTCAATCAATGCGAAAGAAAATGATGCGACAATGCAATCCTATGGTAAGCCACATTTACAAGCTAGATTTAATCATTTTCCAAATGAAGTTAGAAAAGTGTTAGATAAACAAAGTGAAACAGATATTCTATTACATGATATTTATGATTTACAACCACTAAAAACTTTCGTCTATCAGCGCGTGATTTTATTAGGCGATGCGGCACATGCAACAACGCCAAATATGGGACAAGGCGCTGGTCAAGCAATGGAAGATGCTATCGTACTAGCTAATTGTTTACAAGCTTATCCATTTGAAGCAGCATTACAAAGATACGATAAAATCCGTGTGGATCATACCAAAAAAGTCATTAAGCGATCTAGAAAAATTGGCAAATTAGCTCAAAGAAGCAATAAAATCGTTATTTCATTAAGAAATAGCATAGCTAAAATCATGCCTAATCGTCTTGTTGCAGCGCAAACTAAGTTTATATACAAATCGAAAAACAAATAAAAATAAAACCTCGAAACACAGTTTGACTGTTGTTTCGAGGTTTTTTGTGATTGAAGTATTTTAGTTCACAATAAATTTAGGTTGGTCATTGTTCAATTTACTAATTGTATCATTGGCTACGATTTTAGACATCATATCACGTGATTCAAATGTAGCATTACCTATGTGCGGAGTGATAACGACATTATCTAATGTTTTAAGTTCATCATTAATCTCCGGTTCGAATTCGAAGACATCTAAAGCGGCACCTTCAATTTCTTTATCTTTCAATGCTTGTACTAAAGCTTTTTCGTGAACAATAGGTCCTCTTGAAGCATTAATTAGGTAACTCGTTGGTTTCATCATTTCAAATTGCGCTTTGTCAATTTGGTGATGAAGACTTGGATTGTAAGCAGCATTAATTGTAACAAAGTCTGCATTTTTTAATAATGTTTCTAAATCAACATATTTAGCACCAATCTCTCGTTCTTTATCAACTTTTTGATGTGGTCCAGTATATAAAATGTTCATGTCGAAAGCTTTGGCACGTCTAGCAACAGCACTACCTATTTCACCTAGACCGATGATACCAATTGTTTTTCCAGAAACTTCTCTACCGCGGAAAAATAGTGGCGCCCATCCATCAAAACCAGTTGTTCGACATAACTTGTCGCCTTCTGGAATTCTTCTTGCCACTGCGAGTACAAGTGCAAAAGTTAACTCGGCTGTAGAATTGGTAGATGCTTTAGGTGTATTGGTAACATCGATATTTTGTTGTCGTGCATAATCAATATCAACATTATTGAAACCCGCACCATAATTTGTGATGATTTTTAGGTTGTTAGCTGCATCAATCACTTCTTTGTCTACAGAAGTAGACAGCAAGCTAATTAATGCGTCAGCATCTTTAACACCTTGTTTAAGTGTTTCTTTATCAATGATACCTGTTCCTTCATACATATCTACCTCAAAGCCTTGGTCTTTCAATAAGTTAAGACCCACTTCAGGTATTGGACCTGCTATATAAACTTTTACCATGTATAATCACTTCCTTTACACTCAAGTATAGTAAAATTCTATTGTGCAAACAAATAATAATATTGTGAATTATAAAAAAGTCGACTTTAAATAGAAAAAATCGCTTAATAATAGGGGTGTTAAAGTACATTTTAATAAATAAAAAAGAGTGGCAGTTAGGACTAAAATATAATTAGACCTTAACTTACCACTCTAAATAGTTAAAAACTGTCAAATTGTACAGGACTGAGAATAGTGCTATACCACGGTTGTTGAAAGATTTAACTAACGATTTTTAAACCGACAATAGATAGGATGATTAAAGCAATAAAGAAGATTCTTTTTGCGTTTTTTGACTCATTATATAAAAACATCCCTACCAAAGTACCGCCACCAGTACCAATGCCGCTCCAAGTAGCATAAGCGGTGCCCATAGGTATATCATTCATAGCAAGCTTCAAAGTACTGAAACTACAGATAAATGCAACTGCTAATAGAATGACAAGCCATTTCTTTTTGGTGCGTGAAATTTCATTTAATATAACTACGCCAACAACTTCTAATAGTCCGGCGATTAATAAAATAATCCATGCCATTAGCCATCAGCCTCCTCTGTAGTTAATTTCAACCCTATGATGCCAATAATTAATATGATAATTAAGCTGATTTTTACTAAATCGAATGGATCACCAAAAAAGATCATGTCTACAAGTACTGTACCTACTGCACCGATACCAACGAATACAGCGTATACGGTACCAACGGGTAAGTATTTACAAGCAGATATAACAAGAAAGAAACTGATAATAATTACAATAAACGTTCCTGTCCAACTAAGTAATGAGTCGGCAGTATTTAAACCAGTCACCCATACAATTTCAATGAGTCCGGCTAAGATCACTTTGAACCACTGCATTTGATGTGCCTCCTTATAATCACTAAACTATTATATTTTCTCAAATATTTGGATAGAGTTCAATGTTATAAGATGTGAAAGCGGAATTGTATTACAATCATATTATTAGAAAAAATATAATTTTTGAATTGACGCATTTATCCGCAATACTAAAATAAGAGCCCAAAACAAAATGTCCCGGGCTCTTACATCATTACAATATTATATTTTAAAGTCATTCAAAGACTTAGTTTAAGTGGATATAGTTGTAAGAACTTGCTTCACCAGCAGAAATAGTACGTTCACTAACTGAGAATGGTCCACCGTTGTAGTTCATTTCTGAAACTTCTACAGAACCGTCGCTATTTACATTTTCAACGTATGCTACGTGACCATAACCACCAGCAGTAGATTGTAAAATTGAACCAGCTTCAGGTGAGTTGTTTACAGTGTAACCTGCTGAAGATGCTGCTGAAGCCCAGTTGTTCGCATTGCCCCAAGTTGAACCAATGTTTCCGCCTACTTTATCGTATACGTACCAAGTACATTGACCAGCTGTATATAAGTTAGCACTTGAACCTGAAGTAGATTGTGTTGTGCTTTGGTTAGTTGGTTGTGTTTGTTCTGCTGCGTCTGCTTCATTTCCGTGATCTAAACCTACGATTGCTGCGCCAATACCTGCTGTTAAAGTTGTTGCTGTTACTAATTTTTTCATAATTAAAAAATCCTCCCAAAGATTATAAATAGTTATATGTGATTCAATTCATTTGTGTTGAATTTGAATGTTGATTAATTTTGCGGTTTGCTTTCAACGACAAGTAATACTCTAACAGATGAAGCAAGCTTTGTGTGGATTGTTACGCTTTTGTAAAACAATTAAAAAAACCTCACATATCGTTGTAATAAACGAGATGTAAGGTTACAGAATCGTATCAAGTCGTAATACGAAATAAAACGCGTTAATATAAGGTTTTTACAAATTTTTTGTATTTCAAAAAGCTATCATTATTACAGTAGCTATAAAGAATCACAAAATTGTGTTTAGATTATTTAAAGAATCTTATAGATAGTGGCGGTAAATAATCTTCTCCATTATACGCTTTTACTGCAGCTACAATTGTAAAAATAAAGTTCAGTATTACAATAATTGGTAGTAATACAAAGCCTATTAATATCAACATCGTGATAGTTCCAATTATTGACCAAATAACGTATGAAAGTAAGAAGTTGAAATAATTTTTACCTGCTCTATCGACAAACGGTGAATCCTCGCGTTTAATTAACCAAATAATTAATGGTGCGATTAAAGAAGTAAAGAAACTTAATACATAAATTAATGTTGCCATTAATCTCGCATCTGAATTAGGCTCTTGGTTTACATTTGTATAAGTTTGTTGATTATAATCTGTTTCTGCCATATTAGTTAAACCTCCTTTATCCTAAGACTTATAGATAGATTAACTATATCAAATTTTGAAAAATAATAGTATATCGCTTGAGTTTTTCATTTAATTTTAAATATGACTGTAACGCAATGTGTATACTTGTTAAAATATGATAATGTGATTTATCGCATCCTTATTTAACTATAACCGGAAATTTAAATTGTAAACCAGTGTTTATTAAATTTCCTTATAGGCTATAGTTGTAAGTAATGACTAAAATGGACAGTATTCAAAAATAAAAAGAAAGAAGGTAAATTATGAAAATAGCTATCGTGGGTTCAGGTAATGGTGCAGTGACGGCTGCATTAGATATGATTAGTAAGGGACATGAAGTTAAGCTATATTGTAGAAACCAATCAATCAATAAATTTGATAAAGCATTTGAACAGGGTGGATTCACTTTTAATAATGAAGGTGAAGAGAGCTTTGTTGAATTTACGGATATTAGTGATGATATGGAATATGTCCTTCAGGATGCTGAAGTGATCCAAATTGTGATTCCATCTTCATTCATTGAACACTATGCACAAACAATGGCACCTTTTGTTAAAAAAGAACAACTTATTTTCTTTAATATTGCAGCTTCTATGGGATCTATTCGATTTATGAATGTACTTGAAGATATGCATATAGACGTGTTACCTCATTTTGCAGAGGTAAATACATTAACTTATGGTACGCGAGTTAATTTTGAAGAAGCCCGTGTAGCTTTATCGCTAAATGTTAGAAAAGTACATTTTTCAACCTATGATAAAGAGTATTTGAGTGAGTGTTTCGATAAAATTGAAAAATTATATCCAAATATCGTTAAAGAAGAAAGTTTATGGAAAACAAATTTAGAGAATGGTAACCCAGAGGTACATCCGGGACCAACTTTATTAAATGTTGGTCGCATCGATTATGCGGATAGTTTTGCTTTATATGAAGAAGGTATTACGAAGCATACGGTTAGATTATTACATGCAGTTGAATTAGAAAGACTAACTTTAGGGCGTAAGCTAGGTTTTGAATTATCTACTGCAAAAGAGGCACGTATTGAAAGAGGTTATCTAGAAAGACAAGATGAAGACGAACCATTGAATAGGTTATTTAATACGAGTCCTGTATTTTCACAGATTAAAGGCCCAAATCATGTGAAAAATCGTTATTTAACTGAAGACATTGCATTTGGATTAGTATTGTGGTCTAGCCTAGGGCGTGAAATTGACGTTGCAACACCTAATATTGATGCGATCATTGTGCTTGCATCAACAATATTAGAGCGTGACTTTTTTGAAGAAGGTCTAACAATCGATGAATTAGGTAAAGATAAACTAGGGTTTGAATAATGAATCATTTGACAAAGGGGACTTGCGTATGAAAAGACAACCAACATTTTTGGAATCAATTTCAACGATACTAGTAATGATTATTATCGTTATTACAGGTTTTGTAGTATTTGATATACCGATACAAGCACTATTGATACTTTCATCTGCTTATGCTGCTTTAATAGCTAGAAGAGTAGGATTAAAATGGCAGGATTTAGAAGAAGGAATAACGAAGCGTTTATCTACTGCAATGCCAGCATTATTCATTATCTTAGCAGTGGGTATTATTGTTGGTACATGGATGTATTCTGGCACTGTTCCGGCATTAATTTATTATGGTCTAGAGTTTTTAAATCCTAACTACTTTTTAGTTTCAGCATTTATTATTTGCGCTGTTACTTCAGTTGCGACTGGGACAGCATGGGGTTCTGCCTCTACTGCGGGTATTGCATTGATGGCCATCGCAACACAATTACATATCACACCCGGTATGGCAGCTGGTGCAATTATTGCTGGCGCAGTATTCGGTGACAAAATGTCGCCTTTATCTGATACAACCAATCTGGCAGCTTTAGTTACGAAAGTAAATATCTTTTCTCATATAAGAGCCATGATTTGGACAACTGTACCAGCTTCTATTATAGGACTTGTCGTATGGTTCTTTGCTGGAAGACAATTTGGAGGTAATACGAACACAGCTCAAGTTAACGCGTTGTTAAAAGAGTTGGCACAAATATACAATATTAATTTCTTTGTATGGATTCCATTAATTGTAATCATTATTTGTTTGCTGATGAAAATGTCAACTGTACCAGCCATGCTCATTTCAGCATTAAGTGCCATCATTGTTGGTGCTTTTAACAATGGATTTAAAATTGTCGACGGTTTCAAAGCAACATTTGATGGGTTTAATAAAGAAATGGTGTCGGTGAATAGTGGGGACTTAACGAATAGTGCAGTGAGTTTAATAGAGCAAGGCGGCATTATGAGTATGACCGAAATTATCGTTACCATATTTTGTGGTTATGCATTTGCTGGTATTGTCGAAAGGGCAGGTTGTTTAGATGTCATTTTACAAAAAATATCTAAAAATATTAATACAGTCGGCCAATTAGTGCTTGCAACTGTTTTAGGTGGACTTATGATGGTACTTGCTGCAGGTGTAGCATCTGTAGTGATTATCATGGTCGGTGTATTAATGATGGAAATGTATAATAAAATGGGACTTGATAGATCTAATTTATCTAGAACATTAGAGGACTCAGGTACAATGATTATACCCTTAATTCCATGGGGAACATCAGGTATTTATTATACCCAACAATTAGGTGTTACAGTTGATCAATTCTTTATATGGACAGTACCATGTTATCTATGTATCGTATTTGCGATATTCTATGGATTTAGTGGAATTGGAATTAAAAAAGCACAGCCAAATGAATAATGTAATACGAGTGTGGTAATTAAAATGCAATGATTTAAAGCAGTTCGATGTCATATTGTGAGTCATCGAGCTGTTTTTTATTATAAATGAGTAGCCATATGATACTTGTTGTATGAAAGTAATAACTTTTAAATAAAGTTACTTAATTAAAAATTAATGAAGGGTATAAAAAGACAGCTTTTAATAAAACATGAACAATTATTTATATGAATCTTAAATAAGAGGTTTAAAAATATATAATTAGGCTATACATAAATAAGGATGAGATGAGTCCGAATTGTACATAGTAATCATTGTAGCTATATTACTTATATACAAAGGGCATCGTTAATCCTACTAATGTAGATAAAGATTTTAAATATCCTTCTATTATCTATTTTATAATCGGTTTTGTTCTGTATATTGTAGCGATATTACATTATAGAACCGATTTATTAACGCGACCATATATTTAAGTTTCTAGTTTAGAAATCCTAATTTCAAATTTAGTTAATATGGATTGATGATTATAGAAAATATAGTTTTAATTTATTATAAATATGATGGCAATTGCGTCAACATAAAGACTTGAATAAAATATAATGAAAACGAGAGTCTGGGACATAAATAGATGTTTCAGACTCTTTTTCAATCCTAGTCATTCTTGAGGGGCAGGTAGGACTACGAAATCTTTATTAGAAGATTTGATTTCTGTTCACTTTATATTAAAAAAGTACTGTTGAATGTGGTTGAGATAAAAAACAATCAAAGTTCAAGGTTTAATGGATAACAAAAAAAGACAATCCATACGGATTGTCTTTTTGATGACACTAAAATTAGTGAATGTAGTTGTAACCTGAAGCTTCGCTTGCAGAGATTGTACGTGAAGTAACAACTCCAGCACCTTGACCATAGTTCATTTCAGAAACGTTGATTGAACCGTCACTGTTTACATTTTCAACGTATGCTACGTGGCCATATCCACCAGCAGTTGATTGTAAGACTGAACCTGAAGCAGGTGAGTTGTTTACTGTGTAACCTGAAGCAGCAGCTGCGCTTGCCCAGTTGTTAGCGTTACCCCAAGTTGAACCAATTTTACCACCAACTTTGTCATATACATAATATGTACATTGTCCAGCTGTGTATAAGTTGTTTGAAGAACCTGAAGTATTAGAAATTGAGTTTGAACCATTTGAATTTGATGGCGCGCTAGTTGTACTTACTTTAACATTGCTGTTTGAAGTAGAGTGAGAAACTGCACCTTTACCACCAGTACCTTGGTTATTAGTTGTATATGATTGAGTTGCATTATTGTTAGTTGAGTTAGCATTGCTGTAACCGTTGCTAGTGTGACCTTGGTCACTGTTGCTTGGGTTCCAGTTACCTTGCCAAGTGTAGTGGTATTGACCTTGTTGATCTATAGTATATGAATAGCTATATGAACTTGGGTCATTTGGGTTGTACCCACTATTGTTGTTTTCTGCTGCATCTGCATCATGTTGTGCAAAAGCAAAAGTAGCGATTCCTGCAGTAGCGATAGTAGCTGTAGCGATTTTTTTCATTGTTAAATATCCTCCTAAGAATAGTAAATAATTTAAAATTTAGTTTTAATTTTATCCCAGTCTCTAAACGACAATTTTTATAATTTTTATTCGCTGTTTCAACGACAAGAATTACTTTACCAAAAAATAAGTGATTTGTGTGCGTTGTTATCATTTTGTAATTTAGTTATAATAATTAACCCCTTTATGTAACAAATAAGTCGAGGTGTGACATAGGACTAAAGACCGATGGTATCATGTTTTAGTATAATAAAGTGTAAAATAGCACTTTATTATATTACAAAGCTGTAAAATAACAGAAAATTACAAATGGGAAAATATGAGACTATTTATATATTTAAAATAACAAAAAATTACTTTGCGACCATTTTATGATTTACTAATTATATTAAGTTAAATGTAATTTGTAACTAAATAAATGTTTTAGTTTTGTTTGAGCAATGATATTGACACTTAATGGAGAAGAGATTATGATATTGAGTATAAAAATTATACTCGTTTGAGAGGTGAATGAATGAAAATAGAATTAGGTTTAACTTCTTTTGCAGATAATATGGATTTGCACACAGAAGTAGGTACTCAACCTGGTATATCAAATGCGCAAAGAATTCGTAACATAATAGAAGAAGTTGAAACCGCTGATCAATATGGACTTGATGTTTATGGCTTAGGAGAGCATCATAGACCAGATTACGCTGTATCAGATCCAGTTACTGTGTTAGCAGCTGCTGCAACAAGTACACATCATATTAAACTGAGTAGTGCTGTAACTGTATTGTCATCGGATGACCCAGTACGTGTATATGAACGTTTTTCTACATTAGATGCAGTTTCTAATGGACGTGCTGAAATAATGGTAGGTAGAGGTTCATTTATAGAGTCTTTTCCATTATTTGGTTATAATTTGAAAGATTATGAACAGCTCTTTAATGAGAAGATTGATTTATTAATGCACATTAATCGTAATGAAATTGTTAATTGGGAAGGACAAATCCGACCGTCCATAGAAAATCTAGGTGTTTATCCAAGGGCAGAACATCGACCCCTACCAATTACAATAGCAACAGGTGGTACACCAGAATCTTCATTAAAAGCAGGAGCGTTAGGTTTACCAATAACTTATGCTATAATTGGTGGTGATCCAAAAAGGTTCAAAAGAAATATAGATATGTATAAATCTATAGCAGAATCTTATGGACATGATATTAAAGCTTTACCTATTGCAACACATTCATGGGGTTATATTGCTGAAACCGATGAACAAGCTAAACGTGAATTCTTCCCATCAGTAAAGGCAAGTCATGATATATTGGCAAAAGAACGTGGTTGGCCAATGTATGATGAAAATAGTTTTGAACGTGAGGCTGGATCACAAGGTGCATTGTATGTTGGCAGTCCAGAAACTGTAGCAAATAAAATCATTGAAACGGTTGAAGCATTAGGCATTACACGTTTTATGTTGCATACCCCAGTGGGATCTATTCCTCATGAAAGAACAATCAATACGATTAAATTATTGGCTGAACGTGTAAAACCTATTGTAGATAAATATTTTGAAAACAAATAAAAGGAGATTTTGTAATGATATTACGTTATTTAACAAATTTAAAATTAGCTAAAGAATTATATGGTGCGGCAAAACCTAAAATAAAAGGTGACCAATCTATGAAAGATACGTTTGTTGAAGTATTCAACTTACCAGCAAATGCAGTACCATTAGCAGGTGCTGTTGAAGCGTTAAGTGCAGTATTCTTTGTATTAAGTTTTGCAAGTAAAAGATTATCACGTCTTGGTTCATTGCTAACAATCGCAGTATTAGGTGTAGCAGCATATAAACACTTTGAAGCAGGTCATGGTAAAGCAGGCGCTAAACATGCTTTAGATTTAACTGGATTAGCAGCATTAAGCTTCTTAGACACATTTGACTGTAAGAAAAAATAAGTTGCTTCATTTTTGACTATAAAGTGAAGGATGTAACCATACATTGGTATATTTAGATACTAGAAGTTATTTACTTTTTTAATGAAAGATAAGTAACCTAAGACTGCCAACAAAGTCTCTGACCTTGTTGGCAGTTTTTTTATGCACATTTTCCGAAGGTACGGTCTTAGCCAACAGTCTTCGGCTAATGCTTTTCTCACTGGATTCAATCTAAATTGCTGTCGATAGGATATGAAAAATAGGATGCTTGATAAATTAAAAAGCGATTCAGTCATTTAGCGCATCATTACTATGTCGCTAATAAATTATAATTTGAGTTAAGCATATTGAGTATTACAGAAAAATTTTTTAGATCGTTTATTGATGACACATGCATATAAAGAAAAATATAAAAATAGGCAAATTCACTACAAATTTATTTGTTGTTTTTATCTATATGCTAATGGCTATTTGCGTTTTTAACGAAAAGTAAATAGCCCTTTTTTATTGAAAATTTTTCATACAAAAACACTATGCATTTTGTAAGTTAGAAGATTTGATATTTACAATGGATAACACATTCTTTTTTTAGTAATAAAAAGAATGAATAGCTTAATAAAATTTGAAAATGAAAAGTAAATATTAAAAAAATAGTATGAAATTTTAATATTTCACATAGTTGGTCATATTGAATTCGTTTTAGAAAATGGGATAAAATTAATGTATTAATATTGTTAAGCATCACTAAAACAGATATTAACATCATGAAAAAACATAAGGAGTGGTTGTATGAATTCACAAACATTTAAATCATTAAATGAGCTTATATCTACGTATCAACAGGGGAAAAAATTTTTTAAGTTCAGTAAACGAGAGTATAAATTAAATTATGAAGAAATATTTATCTTAAATTATATTTATAATTGTGAAGATAATGAAATTACTGCAAAAGATATTGCAAAACACTCAGAACTACAACCGTATTATTTAACGAAAGCATTGCAAAAATTAATAAAAATGAATTTCTTAAGTAAAAAAAGAAGTGAAATAGACGAAAGAACAGTTGTAGTTTATGTGAATGAGCAACAACGGAATAGCATTAATGAAATGATTGAAGCATTACAACGCTCATTATAATCACGATAGAATCCCTATAAAATGAAAAATTTTGCGTAAGCCATAACAAGACTAATATTTTGAAAATGCAATTTTATATTATTAGTTATATATTTCACTATAATATGTTTTTGAAAACAAATTAACTGTGGTATACTTATATTTGTTGAATGAAAGCGCATACATAGAAGCGGGAAAGGTGTTATTATGAATTTACTTATAGGGATTATATTCTTGGGCATCGTGTTATGCTTATTTACATTATTTACAAGCAAAGCACCAAATGGTAGTAAAGCGATGGGGGCACTTGCAAATGCTGCCATTGCATCATTTTTAGTTGAAGCATTTCACAAATATGTCGGCGGTGATTTAATTGGGTTACCTTTTTTAGGTCAACTTGGTGAAGCGGCAGGTGGGCTTGGTGGTGTTGCAGCAGCAGGGTTAGTAGCACTAGCTATGGGTGTGTCTCCTGTTTATGCATTTGTTATTGCAGTTTCATGTGGCAATATGGACTTGTTACCAGGTTTTGTTGCGGCTTATATTGCAAGTTTTGGTATGAAATGGATGGAAGAAAAGTTACCTGATGGGCTTGATTTAATAACGGCAATCATTGTCATCGCACCTATTACAAGATTGATTGCAACTGGTATGACGCCAGTTGTAGATGCTTCTTTAATGCAAATCGGTAATATCATTAAAGAGTCTACAACTTCGAGTCCAATACTAATGGGTGTGGTATTAGGTGGTATTATCACGGTTGTAGCTACTGCACCATTAAGTTCAATGGCATTAACTGCTTTACTTGGATTAACTGGTACACCTATGGCTATCGGAGCATTAGCAGTGTTTGGTTCGTCATTCATGAATTTTGTATTATTCAAAAGAATGAAGTTTGGTGATCGCAAAACAACCATTTCAGTTGCAATTGAACCTTTGTCACAAGCAGATATCGTAACTGCAAACCCAGTACCTGTTTATATTACAAATTTTGTTGGTGGCGCAATATCAGGCGTAATCATTGCTTCATTTGGTTTGGTGAATGAAGCAACTGGAACAGCTATGCCAATTGCAGGACTGATGGTAATGTTTGGGTTTAACAATGCACTTACTGTGATTACAGTGGCATTGATGTGTGCGTTAAGCAGTGCAATTTGTGGTTATTTAGGGTCACTCGTATTTAAAAACTATCCAATTATTACAAAGTACGAATTGCAAAATGGTACAATGCCCAAAAAAGTTAAACAATATTATAAATTAAAAAAACAATGTGCAGAAAGCTTAGCATAATAAAACAGGGATTGAAATCACGAAATTATTATAGAAAAATGAGACGATGCCCTATGGGTCTGTCATGATTCATAAAAAATTGATCTTCTATAATTATTGTTGAAGGACAAAAAAATCTAGTTTCTTCCTATTTAACTAGTAATCATTCATCTGTAACAAGTAGTAGATAATTATTGACGAAAATCTAGCATTTGTTATGTATACTTATAAAATAAAAACGCGCCGGTTGAATGTTCGAATTTCAACTGGCGCGTTTTAATATAACTTCTGGAATAAAAATTTTATGACGCATTCGTTTGCATATAACGTAATGAGCTTGTTTCCATTTTATTAAATATATATTCTAAAATCATTGCTAATAACCAATAAAACATTGCAGCAACAGTGTAGACTGTTATGAAACGGTATCCTTCATTGGCAATAATGTGACTGACTGCCATAATTTCAGTGACTTGAACTGCAAACGCTAGGGAAGTTCCTTTGATTAACATGATGAATTGATTTTCAATATTAGGTAACGCATAAGCAAATGCTTGAGGTAGCACGATTTCTTTATATATATGAAATCTCGTAAGCCCTACAGATTGTGCAGCTTCTATTTGTTCATAATCGACAGATTGCAATCCACTTTTAATAGATTCTGAAAGGTAGGCAACAGCATGTAATGAAAATACAATAAATGCAATGATTAATGGAGAAAAAATATCAGGGTTTATATGCCATTGCAAATGTTCGTTTAAGAATAAAATAAAGGCTGGTAAGCCATAATAGACAATGAATAACTGAACAATCAGCGGTGTACTTCTGAAAAAAGAATTGTATATTATAATGAACTGAGATAATACAGGTATACGTTTTAAGCGAATCATTGCGAAAATTAATCCAATGAACAGACCGATGATAATGGCAACAAGTGAAATCATGATTGTATTTGGCACGCCTTTGAGTACTTCAAATATAGTATAAAAAATAAATGACATAGGTCTGTCCTCCTTAAATTTGGTATGGTTTTTGGGCACGTTTATCAATGATTGTAAATACGCCTTGGATAATTAAAGCGATGAGCCAATAAACAACAGAAATGACAATATATACTTCTAACATACCTAAACCATAATTATTACCAATAATTAATTTGACTTGTCCCATCATGTCGATGATTCCGATAGTAAAAGCCAAAGAAGTATCTTTTACAAGTTCGATGATTTGTGTTGTTAAATTTGGAATACTGTTGCGCAGCGCTTGTGGTAAGATGATCTCTTTTAATATTCTAGGGTATGTTAAACCTATGGATAAACCTGCTTCAATTTGTCGGTAGTCTACAGATTGGTAACCTGCGCGAATAATTTCAGATAAATAAGCACCAGTATGTAATGTGAAAGCTAAAATCACAAAAAATAATCTACTGAAATGATTGATATCAATATGTACAAACAACAACAACTGAGGTAAAGCAAAATAAACTAAGAAAAGTTGTAATAGTAAAGGTGTGCTACGAATAAAAGAAATATAGACTTTGACGACAGGTGACAATAATTTAATTTTTTGTAGTCGTATGGTTGCTAAAATAAAACCGAGTATCAGTGCAAAAATGAGCGATAAAACAATCATCAATAATGTCAAAGGTAACTGTTGCAAGACTTGATATAATAAATCCAACCAATTTACTGATTGCATTAGCGATGCACCTCCAATTGTGATTTTTTCTTATTAATATCATCTAAATCTTCAAAGACATTAATATCAAAATATTTTTTTGAAAGCGCTTGTAGTTTGCCTTCTTTCTTCAATTCAATCGTAGCCTGGTCAATGTCATCATGTAATTGTTGATGCTTTTTATTGTAAACGATGTGTAATGGTTCTTTTTTAACAATACCACCGATTTTCACATCTTCTTTGACTTGAGATTGTATGGCTTTATAAGTGTTCCAATTCAAAAGCATGGCGTCTCGACGTTGCTGACTAACCATTTTTAAATTATCGCCATTCGAAGGTTCTTGTATCGTATTGACTTGAATCTTATCTGTATGATTTTTATTATATTCAGATAAGATAGAATACAAGCCACCACTAGGAGCCATTGGTGTAATATTTTTTCCTGGTAAATCATCTAAATGATGTATGTCGTTGTTATCACGGTTAACAACGAGTAAAGGTAAAGCATAACTATATGGCTCATCTTGATATAGAAATTGTTTTTCACGTTCAGGTGTTTTGAAGAACCAGTTAATTCCCATATCAAACTTTCCAGCACCAATGCCTACTAAGTTGGATTCTTCTTCGCCTACTTCATATTTGAAATCATATTGTGGTAATTTTTTTTCAAGTAATTTCATATATTCCATATCGAGTCCAATAAATTCGTTGTTTTTCGTAGTGTATAAGTAGGGTGGATTAACTTCTGCTGACAATGCGACTTTAATTTCCTTTTTGTGTGATGAAGTATCATCATTATGAGTAGCATTACAAGCAGACAATAAGAAACATAAAACGCATAACATCATGAAGAAATATTTTTTGTGTCGTAGCATTAAACATCACGCTCCGTGCCAACATGATTTAAAAAACGCTGGATTCTTTTTGACTCAGTGTTTTCCAATACTTCATGTGGTGTACCACGATGAATAATGTGTCCATCATCAATAAATAGCACTTGGTCAGCGATTGCTTTTGCAAATTGTATTTCGTGAGTAACTAAGACCATTGTCATACCTTCTTGGGCAATCGATTTGATTAGAGAGAGTACGCTTTGTATAGATTCTGGATCCAAGGCTGAGGTTGGTTCATCAAGCAGTAGTACATCAGGATTTAAGGCAAGTGCACGAATGATTCCGATACGTTGACTTTGCCCACCAGATAATTGACTCGGATATTTATCTTTTTGTTCTAATAAATCAATTCTATTTAAATAAGACAGTGCGATGTCATTGGCTTCAGCATGGCTATAATTTTTCCCATATTTTAAACCGACAGTAATATTTTCTAGTATTGTTTTATTTTTAAAAAGATTATAATTTTGAAAAACCATTGCGGATTTTTGACGTAATTTGAATATATCTTTTTTATTATGTTTAGAAGCATCAAAGCTTGTATCCCCAATAGTAATAGTCCCTGATTTCGCTAAAGCAAGTGCATTTAGTGTGCGTAAGAGTGTTGTTTTACCAGAACCACTGGGTCCGATAATAGCTGTGACTGTACCTTTATCCTGTGAGAAACTGACGTCATTCAGTATCGTATTCTCATTGTATTTATGTATAAGATGATTAACTGTAATCATATGTGTCCCCCCAATATAGCAATAATTATAAATTATCATAATAAATCTTATCGGTAAAGTAAGGATTTGGGGTAGAAACCTTTATTTAAGCCATATCGAGTGTTAAACTTATACTTATATAGAAAGAAATATAATGGACGAGGTGGAAAAAATGAAAGATTCTGCATTAATACATACAGATATTCAAGAAAAGTGGATAGCAAAATTGAATACAGTGAAAGATAAATTTAGATCACATGCAGTCTATAATGATCAACATTCTAGGTTTCCATATGAAAATATTGAGTGGTTAGTCAATGAAGGTTATACATTATTAACTTTACCTAAAGCATACGGTGGCGAAGGTGCCTCAGTTGAAGATATGGTTATTATTCAAACCTATTTAGGCTCTATTGATGGTGCAACGGCACTTTCAATTGGCTGGCATTTGAGTGTTGTGGGTCAATTATATGAACAAAAGATGTGGGACGAAGACATGTTAAATCAATTTGCGGAATCTATCATAAACGGTGCACTGGTTAATAGAGCTGTAAGTGAAGCGGAAACAGGGAGTCCAACACGAGGTGGTAGACCTGCTACGAATGCAATTAAAAATGAAAATGGCTATATATTAAATGGTGTTAAAACATTCACTTCTATGAGTAAGGGGCTCACGCATTTTATTGTGAGTGCATATGATGAAACGATTGAGCAAGTAGGATTTTATCTTATAGAAAAGGATACACCAGGCGTAGAAATTGCAGATAATTGGAATATGGTAGGAATGAGAGCTACAGAAAGTCATGATTTAATATTAAATGATGTTCAAATACCAGAACAGAATTTTGTAGAAATTAGAGGCGCTGGTGGTAAAAAACCAAACGGTTGGATTCTACATATCCCAAGTACTTATTTAGGCATTGCGCAAGCAGCAAGAGATTATGCTGTTGACTTTGCTAAAACTTATAGCCCTAATAGTATAGAAGGTACGATAGGAGATATAACAACCGTTCAGCAAAATATTGGCAAAATGGAATCCTTGCTATTATCTGCGCGTCACTTTTTATGGAGTACAGCATCATTATATTCAAATACCCATTCAGATAAAGCTATATGGAATGAAACATCTGCAAGTAAGGTGTTAGTCATGAATCAAGGACTCGAAGTAATTGATATTGCCATGCGTATTGTCGGTGCTAAGAGCCTTGAAATGGAACGTCCGTTACAACGTTATTATCGAGATATGAGAGCAGGTTTACACAATCCACCAATGGAAGATATGGCATATACTAATATTGCTAAAAGTGTATTAGATAGATTTTAGAAAATATAAAGACTTGAGAAAGTTTCATTTAATAGTTGTAATTAAAATGCATTTAGACATAGTGTCTGAATGCATTTTTTTAATAACTTAAAAAGCTAAAAATTTGACTTTTTACTATTGTAAAATTACTAGAGTCATTATATAATCAATTGGTACTGATAATCATTTTCAATGGAGGAGAATTATGAAAAAATTATTATTTCCGTTACTTGCTTTAATGCTTATTTTAGCCGCATGTGGTAATAAATCAGATAGTGACTCAAATAGCGACAAAAAGGAAGAAACAAAATCATATAAATTAGATAGTGGAAAAAGTATCGATATTCCTAAAAATCCAGAGCGTATTGCTGTTGTGGCGCCTACATATGCCGGTGGTATTAAATATCTTGGTGGTAAGATTGTGGCAGTAAATGAACAAGTCGATAACAGCAAATTACTTAAAGATAAATTTAAAGGTGTAGAAAAAATTGGGGAAAATGATGTAGAAAAGGTTGCAAAAACAAAACCTGATTTAATCGTTGTTTATTCAACAGATAAAAATATTAAAAAATATCAAAAAATTGCACCTACAGTTGTGTATGACTATGGTAAACATAAGTATTTAGATCAACAAAGAGAATTAGGGAAATTATTAGGTAAAGAAGATGAAGTGAAATCTTGGGAAGATAAATGGAAATCACAAACTAAAAAAGATGGACAAGAAATAAAAGATAAAATAGGCGAAGATGCTACTGTTTCAATCTTTGATGAATTTGATAAAAAACTATATAGCTATGGTCCTAACTGGGGTCGTGGTGGCGAAGTATTATATCAAGCATTTGGTCTGAAGATACCTGATAAACTAAATGATTTAGTTAAAAAAGAAGGATGGGCAGAAGTTAAACAAGAAAAAATTGCTGATTATGCCGGCGACTATATTGTTTCAACAAGTGAAGGTAAATCAACACCTGCTTATGAAAAAACAGACTTATGGAATAATATTCCAGCGGTACAACAAGATCATGTAATTAAAGTTCAAGCTGAGACATATTGGTACAATGATCCATACACATTAGAATTTATGAGAAAAGATTTAAAAGAAAAACTTTTAAACAATTAAACTAAATTATCAGTACGCTAAATCAATTTGATTGTATGTAGTAAATAATAAGTACTTTAGGACAGAAAGACTCATTTTTAAAACATTCTAAGATTAGCTATGAAGAAATCTTTACAATAGATTTTTTCATAGCTATTTTTTATAGTTTCAAAGAGGAAGGCGCTGCATGTATATGCTAAGGGTAAGGTATAGATATGTAGTTTTTCATTCATCATATGATATTAAACATCAACATGTTATAAAATGGGTGCAATATATTTATTTTATTAAAGGGGTTTATGTGGTCTTATGCTTGTGATGATTTAATGGTAAAAATACTAAAAAACGCAACCTAATGTAAACTTTTTATTTTTTAAAGTTTACATTCGTGATATAATTTCTTCATCGAGGAGGAATAACTATGACAACAAAAAGATTAGTATATACAGCATTGATGACAGCAATGATAGCGGTACTAGGCTTTGTGCCTGCGATACCATTGCCGGTAATGCCAGTACCCATTGTTTTACAAAATATAGGTATATTTCTAGCAGCGATACTTCTTGGACGTAAATATGGTACTTTAAGTGTCATTGTTTTACTATTACTAGTAGCAACAGGTCTACCATTATTATCTGGCGGCCGTGGCGGTATTGGTGTATTTGCAGGACCTTCAGCAGGTTTTTTATTTATGTATCCAGTGATTACATACCTGATTGGTTTAGTGAGAGATTTATATTTTAATAAAATGAATTTTGTTGTATTATTAGGTACAACAATTGTGTTCGGTGTATTACTGTTGGATATTGTAGGCACTATCATTATGGGGTGGATAACACATTTACCAATATCTAAGTCAGTAATGCTTTCATTCGTCTTTATGCCTGGAGATTTATTAAAAGCGATTATTGCGAGTTTAATAGGCAATACAATGTTAAACCATAGTCAATTCAAACAATTAATGAAGTAAAAACATAGAGGGAAGGTGTATAAATTGGTCATTTCTATGAATGATATTTTTCAACAAGGCACGGTTTATCAAGATGATAATAGTAAAACCATTTATTTAACACCTGAGGAACCATTAGTATATGATACAAACAAATGGGTATATAAGCGAATGCCTACGCTTAATTCTTGGAAATTAGATATGGCTTACCAACAATTTATGCATAAACAACAAGGATCTTCCCACCTTGCATTTACTTTTCCTGAAAATGAGAACCTAGATCAACAATGGTTGGATGAAATAAAAGCATTAGAATTTGAGTTAGGGATTATGGAGCTTTACGCTATCGAACCTCAGCATATCCATCAAGCTATAAACTCAGAAATAGATGTTACAATCGTGAACGATGAAACACTTGAAGATTATATAGCTATTTATCGTAGGTTTGCTGAACCCTATGGGCTAGCATATGCACAAGAAAGTATACAGATGATTCGTAATCAATTTCCACAAGAAAATAAATTGAGAATATTAGCATATAAGGGTGAACTCCCAGTAGGTATATTAGATTTAATTGTGTCCGCATCGGCGATGGAAATAGATGGATTTGGCGTGTTGGATGAATATCAAAGGCAAGGCATAGGCAGTGTGATGCAATCATTTGTAGCACAGATTGCGAAAGACAAAACGATAATATTGATAGCTGATGGTGAGGATAGCGCGAAAGATATGTATATAAAGCAAGGTTATATCTTTATTAGCTACTGTTATCAAATACTAAAAGAGCATATTTAAAATAATATCAAACGATACTATTATAATAGTAGTAAAGCGGAGACGTAGTTTGTTGATTTATCAACTAATTACGTCTCCGCTATTTTTATGCGTTCAGGATGACTATAAATATTAAAATTTCCGTCTCTAATAAAACCAATGGCTGTAATATTTAAATCTTGTGCGAGTGTTATGGCTAGCGTGGTTGGCGCGGATTTAGAAAGAATAACGCCCACACCGATTTTAGCGGCTTTAATTAATATTTCAGAAGAGATTCTACCACTAAATATAAGTACTTTATTACGTACTGGTATATGTCTTTCGATACAGTAACCATAAAGTTTATCCAGTGCGTTGTGGCGTCCGATATCTTGACGATGTTCGAAAAACGTATCTCCATCACTAATGGCTGCATTGTGTAAACCACCTGTTTGTTTGAATACTTCACTAGCGCTTTGTATACGTGTCATCATATTCAGTACTTGTTGAGGATTTAATTCAATATTTGACATTGACGTCTTTGCTACTGCTGCATCATTTTGAAAATAAAATTCTCTACTTTTACCACAACAGGATGCAATCATGCGTTTAGTAGAATACTCGAAGCGTTCTCCTAAGGATTTTGTTAACTCAACGTGCGCAAACCCCTTACTATCATCTATTTGAATAGACTTTAAATCATCGCTTCTTAATATAGCACCTTCAGAAGCTAAAAAACCAAGTGTAAGTTCTTCCATATGATTTGGACTACAAATAACTGTAGCAAATTCTTCACCATTTACCATAATAGTTAATGGAAATTCAGTAACATAGTGATCTTTTTTTTCTATCAGTTTACCATCTTCAAAGCGTACAATTGTTTGATTTGTCAAAACATCTTCATGCATACAAGCACCTCATTTCATATTCTATTATTATTTTAGCTTATTTTTAGTTGTAAAAAAATGATTCGGTTTATAAAGGTATTATCATTACACGATTCTGTTTATAAGTTGCTTTTAACGATTAATCAGATTTAGTTACGTCACAATTGATTTAACATAAAGTGAGAAGTAAACTTAAGGTAAACAATACTAATAGAGGTGATACATGAATGGCAAGTATTAGGGATATTGCACGTCAAGCTGAAGTAAGTCCAGGTACTGTTTCACGTGTTTTAAACAATGATCCAACTTTATCCGTTGCTAAAGAAACGCGGACACGCATACATCAAATCGCACAAGCGTTACAATACGAAAAAGTTACTAGAAAAAATAAACGTATCCAAATTATTACATACGCTTCTCGAGAGAAAGAAATGTCGGATCCATATTATAGAGAAATCCGATTAGCGATAGAAGCAGAAGTTAAAAGATTAAACTTATCCCTTAAGCGCACAATTAGAATTGATGGGCAACAAGATCATATCGATTTAAACAAAATTGAAAATGCAGGCGCCATTATTGTAATTGGGAATTTTTCTGTAGATGCATTGAACAAATTGAAAACGCACAACGCTAACATGGTGGTCATTAATAATCCAAATACACCTAAATCTATTGATGCTGTGTATTCTGATTTGGATGATGCAATGACAGAACTGCTTAATCGCATTTTAGATAAAGGTCTAACGAAAATTGCATATATTGGTGGGCACCATACAATACGAGAGTTGAATGGTATAACAACTACTAACGCAGCAGATGTTAGATACCAAGCATATCAATCATGGTGTGAAAAACATGACGTCGAAGAAATAGTGTTACTCAATGGATGGGGAAAAACACAGGGAGAGGATGCAGTGAAAGTTTATTTAGAAAGTGATCATGCGTTTCCTCAAGTATTTATTGCTGGCAACGATATGATTGCAATCGGTATTTTACAACAATTGCAACTAAATAAAAAAGCAATCCCTGAAGAAGTGAAATTAATTAGTTTTAATGATTTAGAAGTGATTCAATATGCAGTGCCTTCTATTAGTAGCGTGCATATTCCTGTCGATGAATTTGGGAGAACTGCTGTCAGAATGGCAGAAGAACGTATCAATAACACAAGGCAAATCGCAATTCATGTTGTTGTAGAAGCGCAACTCAAAGCAAGAAACACATTTAAAGTATAGTTAACTTTATTGACAAAACATTTAGTAAACAAGTAAACTTTAATTGTGTTTACTAAAGGGCCGATAAGTATGTGAGATGGTTTAGAAAAAGGAGTGGCAAGCTTATGTTACAGGAAATGCACAAAAAGTTTGAATCTTTATTTGATGTAAAAGCAGATGTGAGGGCGTTTGCACCGGGACGAATTAATCTAATTGGGGAACATACTGATTATAACGGTGGTTATGTATTTCCAGCTGCAATAGAACTGGGGACATATGGTTTAGCATCTAAAAGAACGGATCGTATCATTCAATTATATTCAAATAATTTTGAAGATACAGGTATTGTATCTTTTACATTAGATGAACTTGAATTTAACGAGCAACACGATTGGGCAAACTACCCTAAGGGTGTCGTTAAATATTTAAAAGAAGAATTTAATGATATCAATCAAGGATTCAATATTTTAGTTGAAGGAAATATACCGAATGGTGCGAGTTTATCGTCATCAGCTTCTATTGAATTACTAACTGGCTGGCTAATTAAACAATTATTTAATTTGCATTTAGAGCGCTTACAACTAATTAAATTAGGACAAGTCGTTGAAAATAAATTTATGGGTGTGAATTCAGGTATAATGGACCAATTTATTATTGGTATGGGTAAAGCAGAGCATGCCATATTATTAGACACCGCTACACTTGATTTTGACTATGTACCTGCTAAATTTGGAGATTATGTCATCTCAATTATGAATACAAATAAAAGACGTTCACTAACTGAAAGTAAATATAATGAACGTAGATCTGAGTGTGAAAACGCACTCTCACAATTACAGCAGCAATTAGAAATCACATCTTTAGGTGAATTATCTTTAGCGCAATTTGAGAAGTACCAATCACTTATTACTGATGAGGTCGTATGTAGACGTGCCAAACACGCGATTTCAGAAAATGAGAGAACGAAGCTTGCACATAAAGCATTGGCTGATAATAACTTTGAACAATTTGGGCAATTACTCAATGCATCACACAAATCATTAAAAGAAGACTACGAAGTTACAGGTATTGAATTAGATACCTTAGCTGAAACAGCTCAGCAAGTAGAGGGTGTATTAGGCGCAAGAATGACAGGTGCTGGTTTTGCAGGATGTGCCATTGCTTTAGTGGATAAAAATAGTATACAGAAGTTAGAAGATGAAGTATCAAAAGCATATATTGATAAAATTGGTTATGCACCTTCGTTTTATCATGTGGGTATAAGTGATGGCGTTAAGGCTTTGTAAGCAATACAAAATGATTAAAAGAAAGGATTTTGAATATGTCTGTTTTAGTATTAGGTGGCGCTGGATATATTGGTAGTCATGCGGTGGATCAATTAATAAGTAGAGGTTACGACGTCGTTGTTGTAGATAATTTAGGGACAGGTCATCGTGCAGCTGTAAATAAAGATGCACGATTTTATGAAGGCGATATACGTGATAAGCCATTTTTAGATCAGGTGTTTACAACTGAAACAATAGAAGGTGTCTTCCATTTCTGTGCATATTCGTTAGTAGGTGAATCTGTTGAGAAGCCGTTAGCGTATTTCAACAATAATGTGAATGGTTTACAAGTGTTATTAGAAGTCATGTATGATCATCAAGTAAAACATATTATCTTTTCCTCAACTGCAGCAGTATATGGAGAACCAGATACAGTGCCTATTACTGAAGCAGATTCTAAAACACCGACGAGTCCTTATGGTGAAAGTAAGTTAATGATGGAAAAAATGATGCATTGGAGTCACAATGCTTACGGTGTTAATTATGCAGCCTTGCGTTACTTTAATGTAGCGGGTGCAAAAGAAGAGGGCACTATAGGTGAAGACCACCGTCCAGAGACGCATTTAGTGCCAATTGTATTACAAGTTGCATTGGGACAAAGAGAAGCATTAACGATATTTGGTGATGACTATGATACGGAAGATGGTTCATGTATTCGTGACTACCTTCACGTTGTCGACTTAATAGATGCACATATTTTAGCTTACCAACATTTACAAAATGGTGGGGAATCTGGCGCATTTAATTTAGGAAGTAGTCAAGGGTACTCAGTATTTGAGATATTAGAAGCGGCTCGAAAGGTGACAAACAAACCAATTGAAGCGAAGGTTGGACCTAGAAGAGCTGGAGACCCTAGTAAATTAGTTGCATCAAGTGATAAAGCACAATCAATACTTGGTTGGAAACCAAAACATGATAATATACATGACATTATTGATTCAGCTTGGCGCTGGCATAATCAACATCCAAACGGTTATCAAGAAGATACGGAGGTATAAGGCATGTTATTAAATCAACAATTAGTACAGCAATTTGTCACACAGGCAATTGCATTTGGTGATTATGAACAAGAAGATAACATTTATATTCAAAATCAACTGCTCCGAATTTTAAATGCAATAGGTATTGATGTTGATAATGAATCACCACTAAACCAAGATGCCACTGCAAATGCGATTGCTCAGTATTGGATTGAACAAGCAGTTAATGAAAACTACCTAGAAGATGCATTATATAAAAAAGAAATCGTTGAAGCACAAATATTAGATTTAATAACACCTCGACCTTCAGTTATTAATCGAAATTTTGTAGAAGCCTATAAAAAATCACCGGAAACAGCTACTAATTATTTTTATGAAATAACTAAACGGAATCATTATGTAAAAGAAGATGCCATTGCTAATAATATTAATTATGAAGTAGAAACAGAATACGGTGATATTGAAATTACAATCAATTTATCTAAACCTGAAAAAGATGCAAAGCAAATTGCGAAAGCTAAAGCTGAACCAGCTAAACATTATCCTAAATGTGCACTATGTATTGAAAATGAAGGCTACCAAGGCTCGGTTACACAAGCAGCTCGTACGAATCATCGTATTATACGATTGAAATTAGACGGAAAGTCGTGGGGATTCCAATATTCACCATATGCTTATTTTCCAGAGCATAGCATTGTGTTATCTGAACACCATGTGCCTATGGAAATTAATAAACAAACATTTGTTAATTTGTTAGCGTTTATTGAACAATTTCCACATTATTTTATTGGATCTAATGCAGACATTCCATTAGTTGGTGGATCGATTTTATCACATAATCATTATCAGGCCGGCAAACATGTATTTCCTATGGATAATGCGGCAGAAATAGAGCGGTTTACAATGAATCAATTTTCATCGGTAACAGCGAGTACGTTGAATTGGCCAATGAGTGTGATTCGATTAAAAAGCGAAAATCGCGATGAACTCATTAATGCAGCAACATATGTCATGAATACGTGGAATCAATACTCAGATGAAACGATAGATGTAAGGGCATTTAGTAAAGATGGTGAAAGACATCATACTGTAACACCGATTGCACGTTATAGACAATCACAATATGAATTAGATATTGTTTTAAGAGATAATCAAACTTCCGAAGTATTTCCAGATGGGATATTCCATCCACATGAGGATGTACAACATATTAAAAAAGAGAACATCGGTTTAATAGAAGTGATGGGTACGGCGATATTACCAGGGCGCTTAAAAGAGGAATTACAACAAGTAAAAACGTATCTTGTGGGTGATAACCAATTTGATTTAGGTATACACCAGCAATGGGCTGAAAATATGAAGCGCACTTATGATATCAATAAACAAAATGTTGACGACATCGTTGATAAAGAAGTCGGTTATAAATTTAAACGTGTGTTAGAAGATGCAGGTGTTTTTAAAAACACCGATACTGGACGCCAAGCATTTAAACGCTTTATCAAACATTTATAATAAAAGCAGCGCATGTCGAATTGATTAGGCTATGTTTAAAAACGCGCTATATTTTATGACATGTTATAAACTGAAAATATTTTTATCTCAAGGCGGAGTGAAGAAATCAAACTGGACTCATTGATTTCTTCACTCCGCTCTTTTATTTTCTTGATTACAAGCATATAATAAAATGAAAAAGGGATGATTATTTTGAAAATTAGATTTAAATATTTAATTATTTCATTAATTGCTTTATGCCTTATGTTAGCAGGATGTTCAAACGGTGATAATAAGGATGATAGTAAAACGAAAAGCGATGAAAAAGCTAAGCAAGAATTGCATGTTTCTGCAGCAGCAAGTCTAACGGATGTCACTAAGGACTTAGAAAAAGCTTTTAAAAAAGATCATAAAGATGTAGACGTTTCTTTTAATTATGGTGGTTCAGGTGCTTTAAGACAACAAATAGAAAAAGGTGCACCAGTAGATGTATTTATGTCTGCAAATACGAAAGATGTGGATGGGCTAGTTGATAAAGACAAAGCGCAAAATACATATGAGTATGCTAAAAATCAATTAGTATTAATTGGTGAAAAAGATAGTAACTATCATTCAGTGGCTGATATACAAGGCAATGATAAGCTAGCCATCGGTGAAGCGAAATCAGTACCTGCAGGTAAATATGCTGAGCAATATTTAAAAGATAATCATTTATTCGATAAAGTGAAACCAAATTTAGTTTATGCCAAAGATGTGCGTCAAGTATTAAACTATGTTGAAAAAGGTAATGCACAATTAGGTTATGTGTATAAAACAGATTTATATCAATCACAACAAAATGGTAGTAGTAAAGTGAAAGAAATCAATACAGCCGATTTGAAAAAACCAATTACTTATAAAGCAGCTACTACAACGGATAAAAAGTTAGCGAAAGAATGGATAGATTTCTTAAAAACAGATAAGGCCAAAGATATTTTGAAAAAATATCAATTTGATGCATAGGAGGATTTAGCAATGCCAGATATTACACCATTTTGGATATCACTTAAAGTAGCCGTTATAAGTACTATCATAGTAACTTTAATTGGCATACTCATTTCAAAATGGTTATATAGACGTCGTGGTATCATTGCTAGAATCTTAGAAAGTATCATAGTCTTACCTATTGTTTTACCGCCGACTGTGATGGGGTTCATCTTGCTCATTGTGTTTTCACCAAGAAGCTATATTGGGGCATTTTTTGCTAATGTATTACACTTACCCGTAGTGTTTACATTGACTGGTGCAGTCATTGCCTCTGTGATCGTCAGTTTTCCATTGATGTACCAACATACTGTACAAGGCTTCCGCAGTATAGATCATAAGATGCTAAATACAGCTAGGACAATGGGAGCCAGTGAAAGTAAAATATTTTTTAAATTAATTCTACCGCTATCTAAACGGGCAATCTTATCTGGGGTAATGATGAGCTTTGCGAGAGCAATCGGTGAATTTGGCGCTACGCTTATGGTGGCTGGCTATATTCCAAACAAGACGAATACATTACCTTTAGAGATTTATTTCTTGGTTGAACAAGGTAAGGAAAATCAAGCATGGTTATGGGTAATTGTATTGGTAGCATTTGCGATAACTGTTATAGGTACAATTAATTTGTTAAATAAAGATCGTTATCGGGAGGTTGATTAATTGTTACATATACATCTGAAACATCAGCTTAAAGCAACACCATTAAGCATACAAATTAATGATGATAAACCAAAGATATATGCAATTAAAGGACCATCCGGTATTGGCAAGACGACAATATTGAATATGATAGCGGGTTTAAGACAACCTGACAGCGCATTTATACAATTGAATAAACGTATTATTTCAGATTCAGCGCATGCGATTTATGAGAAAATTCAAAAAAGAAATATTGGCTATCTTTTCCAAGATTACCAACTTTTTCCTAACATGAATGTCTATCAAAATATTACTTTCATGGCACAACCTTCTGATCATATTGATAAATTGATGAAACAACTAAATATTGATCACCTAAAAGATCAATATCCTATGCGTTTATCAGGTGGAGAAGCACAACGCGTGGCTTTAGCTAGAACACTGAGTACAAAGCCAGACTTGATTCTGTTAGATGAACCATTTTCAAGTCTAGACGATTCGACTAAGCATGAAAGTATCCAACTTGTGCAACGTATATTTGAAAAGTGGCAAATTCCTATTATCTTTGTTACACATTCAAATTATGAGGCCACCTCACTAGCGCATGAAATCATCACTATTGGCTAAAATCATTTTCCAAATATAAACTTCAATACTTAAAAACCTGTATGACATAGATAATAGTTATACAGGTTTTTTTAAAAGTATAAGACAAATATCTATAATATGAATGTATTTTTTGATCAATTTAAATGATAATAAGCATCATTTTATTTTAGAAGGGATGTATATATGAAGATAGAATTTTTAGGAACAGCAGGTGGGTTTCCGTCACTTTATAAGTCCCATTCGCAACATTCACAAGCAATACATAGAACTGGACCAGCTATTTATATACATGACCTCCAATTATTAATTGATACTTCTGAGGATATATTTTATCAATTACGCCGTTCAGAAATTTATGATATAAAATATGGCATATATTCGCATTGGCATCCTGATCATACGATGGGTATAAGAATTTGGGAAACATTAAATTTTGATTTTATAAATAAAGTACCACAATCCAAAAAATCGAAAATAATCCTTACAGAGCAACATGTAAATGATTTTAAAAAATATTTTGGTCATTGGGATCATTTAAACTATCTAGGCGATTTAGGTGTAATTGAAAAAGAGATTATTCCTAACAATGGTCAAATAAAGATAGGTGAAACGACTATAGAGTGGATTCAGCTAGCAGAAGACATTGCATTTGGATTTTATATTACGACATCCACATTACGCATTTTAATTATCCCGGATGAAATTAAAGGTTATCACCCAATAGAAAAATTGAAGAACGTTGATGTTGCGATTTTACCATTTGGTAGTAATGAAGTTAATCCAGTTACCGAAGAACGAATTCACGAAAATGGTATGCTAGCAGCGTTAGGTGAAATTACTTTTCAAGAAAGTGTGACTATCGCGCGTGAAATCAATGCAACACACACTTACTTTACACACATAGAAGCAACGGAAAACTTAAATGAAACACACATTGAACAATTAGAACAGCAATTAAAAGAGGAAGGATTGTTGACTACCATTGCTTACGATGGTTTACAAATTACAATAGAATAAATATGGCAACAACCATTAATAAAGTACCCTTCAAAGCCGACACAACAAAGTGAAATGGAGAAGGGTACTTTTTTAGTTAAATATTGATCAGCTTTGTGAAGCGCTAGTTTGATTTGGAATAGGAAAATAATCAAAAATTTCTCCGGAATGTAGTGCTTCCGAAAGTGTAGATAGCCAAGCGTAATAGACTTTGGAATGTTCAATTTGTTCTAACATTTTATTGGCATCTTCAATCCATTTTGGTTCTGCATCTTCAGAATCAATAATAGGGAAGAGTAATTTTTCTGCTCGTTGAATGGCTTCTAAATTTAATTTGATTTCACGATTCCGTTTTTGCGAGAAAAAATTACCGAAAAACGTAAAGAAATCTTTTTCTGCTGTAAAGTGTTGTTTTCTGCTACCTCTAATAAATTGTTGCTTTACACGATCAAATTCTTGTAGTCGTTTAACACCGGCACTCATACTTGGTTTACTCATTTGTAACTCATAACGCATTTCATCTAATGTCATGCTTTTTTGTTCGAAAACCATCGTGCCATAAAGATTACCTACACTCCGATTGACACCGTAAAGATCCATTGTTTCTCCAATAGAGTTAATTACGATATCTTTCGCTTCTTCTAATAGTTGTTCAAAGTTTTTTGATCGCGCCATGAATTCACCTCAAAATAATATTTGATTCATTGTACCATGAAGTTAAGATAATAGGATATGTTCAGAATGTTGAAAATACTTGTCTATATTAATGAAAGATAAAATAAAAACACGCATTAGAGCTGAATAAAGATAAGGGCAAACACTACTTTATAACAATATTAATTTTAAACCGTTGTTACATTGGAGACCAAGATTTATAATAGAAATAATGATGTGAAGAGAGGGTTATTCGTGTGACACAGGATCGATATTCAAGACAAATGTTATTTAAACATATTGGATCAGACGGACAGGATAAAATTAAGAGACAGCATGTACTTATTGTTGGTATGGGTGCTTTAGGTACACATCTTGCAGAGGGTTTAGTGCGCTCTGGCATAGGTGAACTTACGATTGTGGATAGAGATTATATTGAATACAGTAATCTTCAAAGGCAAACATTATTTTCAGAAGCGGATGCAGATGCAGCATTGCCTAAGGTCATTGCTGCAGAAACAAAATTATTAGCAATTCGTAAAGATGTCGTCATACACAGTCATATCGCACATGTTGATCGTCAATTTTTAGAAGCGCATGCTACAAATATTTCTTTGATTTTAGATGCTACAGATAATTTTGAAACGCGGCAATTAATTAATGACTATGCGTATCAACAGAATATACCGTGGATTTATGGTGGTGTAGTGCAAAGTACTTATATAGAAGCTGCATTTATACCTGGCACAACACCGTGCTTTAATTGCATGGTACCACAATTGCCAACCATCAATATGACGTGTGATACGGTAGGTGTTATACAACCCGCTGTAACGATGACGACAAGTTTACAAATACGCGATGCATTGAAACTATTGATAGAACATACGCCTGATACTAAATTGACTTATGGTGATTTATGGGAAGGTACACATTTTAGCTTTGGATTTAGTAAATTATATAGAACAAATTGTCCAACTTGTGGTCAAAATCCAACATATCCCCATTTAAATGAAACCAAACGTCAGTATGTTAGTTTGTGTGGAAGAGATACGGTGCAATATGAAAACCCTAATATTTCCCAGGAAATGCTAGGTGTATTTTTAAATCAACACAAAATCGCATTTAAACGTAACCCTTATATCATTCAATTTCAATATAAAGGTTATCGTATCGTCAGTTTTAAAGGTGGACGTATGCTGATACATGGCATGAAGCAACCACAAGAAGCAATTAAATTAATAAATCAATTATTTGGATAAATGAGGTGGGCATCGTGCATACAAATGTGCAATTAGACAAAGATATAAAATGTGCTATTTTAACCGTTTCTGATACAAGAGATTATGAAACGGATAAGGGGGGGCAATTGGCTCAATCACTACTTTCAGAATTGAATGTAAGTATTGCTAGTGAGCATTATCGAATTGTTAAAGATGAACAAGACTTAATTCAAAAACAATTACGAGAATGGTTAAAGGAAGATATAGATGTCATTATTACAACTGGTGGTACAGGGATTGCTCAGAGGGACGTTACAATAGAAGCTGTATCAGCACTAATCACAAAAGAAATTGAGGGTTTTGGTGAATTATTTAGATATTTGAGTTATACCGAAGACGTTGGAACACGTGCACTTTTATCAAGAGCGATTGCAGGTGCAGTTGGAGATAAGTTGATATTTAGTATTCCTGGTTCAACAGGCGCTGTTAAATTAGCGTTGAACAAGTTGATAAAACCAGAATTAAATCACCTAGTGAAAGAAATAACTAAATAATAAAAGCGCCAAGTGTAACTTGAATTCTGATTTATTTAACAGAATTGCGACACTTCGCGCTTAGTTTATATAGTTGCTGCTAAAAAATGATGGTCATGACTTCAGTTTACTTTGGGTAATTCAAGGAGTCACTATCTTTAATTATCTTGGCGCTGATAGTGGCCTGATTTCCCACCTGATTTGGATAACAGATAGGTTTCACCGATTACCATACTTTTATCTAATGCTTTTGTCATGTCATATACGGTAAGGGCAACAGCAGTAGCAGCGGTTAGTGCTTCCATTTCAACGCCAGTTTTACCTGTAGTAGAGACAATCGTCTGTATATTAAGTGTGTATGATTGTTCATTTTCTTGCCAATCAAATGTTACATCTATGCCAGTTAGTGGTAATTGGTGACACATAGGAATAATATCTGCAGTATTTTTAGCGGCCATAATACCCGCAATTTGAGCAGTATTTAAAACATTCCCTTTTTGATTTGTATGTTCGACAATTTGTTTATAAATTTCCGAGTTAACTGTGATACTTGAATGTGCAATTGCAGTACGTTTAGAAATGTTTTTTTCTGAAACATCTACCATTTTAGCATTGCCTTGGTGATTTATATGCGTAAATTCAGACAAAATATCCCTCCTAATCGTTTCTTAGTATATCACGAAATTAATTTATGTAAGGAGTAGATTTAAAATGCCAGTAGAAAAAAGAACGCCAATTCCTGTAAGTGAAGCAATTGAACGTGTAGTCAATCAATCGATTTATACGCAACAAGTAGAAGTTCCATTAAATGAGAGTATCCATCATATTTTAGCCGAAGATATCATTGCGACATATGAAATTCCACGGTTTAATAAATCTCCCTATGATGGCTTTGCTATTCGCAGTAAGGATACGGTAGGTGCTAGTGGTGAACAACGTGTAAGCTTTAATGTGATTGATCATATTGGAGCAGGATCTGTTTCTGATAAAACGGTAGGCGCTTTCGAGGCGGTTCGGATTATGACAGGGGCTGCTCTACCAGAAGGTGCAGATGCAGTGGTTATGTTAGAACAAACTGTTGAAAACGGACATAGTTTTACTTTGAGAAAAACCTTTGAGCCAAATGAAAATGTTTCTTTAAAGGGTGAGGAAACAGAGATAGGAGATATCGTACTGGAAAAGGGGCAATTAATTAATTCCGGTGCCATTGCTGTATTAGCAACTTACGGTTATACACAAGTAAAAGTAAATAAAAAGCCAAGTGTAGGTGTTATAGCTACTGGTAGTGAGTTATTGGATGTGAATGATGCTTTAGAACCAGGAAAAATTAGGAATTCAAATGGTCCTATGATTACAGCCTTATCGCAAAAATTAGGGTTAAGTGCTATTGCATATCAAATTCAAGAAGATGATTTGGACAGTAGTATTCAAGTCGTAAAAGAAGCAATGGCTAAACATGATATTGTCATTACGACTGGTGGCGTGTCGGTGGGTGATTTCGATTATCTGCCACAAATATATGAAGCATTAAACGCAGAAGTACTATTCAATAAAATAGCGATGCGACCAGGTAGTGTTACGACTGTAGCAGTTGCAAATGAAACCTATCTATTTGGATTATCTGGGAATCCATCGGCTTGCTATACTGGTTTTGAGTTATATGTTAAACCGGCAGCACTTCATATGATGGGTGCTAATGCAATATATCCTCAAGTAATACAAGCGACATTAATGGAAGATTTTAAAAAGGCGAACCCATTCACAAGATTTATACGTGCCACAGCGACGTTGAATGGAAAAGAAATGACGGTAGTACCATCAGGGTTTAATAAATCAGGCGCTGTAGTTGCGATAGCCCATAGTAATGCTATGATTATGCTTCCAGGTGGAACGAGAGGTTATAGTCAAGGACATACGGTTAACGTCATATTGACGGAATCACAAGCATACGAAAAGACATGTTTTATATGATTCTACAAATTGTGGGTTATAAAAACGCTGGAAAAACGACGTTAATGTCACATACAATCCAATTTTTAAAATCACATTTGTTAACAGTGGCAACTGTTAAACATCACGGATTTAACCAATTAGTTAATCAAGAAGCGGATATCACATTACAAAATGATCAAGTTGACCATATGAAACATTTTAATGCAGGTGCTGATCAAAGTATTGTACAAGGTAAGTCTTATCAACAGTCGGTAACAAGAAAAGAAAATCAAAGTCTTGAGGAAATCATCAGCGAATCTGTTACAATAGATTGTAACGTGATACTCGTAGAAGGCTTTAAATCTGCACCATTTGATAAAGTAGTTGTTTATCAAGATGAGAAAGAACGTCAAAGTCTAAGCCATCTAACGAATGTAAAATACTATGTGAATTTGGCCGATACAGATGCATTGACGCTTTATAATCAATGGCTATTTCATTATTTTAAAATAGAAGGAATGCATTAAATGAAGCAATTCGAAGTGAAGTGTGACCCGATACAAACTGAGCCATATAGAGATTATGTCCTAGATGAAAATCAAGGCGCGGTAGTTGTTTTTACAGGTCATGTAAGAGAGTGGACGAAAGGTGTTAAAACAGAATACTTAGAATATGAAGCATATATTCCTATGGCTGAGAAGAAACTCGCTCAAATTGGAGACGAAATATCACAGAAATGGCCTGGAACAAAAACAGCAATTGTTCATAGAATTGGACCACTGAATATATCTGATATTGCTGTAATTATCAGTGTTTCCTCGCCACATCGAAAGGATGCATATCGCGCAAATGAATATGCTATTGAACGAATCAAAGCAATCGTGCCTATATGGAAAAAGGAAATATGGGAAGATGGCGCTCAATGGCAAGGGCATCAACATGGGAATCACAATGATGCGGTTGAGGGGGAATAGTAATTATGAAAATACTATACTTTGCAGAATTAAAAGAAATTTTAGCTAAACAGACTGAAACAATTGATTTAAGTTATGATATTACGGTAGATGATTTTACTAAAGATTTATTTGAACGTTATCCTCAAATCAAGGATAAGCAATTTCAAATTGCAGTAAATGAAGAATTCGTCAAAAGTGATGACATCGTACATCAAGATGATACAGTGGCATTAATTCCACCAGTTAGCGGAGGGTAAAAAGACATGAAAGCAATTATACTTGCCGGAGGACAATCAGAAAGATTCGGCGAACCAAAGGCTTTTGCTCAAATAAATGCGCAACCATTTTATAAGCGTATTATTGACGTTTTAGAGGGTACAAATATGTTTAATCAAATTATTATCAGTACAAATGAGACATTAGCATCTCAATTTGATCATTCTGATATTATTATTGATGAAGATCAAAATAAGGATAAAGGTCCTTTGGCAGGTATTCAGTCAGTCATTCAGCATTATGAAAGTGAGGAACTGTTCTTTGTTGTGTCGGTTGATACACCTATGATTTCTCAAAAAGCTGTGAGTAAACTATATCAATTCATGGTAGAACACCTTATAGAAGACCAATTAGATATCGCTGGGTTTAAGGAAAAGGGCAGACCCATACCGACTATTGCTTTTTATAGTCCGCACACATTGCCATATATTGATGATGCATTAAATTCAAACGATTATAGTTTGAAAAGTGTTTATAATAAAGTGAAAAGTGATTGGTTAGATGTAAATTTAATTGAATCACCAGATTATTGGTACAAAAATATTAATTATCAACAAGATTTGGACTCTTTACAACAAGATATATTAAATAGATAAGGGGACCTAATGTTATGGTAGAGCAAATAACTGATAAACTTGGACGTCCGATTCGTGATTTAAGACTGTCAGTTACAGATCGTTGCAATTTCCGTTGTGATTATTGCATGCCGAAAGAAATATTTGGTGATGACTTTGTATTCTTACCTAAAGATGAGTTGCTTACCTTTGATGAAATGGTACGTATTGCACAGGTATACACGCAATTAGGTGTGAAAAAAATAAGAATTACAGGTGGGGAACCATTACTAAGACGTGATTTAGATAAATTGATATACCAGTTAAATCAATTAGAAGGTGTAGAAGATATTGGTTTAACGACAAATGGTTTATTATTAAAAAAACACGGTCAAAAATTATACGATGCTGGCTTGAGACGTATCAATGTCAGCCTAGATGCAATAGACGATGCTGTGTTCCAAGCCATAAACAATAGAAATATTAAGGCTTCTACGATTTTACAACAAATTGATTATGCAGTTGCTATAGGATTTCAAGTGAAAGTAAATGTAGTGGTACAAAAAGGTGTAAATGATGACCAGATCGTACCTATGGTGCAATACTTTAAAGATAAAGATGTACAAATTCGATTTATTGAATTTATGGACGTTGGTAATGATAATGGTTGGGACTTTAGTAAAGTTGTGTCAAAAGACGAAATGCTTGAAATGATAGAGCAGAATTTTGATATTGAGCCAGTGGCACCGAAATATTATGGTGAAGTTGCAAAATATTATCAGCATAAAGATAATAAAGCACAATTTGGTTTGATAACAAGTGTTTCTCAGTCATTCTGTTCTACTTGTACACGTGCACGTCTTTCATCAGATGGTAAGTTTTATGGATGTTTATTTAGTACTGTAGATGGATTTAATGTTAAGTCATTTATGCGCAATGGCGCAACTGATAATGAATTATTCGAACAATTTAAAGCATTATGGAATATCAGAGATGACCGCTATTCTGATGAACGAACTGAACAAACAGTTGCAAATAGAAAACGTAAAAAAATAAACATGAATTATATAGGTGGATAATAAAAAATGAAATGAGTCTGGGACAAAATAGATGTCTCAGATTTTTTTCATTTAGGCAGTAGATGACTGAATTGAAAATGGAAAGATGCCTATTTTTAATTGCCTTTTAATAAATTTCAAGGTCAAAATGATAGGATGCTTAACCTTTAATGATATTTAATTTCGCAAAATATAAAATAGATAAAATTTGTTAATTTATGTCTAAAGATATTGAGTAATACAAATTTTTTAAGATGTTCATTTGAGATTATATAAATTATATTCAATTGAAGATAATATTTATCTGTTTCAATAAAAATAATAGATTAAATGAAGAAAGTGTTATATAATACTTTTGAAGCTTATTCATTAAATAAAGCCATAGAACACAACGAGAGTAGTCAATAAGGAGGCCATTTTTTATGGAAAGTAAAGTATCATATTTTATAAATTCTGAAAGAGCATTAAGTCAATTAAAGCATTGGTTAAAATCTGTACATCGCTTATCAATAGAAGAATTTGTCATATTGTATAAAGTGTATGAAGCAAAGAAAATGAGCGGTAAAGAGTTAAGAGATACCTTGCATTTTGAAATGCTTTGGGATACGAGTAAAATTGACGTTATTATTAGAAAAATTTATAAAAAAGAGCTCATTTCTAAAGTGCGTTCAGAAACGGATGAAAGACAAGTTTTTTATTATTATAATGATATACAGAGTAAATTATTAGATGATATTATCAATGAAATTGAAAAAATTCAAATAGCACAATAGTGTGATATACATAAATTAAAACAATCAGATAGGATTACAATCAAATATCCATAAAAGTTCTGTAGGTTTATATTCGATAAGGAATGGCTAGGAGTGGATTACCTTAACTGATCCAGAAAATCTACTAACTTAATATCGTAGGGGAATATACTTTATAGTTATTTACTGTCGAACTAAAAAGAGTCTGAGACATCAAGCGGTGTCTCAGACTCTAATTTTTTAATTAAAATGAACTTAAATTTTTAACTTTTCTGCCGTGTACAAAGTAGTAAATGATCGCTGTGATTAAAACGATGATTGCCATTATTGCATAAAGTTGTGCGTAGCTCACAGCTGATGTAAAGAACCCTAATACATAAGGTCCAAATCCTAAACCTAAATCAAGACCAATAAAGTAAGTAGAAGTCGCAATACCATATTTAGCTGGCGGTGAGACTTTAATCGCAATGGCTTGCATACAAGATGAAATATTGCCGTAACCAGCACCTAAGCATAAACCAGCAATTAGGAGTAACCAACCATTGTTTGTAATACTTAAAGTAAGGAAAGTAATGATTAAGAATATGAATGCTGGATAAGCTACTACATTTTCGTTTTTTTGATCCATTAATCGACCAGCAACTGGGCGTGTAATAAGTGAAGCAATTGCATAGAATATAAAGAAGTAACTTGATATTGTTACAAGATTAATTTCTTGGGCAAAAAATTGTAGAAATGTAAGAATTGATGAATAGGTTAAACCGGAAATCAACATGATAATTGCAACGGGTACAGCCTCTTTTGCAATATAATTGTTAATATTGAATTTTTTAGATTGAGTCGTTTGCTTTTTAGACTCTGTGTTACTTTCTACTTCAAATTGTAATTTAATAAAGAAAGAAATAATAAAGCTGATAATGCCACAGAGTAAGCAGATTGTGAATAATAATTTAATAGGGAAGCTATTGATTAGTAATAAACCGAAGAATGGTCCGATTGCTGCACCTATGACCAAACTTAAGGAGAATAAGCTAATGCCTTCACTCTTTCTGTCATTTGGTGTGACATAAGCTGCAATTGTTCCTGTAGCAGTTGTAGTAATACCTGTAGCAATACCATTAACGAGTCTAGTTACCATTAAGAAAGCTAAAGAACCTTCTATAAAATAAAATAATTGTGTAACTAATAAAAAGCCTAAACCAATGAGTAATATACGTTTAGGCCCAATTTTATTAACATATTTACCAGTCGTAAATCTACCTATTAATGAGCCGATAATAAATAGCCCTGTAACTAGTCCAGCAACACTATCTGAGGCGTGGTACTCTGATTTTGTATAACTAGCAATAATAACAATCAGTAGATACATACATAGATTAATTAAAAAATTAGTAAAAAAGTTAATGTTAAAACTTTTTGTCCAAATCGGTGATTTCAGAGAAGTGGATTGATTCATTTGACTATTCCTCCATATTGATAATTTGTTCATGGATCTTTTGAATGACTTGTATTGCATAGTTAAGTTCATCATCTGATAAACCAGTATTTTCAATAATTTTATCCTGTACATCACATATACGTGTATTGATCGCACCATAAAGTTGCTGTCCTTTTTCAGAAAAAGATAATAATTTTTCTCTTTTATCTTCTCCAGGTTCAATCGTAAGTAATGATTTATCAGAAAGTACTTTTAAAATCTTTCTTGTAGTTGGTTTTTCAATTGCTCGACGCTTTGAAATTTGAACGAGTGTCGTTGGTGCGTTTTGAGCAATATCTTTTAATACCAACCATTGTGCGGGATAAACATCAAATTCCTCAAATACCGGTTGGAAAAATTTAGTGTAGGGTCTATAAATAGCTGTTAGATGATTGAATATACTTTGTGAGTCCATAAGATCCTCCTTAATGGTTAGCTAGGCTAACCTATTTAACAACAAACAATATTATAAACCTTTTTGTAGGATAAAGCAATAGTATTTTATTTTTAAAATCAAGTTATAACCTGTTTGATGTTAAAAAGACTTAAGCGAACATAAAAAATCATGCATTGATAATAAATGAAGAAATAGTGATTGAAATGAGGGCGAACTGGTGGGAATTTCAGAAAATTTGTCATTTCTCACATTTGTAATTGAGTCAATGTATAAATAGTTGAGGAAAAGTGACAATAAGCGCCGACATTTGGTGAGTTTAATATGAAAGAAAGTTGTATGGATGTGTTATGAGAAGTAAAGTCGTATGCAATTTGTTATGATGAAGCTAAAGGAAGCTTAGGGGAGAGAAATTAATGCAATATTTGAAATTAGATCATATTATCCATTATATTCATCAGTTAGAGAACTTTAAATTTCCAGGTCATTTATTAACTTTGAACCAAGGTGGACAACATGAGCGTTTTGGTACATTTAATAGATTAGCTTATTTAGAAAATGCTTACGTAGAATTGTTGGATGTTTATAAACCGGAAGTTTTGCAAAAAATAGTGAAATCGGATGAAGGGCGTGTATCATTCCCATCTAAAATTGTGCAAGACCAATATAGTCAAGGAATGAAGACATTAGCTTTAAGTACGGCTGACATCAATCAACTTAAGGAAGATTTAGAAGAAAAAGGTATAGATGTTATCGGTCCGATTGAAATGCACAGAGAAAACATTAAAGGTGATAAAACATCCTGGAAATTATTATATATTGCAGATCCAGACTATAGAGTGAAGCCACCGTTCTTTATACAGTGGGATGAGAACGAGCAAAAAAGGAATGAAAAATTAGAAGCACTTCGCCAAAAAGAATTTATGATTAAATCCATTAATTTGCATAGTACCGAACGCGCACATACTGTGAAAAAATGGCAACATTGGTTTGATATGGACATAGTTAGTGAAGATGAGAAAGTCACAATACTTAAATTAAAACATGATGATTTGATATTTAAAATAAGTGATGGTCCTAACTCAGGATATAAATCAATAACAATTAAAGATAGTAAAACGATTTCTCCATATACTTTAATTATAAGAGGGTTAAGTTATATATTTGAGGCAGATTAATAAATGTAAATATAAGCACTATGAGCGATAATGAATATGTGTATCAATGAAATAATAAGTGTTAAAATAGTTAAATAAGTGGAAAACTTATTAGTACGCAATAACAGTAAGTAAATAGATATAACAAAAGTTAATGCTGCTAAAATAATTCTTAGACTTAAATATGAAATTGTCAGTGGTTCAATAAAAGCTTGAATAACGAAAACTAAATTAATAATTAAAAACAATCCAATAATAATACTACGCATAGTTACACCTCATTTCTAAATTTATTATAGTATATCAAATGAGTGAATTCTATGTGAAAGTTTGCTAAAAGCATTGTATAATACCAAAGTATTGAATTGATAAAGGAGACATCAGTTTTTATGGAAAAAATGAATATTACAGATCAAGCACATGATGCATTTGTTAAAGCACACCCACAAGGTGACTTATTACAATTAACGCAGTGGGCAGAAACTAAAACATTAACTGGATGGTACTCAAGACGTATCGCAGTTGGAGAAGACGATGAAATTGTAGGGGTAGCGCAACTACTATTTAAAAAAGTACCTAAACTACCTTATACACTGTGCTATATTTCAAGAGGATTTGTAACAGATTATAGTAACAAGTTGGCATTAGAAACTTTACTTGAAGCTGCAATGCAAATTGCCAAAGAAGAAAAAGCATATGCTATTAAAATTGATCCAGATGTTGAAGTAGATAAAGGTGCAGACGCTTTGTCTAATTTAAGAGCGCTTGGGTTTAAACATAAAGGGTTTAAAGAGGGCTTATCTAAAGATTATATTCAACCAAGAATGACTATGATTACACCAATAGAAAAAACGGATGTAGCATTAATTCAAAGTTTTGAACGTAGAAATCGTTCAAAAGTGAGATTAGCTTTAAAACGTGGTACTACAGTTGAACGTTCAAATAGAGAAGGTTTGAAAACATTTGCTAATTTAATGCAAATAACAGGCGAAAGAGATGGTTTTTTAACTAGAGATATTAGTTATTTTGAAAATATATATGATGCATTACACCCTGATGGGGATGCTGAGTTGTTTTTAGTGAAGTTAGAACCTAAACCTGTTTTAGAAGATTTAAGACAAGAATTGCATGAACTAGAAGATGAAAAAGCAAAACTTGCAGATAAAAAGCAGGATAAGAAGACACTTAATAAAATAAATGATGCTGATAATAAAATAGCCAAAACTCAAGAACTCATTGATGAAATGGTTACTTTAGAATCAACGCATCCAGAAGGCATTTATTTATCAGGTGCTTTATTAATGTTTGCTGGTAAAAAATCTTACTACTTATATGGGGCTTCATCAAATGAGTATCGTAACTTCTTACCAAACCACCATATGCAATTTGCTATGATGCAATATGCAAGAGAACATGGTGCAACGTCATACGACTTTGGTGGAACTGATAATAATCCTGATAAAGATTCAGACCATTATGGTTTATGGACATTTAAAAAAGTTTGGGGCACATATTTAAGTGAAAAAATTGGTGAATTCGACTATGTGTTAAATGCACCTTTATATCAAATTATCGAGAATATTAAACCAAAACTTACAAAAGCCAAAATTAAACTGTCTCGAAAATTAAAAAAATAAAGCATTTCAGAATAAATAGACGCGTGCTATATAGAGTTAGAATACATTGATTCAACTTTATAGCACGCATTTTTTATGATTGCCATGGAATAATGATACATATAGTGATGTTGAAATTTAAAAGTTCAACTAAATGTCACAGGACAAATTGTCTATAATTAACAAACTACATATTTTCAGGACCATACTTGTGGTAAATTAGAACTGTTAAAGGGATATGTGAGAGGAGAAAAATACATGATAAAAAAATTGTTGCAGTTTTCATTAGGAAATAAATTTGCAATATTTTTAATGGTTTTGTTAGTTATATTGGGCGGTGTTTATGCCAGTAGCAAAATGAAATTAGAATTATTACCTGACGTTGAGCCACCAATGATTACCGTACAAACCTCCATGCCAGGTGCTACACCAGAAACAGTAAAAGAAGATGTAAGTGATAAGATTGATGATCAAATTAGATCGATGGCAGGTGTTAAGAATGTTAATGCTCAATCTATACAGAATGCATCAATGGTTACGGTTGAATATAATGAAGGTACTAATTTAGATAAAGCAGAGAACGACCTCAAAAAAGAGTTAGATAAAATAAAATTTGGGGAGAATGTTGAAGAGCCGGAGTTAACAAGAAGCTCTATGGATGCTTTTCCAATAGTTGCTTATTCATTTACTACCAATGATAATGATTTAAAAGATACAACACGAAAAATTAATAATCAGTTATTACCAAAACTTCAAACAATTGATGGGGTCCAAAATGCGCAACTTAATGGGCAGACGTCACGAGAAGTATCAATAAAATTTGACCAAGATAAATTAGAAGCAAGTGGGTTAACTAAAGAGCGTGTTCAACAGTATTTGAAAAGTGCTACAAGTGAAACACCATTAGGCCTATTTCAATTTAATGATACTGAGAAATCTGTCGTTATTGATGGTCAATTTACATCCGTTAAAGCACTTGAAAATTTAGACATTCCGTTATCTGCAGCAGCAGGAGATAGTCAATCTCAAGGTGATGACGGAGCGTCAAGTCAAGGTGCTGAGCAACAAGCTTCTGCTTCCCAATCTGCAACTACAGCATCGAGTAGCCAATCAAGTGATTCTGAAGTACCATCCGTAAAATTAAAAGAAATTGCACAAGTATCTGCAGGCGATGAGCGGGCATCTATATCTAAAACAAACGGTAAAGATGCAGTTAATGTTCAAATTACAAAAGCACAAGATGCAAACACTGTTCAAGTTGCCAAAGATACAAAAAAAGAAATTGATCAATTTATAAAAGACAATCCGAAAATGGTTGCTACAAAAGTGATGGATACAGCAAAACCAATAGAAGATGCATTGTATACAATGATTGAGAAAGCTGCACTAGGTACCATTGTAGCGATTATCGTAATTCTATTATTTTTAAGAAATATCAGAACGACTGCCATTTCAATTGTATCTATACCCATGTCCATTTTAATTGCAATGGTTGCGTTGAAATTATCAGATGTTTCATTGAATATTTTAACGTTAGGAGCATTAACTGTTGCGATAGGTCGTGTTATTGATGATTCTATCGTTGTTGTTGAAAATATTTACCGACGATTATCTGATAAATCAGAAGCACTTAAAGGTGATCAACTCATTGTAAGTGCTACAAGCGAAGTATTTAAACCAATCATGTCATCGACGATTGTTACAATTGTCGTGTTCTTGCCATTAGCTTTTGTAAGTGGCTCTGTAGGAGAAATGTTTAGACCATTTGCACTGGCAATCGCGTTTAGTTTACTAGCTTCATTACTTGTATCTATTACGATTGTTCCTGCATTAAGTGCTACTTTCTTTAAAAAAGGTGTAATACAGCATAAACAGGAAACATCATTAGGATTTATCGGTAGAAAGTATAAATCCGTTTTGAACTGGTCATTAAATCATAAATGGATAGTCATTATTGTCAGTACAATTATATTAATTGCAAGTATTGGACTTGGGGCTGCCAAACTAGGAACTAGCTTTATTTCTACGGGTGAAGATAAATATATGGCATTAACTTATACGCCTAAACCAGGAGAAACGCAAAAAGGGGTATTAGACCATGCAGAGCAAGTACAAAAATATCTGAATAGTAAAGATAAAGTGCGTACAGTTCAATATTCAGTTGGCGGTCCAACACCTAATGATCCAACTGGTAACTCTAATAGTATGGCGATTATGGTTGAGTACGATTCGAACACACCTCATTTTGATGAAGAACCCGATAAGGTGTTACATCATATTGAAACATACAAACATCCTGGTGAGTGGTCAAATCAAGATATGGGTACTGGTGGCAGTAATAATGCTTTAGAAATTACTGTTAGTGGTCCATCATTAGAATCAATTAAAGGTACAGTGAAGAAAGTTGAAGATGAAATAAAAGATGTCAGTGGGACTGCAAATGTTAAATCAGATTTAACACAAACCTATGATCAATATAATATTAAAATAGATCAGAATAAGGCAGCAAGTTATGGATTATCTGCTTCACAGTTAGCAATGACCTTGAATCAGAATACACCTGAGGAAAGTGTGACAACTGTTAAAGAAAAAGGGAAGTCCATAGATGTTAAAATTAAGGAAGATAAGCAAACAGATTGGTCAAAAGATAAGTTAGAAAACACAGAGTTGCAATCTCCCACAGGTCAGTCTGTGGAATTAAGTGATATTGCTGAGTTAGAAGAATCGACAACGCCAAACAAAATTGAAACGAAGGCTGGAGATGAAATCGCAACCGTTTCAGCTAAAATTACAAATGATGACGTAGGTGGTGCATCACAGAAAATAATGTCGAAAGTAAATCATATCGATACACCAAGCAATGTAAAAGTTAACGTTGGTGGTGCAAATGAAGATATTAGCAATGCCATAACACAATTAGCGATGGCTATGTTAGCAGCTATTATCATTGTATATCTAGTGCTTGTATTGACATTTAAAGGCGCACTGGCACCTTTCACAATTCTATTTTCATTACCATATACCATTATAGGTGTAGTAGTGGCTTTAGTTATAACGGGAGAGACAATATCGGTACCAAGTATGATAGGTATGTTAATGCTGATTGGGATCGTAGTAACGAACGCGATTGTATTGATTGATAGAGTGATTAATAAGGAAAAACAAGGGCTTGAAATGAAAGCAGCGTTATTAGAAGCGGGTGGCACGCGTATCAGACCAATTTTAATGACGGCACTTGCTACAATCGGTGCTCTAGCCCCAATGCTATTTGGTGAAGATAGTTCAATCATTATTTCAAAAGGTATGGCTGCAACGGTTGTAGGTGGATTAATTTCATCTACATTGCTAACATTGATTGTTGTTCCGGTTATATATGAAATATTGTTTACCCTTAAACGTAAAATAGAGAATCGACAAAAACATAATAAATAAAAAAAATAGGGGAGTGGGACAGAAATCAAATTTTTTAATAGAGATTTCGTAGTCCCACCTATGCAATCAAGGCAAGGATGACTAGGATTGAAATGTTTATCTGAGCTAAAGCCGATGCATAAGTCTCCTAGAATTTTATGCAGAATACATAAGCTTTGGCTTATGCATAAGAACTACTGATTTTCATAAATTGAAAAAGTAGTTCTTTAAACCAGTGAGACTTTACATTTCAATTCAGTCATCAACTGCCTAAACGAAAAAGAGTCTGAGACAACTATTTATGTCCCAGACTCTTTTAATTAAACAGCGTATAGCTAAAATATTTTTGAGTATCAGAATTACCAATTAATATAAAACTAATGTTAAAATAGCATAGATTATAAATAATATAATACTGATGATATTTAAGATTTGAACCGCTTTTTGGTCTTTCTTACTATGTTTGAAAGCAGTGATTTCAACATTACCAACTAATAATAACAATATGATGAAAACCCACCAATTAATTGCAGGGAATGATAATGTCGTAATTGCAACAACAAATAATAAGAGCAAGGCCATTATAATACGCAAAATACGCGTGATAATCGTATCCATTCTAAATATGCTTATGTAACACACGATTAGATAGAGTACTGGTAAAAAGATAAGATAGAGTAGCATATTGTTACATCCTTTCTATGTTCACCTTTAATCTTAGCATGTAAAAAAAATATTTACTAGGATGTTATTTATGTTCTTTTTGACTAATTTCTGAACGTACAGATGCAATTTCTTTTTCTATTTCTTCAAGTTGCTTTACTAAAGGATCGACTTGTTGATTAACAGATTCTCTTTTTTCTAAGTCACCTTGTAATCGAACATAATCATATTTTAGTTCAGCTAATTTTTCATTCAAATCCATTAGCGTACACTCCTTTGCGGGTAGAAAACGCCTACACCAGTTTGAATTGAATTATAACATGAAATTGAAAGCTTCTAAAATAACCATTTTATATGTTAAGGTATGAAAATAGAATGAAAACGAAATAACTTAGTGAAAGAAGGATTATTGTGACACAACAATTTATCATAATTATTTTACTCATTGCATTAGGTTATACGCTTAAAAGAATCAATTACTTTAAAGCAAATGATAGCCAAGTACTGTCGACATTAGTATTAAATGTCACGTTGCCTTCTTTAGTTATCGTGAATTTGAATGAAGCTAAATTGGATGTCTCGTTATCTATTTTACCTATTATGATGATTTTATATGGTGTCATTACAAAAGTAATAATTGTATGGTTCTTTATAAAATATGATAATCAAATTCGTGGTGCAACAGGTATGATGATGGCTTCTTTAAATATTGGCTTATTTGCTTACCCTCTGGTTGAGGCGATTTGGCCAGAAACTGGTATGATTTATTTTGGTATGGCCGATATTGGTGGCGCAATCATTATGTTTGGTGTGACTTATTTTGTAGGAAGCTATTTTAGCAGTGGTGGAGACAGTTTTGATTTTAAATATTTAGGAAAAAATTTATTGAAGTCTGTACCACTTATGACATATATTATTATGTTTATTTTAAATATGATGAATATTCATTTTCCAGACCCAGTCATTGATTTCTTTTCTGTGTTATCAGGTGCAAATATGCCATTATCAATGATACTTCTAGGGTTAATGTTGAATTTTAGTATAGATAAACGCTTTTTACCAATTGCTATTAAGTATTTAGTAGCGCATTATGGTCTTGGTATCATTGCTGGCTTACTTGTTCACTTTTTCTTGCCAGTGAATGATGAAATGATAAAGACTACATTACAAGTAGCATGGCTCTTACCAGTAGGTGTAGCGATTATACCTTATTCAATTCAGTTTAAATATAAAACATTGCCTCTAGTAGGGATGGTTACTAATTTAACAATCGTGATTAGTATTATTATCTTGTATATTTATCAGATGTTGTTTGTTTAAAGTGCTCTAAAATTTAATAATAAAAAGAAACACGATCAATATAAAACGATTATTGGTCGTGTTTTGTTTCTTAATAAGTATTAATTTATACAATTAATATATAGATAAATAAAAAGACAGAAAGCGAACGCTATCATGCGCTTTCTGTCTTTTGTTGGTAGCAATGAGATTAGCCTTTACCACCCATAAATGCAGGATAGTTTGTCATACCACCATCAACATATATTGTTGTACCGTGAATATAGTCTGCTAAATCTGAAGCAAGGAATCTTGCAACATTAGCCACTTGTTGTGCGTCGCCAATAACTTTGGCTGGAATCATTTCAAGTGTTTCTGCACGCGTTTGCGGATCTGAGAATTTTTCTTTTGTATGTTCTGTTACGATAGCACCAGGAGATATATTGTTAATGCGAATGCCATACTGTGCATATTCCATTGACATTGTTTCCATCATTAATTTTAAACCGCCTTTACTTGCAGCATAATTCACATAGTTTGGCCATGGAATTTTATCGTGAACACTTGATGTATTAATGATAATACCTGGTTTATCTTCTTTTAAAAATTGATTAACAGCGGCCTTAGCACCTATGAATGCACCGGTTAAATTAATATCAATGACTTTTTGCCACTCATCTAAGGGCATTTCGTGCGTAGGAATTGGTTTTTCAAAACCAGCATTGTTAATCATGATATCTAAAGTACCAAATGTATCAACTGCAGTTTTGACTAATTGTTCGACGTCTGCCTCTTTAGAAACATCAGCATATGCTTTAATCGCTTTACCACCAGCGTCTTCTATTAGTTTTATAGATTCGGCAACAGCATCTAAGCTACTTTCTGAACGATAGTTAATGACAACATTTGCTTTTTCTTTACCGAATTGTTCTGCCATTGCTTTACCAATACCGCTACTACCACCTGTAATCACAACTACTTTATTTTCTAAATCTGTAAACATATATTGAAGCCTCCTTAAAAGTTATTCCTACAAAAAGGTTTAGAACAGACGTGTTGTTAATTTGGAATAGTACAATTAACGCTGAACGCTATGTCGATGTTCTAAACTTAATGATGTGTAATATATTAAATGATGCTTAACCTTTTAAATTACCTAATATAAAGGCTGCAATGATTATTAATACAATCCCAGCCCAAATACCAATCATTTGGCGTTTGTCTTTTCTTTCTCCTAGTAAGAAGATACCACCAAGTGTAGATACAATTACTAATAATTGTGAAAATGAGAAACTTGTTGCTACACCAACTTTAGGTTGTGAATAGAACATAAATAAATTACCAATTCCCCAAATGACACCTGGGATAATATTCCACATAGTACTTTTTACTGATGTCTCATGTTTAGCAGAAAGTATTAAACCGCCAATAGCCATACCTATTGATTGGAAGAAGAGGGCATTCATTCCATCTACACCAAAAATTTGTGCTACGACTACATAAACAACGTAACCTACTGTAGAAATAATCAATATAGGAATTGCTTTGCCGAATTTATTGTTACCGCCTGAAGCTTCATTTTTACCTTTAATTGAAGTTAATGCGATACCAATTACTAATAACACCATAGCAACTAAACCTAATGTAACTTGAATTCCTGTACTCCATTCTCCAAGAAAAATAGCACTGAATAATGTCGTACCAACTAATTGTAAACCAGTAGAGATTGGCATCGTTTTTGAAACACCAATTAGACTAATTGATTTAAGTTGATAACCCTGACCAAGCGCCCAAAATGCACCTGAGATTAAACCAACAATAATGACGGCGAGGTCATCAAATTTTGCATTACCTGTAAGTAGTAAAATAATTCCGATAATTAATGTACCTAATGTTGTCCCTCTAATTTGATTATATGGGCCACCACCAACAAGCACGTTAATTAAAACAACACTACCCCAGAATAATGCAGGCAATAACGCAATTAACAAATCCATATATACTCACTCTTTCTATTATATTGTCCCTCGAGAATAACCATCTTTGGTTGTTCCTGAACATCTAGTTTAAAACAAAATATTACGTTAGTAAAAAATATTAAATTAAAAAGAACGATTTCTTTGTTTATTATGTTTTAAACATACATTTTATTTGTGTATTAACGAACTTGTTTTGCTTGCTTCTTAATTAAAAATCAGCCAATATGTGCAGCAACGTATTTGAATTTTTTATATTCATAATTGATGTTGAAGCCTAATTCATGAAATCGTTCCACGAGTGTATTATTTTTACTGCGAATTTTGAAATAAATCTTATCAACATCATAATTTGAAAATGTATATTGAAGTGCATAGGATAATAAATCAAAAGCAATACCCATAAATCTATAGTCAGTGTGTGAAGAAAAATATTTGATTTCAGCTTTTTTCGTATTTTCAAAAACTTGTAAATAAAGATAACCTTTTAATAAGCCTTCAGACATAAATATAAATAATTTATTGTGACTATCTAACGATTCAATGATTTCTTCTGCAGTCATCACATCGTGTTTAAAGGTATCATGGTGTAACTTCTCGAATAGTCGATAATAAGCAGGTTGGTAGGTGGTAATGTTTTGAGCATGATCAATTTTACCTATATCTTGTGTAGATATGAGATGATAATCCGTAAAACTATAGGAAGCTTCAATTTCTTTCATAAAAGGCATGTAATCTTGTTCCGTTTCCTCGAATGAAAAATTAAAATTCGCAGTATCCGGTTTGCTTTGAACCAAAGCTTCAAATAAAGTTTTAAAATTTTCTTCAGTGAGTGAAAGTGATTTCCTGACAAAAGGACCGAGCACTTTATATTTATTTTCTTCATATTTAAATGCAAGCATGAGCATTTCAATTTGTGCTTGGTCATCAACTTGTGCAAATACGCCTGGATCCTCTAAGGATTGTCTAATCGTTGCTTCAACATCATCGTGTGCTTGTGGCAGCTTGTATAAGTACGATGTGTAGTGATAATCGGCTTCATTTATAAACTTTACAATTTGATCATAGTTATTTAATTGAACAATTTTCATAACAATACCTCCGTATAATAATCTATTAAGTTAATTATAAGAACTTTTCGATGTAAATGGAAGTTTTGATGTGCTACATACATGTTACAATAAATATAATACTGAATTTGAAAGGGCGAAATTATGAAATCACTGATTATAGCTGAAAAACCTTCAGTTGGTAGAGACATTGCCAATACGCTAAACATTAATGAAAAACGTAATGGATATTTTGAAAATAATAAATATATTGTTACATGGGCATTAGGGCATTTAGTAACAAATGCGACACCAGAACAATATGATGCAAGTTATAAAGAATGGAAATTGAATGATTTACCGATTATACCCAATAAAATGAAAACAATTGTGATAAGTAAAACGAGAAAACAATTTTCGACAGTGCAATCATTAATTAATAATAATAAAGTAAAAGATATTATTATTGCGACAGATGCAGGACGAGAAGGAGAACTGGTTGCTCGTTTGATATTGGATAAAGCGCATAATAAAAAACCGACCAAGCGTTTATGGATTAGTTCTGTAACCAATAAAGCAATCAAAGAAGGTTTCAATAAACTGCAAGATGGACGTAAGTTTAATAATCTATATCATGCTGCCTTAGCACGAAGTGAAGCAGATTGGATAGTTGGTATTAATGCTACACGTGCACTGACTACAAAATATGATGCACAACTCTCATTGGGTCGTGTACAGACTCCGACCATACAATTAGTTCAAATGAGACAAAATGAAATCAATCACTTTAAACCTCAGACCTATTATACAATGAAACTCAATGCGGCTGGTTTAACTTTCCATTGTACTAAGCCACAGTCGCATCCTGATAAAACTGTTTTGGAAAGTATAAAAAAAGCAATCGATGGGCAATCCGGGCACATTGCATCGATTAGCAAGACACATAAAAAAGCATATCCACAACAATTATATAATTTAACGGATTTACAACAAGATGCTTATAAACGATTTCATCTTGGACCAAAAGAAACTTTGAATACCTTGCAAACGTTGTATGAACGTCATAAGTTAGTAACTTACCCACGTACTGATTCTAACTATTTAACAGATGATATGGTTGATACGCTCAAAGATAGATTGAAAGCGATTATGGCCACTTCATTAAAAGATATGGCTAAAGCACAAATGTCACAAACATTTTCATCAAAACAAAGATTTGTTAATAATAATAAAGTATCTGATCACCATGCAATTATTCCCACAGAAGTGCGTCCAGATATCAATCAACTTAGCCAAAGGGAATCTAAAATTTATATGATGATTGCTCAGAGATATTTAGAAAACCTAATGCCGCCACACGAATACGAAGCAATCGCCATTGAACTCAAAGTAGGGCAGCATACATTTACTTTTAAGGACAAAGTAACTACTAAATTAGGGTTTAAAGCAATTTATGAAAATAAAGAAAGTATAAATACTCAGATAGATCAGTTACAGAAGGGTACAAAGCTTAATGTAACTAAAATTCTAATAGAAGAACATGAGACAACGGCCCCACCTTATTTTAATGAAGGATCACTTTTGAAAGCGATGGAAAGCCCACAAAAATTCTTTGATTTAAGCGATAAAAAACACGATAAAACATTAAAAGACACGGGCGGTATAGGTACGGTTGCAACGAGAGCGGATATCATAGAAAAGCTATTTAATATGAACGCTATTGAAGCTCGTGATGGTAAAATAAAAGTTACGTCAAAAGGGAAACAAATATTGGAATTAGCGCCACAAAAACTCACTTCTCCATTATTAACAGCAGAATGGGAAGAAAAACTTCTACTCATAGAACAAGGGAAATATAATGCGAGCCAATTCATCTCTGAAATGAAAGCTTTTACAAATCAGGTAGTCAATGAGATTAAAGAAAGTGAACAAAATTATAAACATGACAACCTAACAACGACTGAATGTCCTACATGCGGCAAATTTATGATTAAAGTCAAGACGAAAAATGGCCAAATGTTAGTGTGTCAGGATCCACAGTGTAAAACTAAAAAAAATGTACAACGTAAAACAAACGCACGTTGTCCAAACTGTCATAAAAAAATGACGCTGTTTGGTCGAGGCAAAGACGCAGTATATCGTTGTGTTTGTGGACATACTGAAACACAAGCTCAAATGGATAAACGACACAAAAATAAAAAATCAGATAAAGTAAATAAAAAAGATCTGAAAAAATATATGAATAATGATGAAGGTATTGAAAATAACCCGTTTCAAGATGCTTTGAAGGGTTTAAAATTCTAAATAATTCGAACAAATAGTTAAAAAATTTAAGTAAGGTTCGTGTTTGCTATTGTAAAATAGTTCGTTTGGTATTAAAATATGTAAGTATTTTAAAAAAAGGAGAACTAACCGTGAAAAAGTACTTCAAGTTTGATAAACACGAAACAAACTATAAGAAAGAGATACTTGGCGGGCTTACAACATTCTTGTCGATGGCTTATATTTTAGCTGTTAACCCTCAAGTACTTAGTTTAGCCGGCGTCGATGGTGTTTCTGAAAATATGAAAATGGACCAAGGCGCAATATTTGTAGCTACAGCATTAGCGGCGTTTGTAGGCTCGTTATTTATGGGATTAATAGCAAGGTATCCGATTGCATTAGCACCTGGTATGGGATTAAATGCATTTTTCGCATTTACTGTTGTTTTAACAATGGGTATACCATGGCAAGTCGGACTTACAGGCGTATTATTTTCAGGATTAGTTTTCGCAGTGTTAACGATGACGGGGCTTCGAGAGGTCATCATCAATGCCATACCTTATCAAATGAAAATGGCTGTCTCGGCTGGGATTGGATTATTTATTACCTTTGTCGGCTTACAAAGTTCAGGTATAATTGTTAAAAATGATTCTACACTAGTTACATTAGGACATATCACAGACGGACCTGTATTACTTACTATTTTCGGTATCGTTGTGACAGTAATACTTTATGCTATTAGAGTACCTGGCGCGATTTTTATAGGGATGGTTTTAACATCTATCGTAGGTATGTTCACAGGGCTGATACATACACCTAGTGGTATCGTTGGACAAGTACCTAGTATTGAACCGACGTTTGGCGCTGCGTTTGAAGCATTTAAGGATCCTAGTCAATTATTAACGGTTCAATTTTTAATCGTTATATTAACTTTCCTATTCATTGATTTCTTTGATACAGCTGGTACACTCGTTGCTGTGGCAACTCAAGCTGGGATTATGAAAAATAATAAATTACCACGAGCAGGACGCGCATTGTTCTCTGACTCACTAGCAACAATCGTTGGTGCGATCTTTGGTACAACTACGACGACTTCATACATTGAATCAAGCTCAGGTGTGGCAGTAGGTGCAAGAACCGGCTTTGCGAGTGTGGTTACAGGTTTCTGTTTCTTGTTAGCTATTTTCTTTAGTCCATTGATGGAGGTAGTAACCAGTGCGGTGACTACGCCTGCGTTAGTAGTAGTAGGTGTCTTAATGGCAGCTAACTTTGCTGAAATTGATTGGAAAAAATTCGAAGTAGCAGTTCCAGCATTTGTAACGATTATTATGATGCCTTTATCTTATTCTATTGCAACAGGTATTGCTTGTGGATTTATCTTTTATCCAATTACAATGTTAATTTCAAAACGTCATAAAGAAGTACATCCAATAATGTATGCACTGATGATTTTATTTATATTGTACTTTATCTTTGTTCACGGATAACAAAACGAAATAAAAGCACATTGTTCTGTCATTTAGACATTGAACAATGTGCTTTTAATTTTATTATTTGAATGAAAGTATAAGTGTTTAGGAATTAGTTTTGTTCTTACATAAATAACTAAAATCGAGTTTCTTCATTATATACATTTTAAAGTTATAGTAGTTTAAGCGGATAACCAGATCAAAATGCTTAGAAGAATTTATGACATATACCGTTGGATTGCGCTAATTACATTTGAGTTGGGCAGGTATCCTACGATAATAATTAATGATTCTTACGTCGATCCTCCGTATAAATTACCTTTGCGTATTTGTTTGGTACATATAGTGGTGTAGATAATAAAATGAAAATGAAAAATAGCATTAAAAAGAATAAAATCCAATGGATCACCATACCAACAAGTGGAATGAAAGCCAAGAAAGAACCAATCACACCTAATAAAGGAATAAACATCATCGGCTTAATAGAATTTTGTTTATCTACTATTAATATAATCATCATTATAAAGTAGAGTAGCGCGTTAATAAGTAAAGGCTGCCAACCAAAACTTAAAACAATGCTTCCACCTAAGAATGGAATTCCGTAAACCAATTCACTAACTATGAGTAAGACAGATAATACTAACAATGTCATACGTATACCACGTTTCATATAATTCACCACCTAACTGTTTTTAATTATAAAGGAAAGTAAACTATTAGAATAATAATATGAAGAGAGATTAATAAAAATTTTACAAAGAACTAAAAAAATTACAAAAGAGGTTGAAGTGCGTTTCCTAATAAAGTACAATAACAAAGTATGTGTTAGACAAAAAGTTTCAAAACTTTTGCAGAAAAGCTTGATAAATCACTGTTTATCATGTATCATATCTAATGTTGGACTTTAAGAACACGCGATGAAGCGAAAGGTTACTGACACACCCGGCCGCTTTGCCATGGCGCTGTGTGAGATAGTTTTCGTGGAGAAGTCTATCACTTAAATGTAGACGATATAAGGAGGGAAAATTATGGCAAAACAAAAAATCAGAATCAGATTAAAAGCTTATGATCACAGAGTAATCGATCAATCAGCAGAAAAAATTGTTGAAACAGCGAAACGTTCTGGTGCAGATGTTTCTGGACCAATTCCGTTACCGACTGAAAGATCAGTTTATACTGTTATTCGTGCCGTGCATAAGTATAAAGATTCACGTGAGCAATTCGAACAACGTACTCATAAACGTTTAATCGATATTGTTAACCCTACACCAAAAACAGTTGATGCTCTTATGGGCTTAAACTTACCATCTGGCGTAGACATCGAAATCAAATTATAATAGAAAAAATTAGGAGGTGGACTTTCGATGACCAAAGGAATCTTAGGAAGAAAAATCGGGATGACACAAGTTTTCGGAGAAAATGGTGATTTAATCCCTGTAACAGTAGTAGAAGCAAGCCAAAACGTTATATTACAAAAGAAATCTGAAGAGATTGATGGATACAACGCTATCCAAGTAGGCTATGAAGACAAACAAGCTTATAAAAAAGATAGCAGATCAAGCAAATATGCTAACAAACCAGCTGAAGGACATGCTAAAAAAGCAGGCACAGCACCTAAGCGCTTCATTCGTGAATTCAGAAACGTTAATGTTGATGAATACGAAGTAGGTCAAGAAGTCTCAGTTAATACATTTGAAGCTGGAGACGTAATTGATGTAACAGGCGTATCTAAAGGTAAAGGTTTCCAAGGTGCCATTAAACGTCATAATCAAGCACGTGGTCCAATGTCACATGGTTCTCATTTCCACAGAGCCCCAGGTTCTGTAGGTATGGCATCAGATGCTTCAAGAGTCTTTAAAGGACAAAAAATGCCTGGACGTATGGGCGGTAACACTGTAACAGTTCAAAACTTAGAAGTTGTACAAATTGACGCTGAAAACAATGTTATTTTAGTAAAAGGTAATGTACCTGGTCCTAAAAAAGGATTTGTAGAAATCACATCATCAATCAAAGGTAATAAATAATATACAACGAAAGGAGGAATTGCATAATGGCTAATTATGATGTATTAAAAGTAGATGGAACTAAATCAGGTTCAGTTGAACTAAGCGATGCAGTATTTGCAATCGAACCAAACAACAACGTTCTTTTTGAAGCAATTAACTTACAACGTGCTTCATTACGCCAAGGTACTCACGCTGTTAAGAACCGTTCAGCAGTACGTGGTGGCGGACGTAAACCATGGAGACAAAAAGGTACAGGACGTGCGCGTCAAGGTACAATCCGTGCTCCACAATGGCGTGGTGGTGGTATCGTATTCGGACCAACACCAAGAAGCTACTCATACAAAATGCCTAAGAAAATGCGCCGTTTAGCATTACGCTCAGCATTATCTTTCAAAGTACAAGAGAAAGGCTTAACTGTTGTTGATGCATTAAACCTAGATGCTCCAAAAACAAAAGAGTTCAAAACTGTACTCTCTAATTTAGAACAACCTAAAAAAGTATTAGTAGTAACAGAATCTGAAGATGTGAATGTTGCTTTATCAGCACGTAACATCCCTGGTGTTCAAGTAACTACAGCTCAAGGTTTAAACGTTCTAGATATCACAAGCGCTGACAGTGTAGTAATTACAGAATCAGCTGCTAAAAAAGTTGAGGAGGTGCTCGGATAATGGAAGCAAGAGACGTTCTTAAGCGCCCCGTAATCACTGAGAAATCTTCAGCTGCTATGGCTGAAGACAAATACACATTCGACGTTGATACTCGTGCTAATAAAACACAAGTTAAAATCGCTGTTGAAGAAATCTTTGATGTAAAAGTTGATAATGTAAACATCATTAACTACAAACCAAAGAAAAAACGTATGGGCCGTTACCAAGGCTATACAAACAAAAAACGCGTAGCAATCGTTAAATTAAAAGAAGGATCAATTGATCTTTTCAACTAAAAAACATTACCAATAAGGAGGTAAACGACAATGGCTCTAAAAAAATATAAGCCAATTACTAATGGTCGTCGTAATATGACTAGTTTAGATTTCGCTGAAATCACGAAAACTACACCTGAAAAGTCATTATTACAACCGCTACCGAAAAGAGCGGGACGAAATAACCAAGGTAAATTGACAGTTCGCCACCACGGTGGAGGACACAAACGTCAATACCGTGTTATTGACTTCAAACGTAATAAAGATGGAATCAATGCTAAAGTTGATTCAATACAATATGATCCAAACCGTTCAGCAAACATTGCATTATTAGTTTATGCTGATGGTGAAAAACGCTATATCATCGCTCCAAAAAACCTAAAAGTAGGTCAAGTTCTTGAAAGCGGTGAAGAAGCAGATATTAAAGTAGGTAATGCATTACCATTACAATTCATTCCAGTAGGTACAGTAATCCATAACATCGAGTTAAAACCTGGTAAAGGTGGACAAATTGCTCGTTCAGCTGGTGCTAGTGCACAAGTACTTGGTAAAGAAGGTAAATATGTATTAATCAGATTAAGATCTGGCGAAGTACGTATGATTCTTTCAACTTGCCGTGCTACTATTGGTCAAGTTGGTAACATCCAACATGAACTTGTAAACGTTGGTAAAGCAGGACGTTCTAGATGGAAAGGCATTCGCCCAACAGTTCGTGGTTCTGTAATGAACCCTAACGATCACCCACACGGTGGTGGTGAAGGTCGTGCACCTATCGGTAGACCATCTCCAATGTCACCTTGGGGTAAACCTACGCTTGGTAAGAAAACTCGTCGTGGTAAAAAATCTTCAGACAAACTTATCGTTCGTGGACGTAAGAAAAAATAAAAATAACTTATTTGCGTGTGCGGCTTAATAGCTGCACGCACACAATAAGAAGGGAGGCGCCACTATGGCTCGTAGTATTAAAAAAGGACCTTTCGCTGACGATCATCTAAAGAAAAAAGTTGAAGCTCAAAGCGGAAGCGAGAAAAAACAAGTAATCAAAACTTGGTCACGTCGTTCAACTATTTTCCCTGATTTTATCGGACATACATTCGCTGTATATGATGGACGTAAACATGTGCCTGTATTCGTAACAGAAGATATGGTTGGTCATAAATTAGGAGAATTCGCACCAACTCGTACTTTCAAAGGACACGCTGCAGACGACAAAAAAACTAGAAGATAATTTCTAACAGGTAGAGGAGGAAATTCGAATGGAAGCAAAAGCGGTTGCTAAAACAATAAGAATCGCACCTCGTAAAGTTAGATTAGTATTAGATCTAATTAGAGGTAAGAGCGCTGGAGAAGCTATTGCAATTTTAAAATTAAAAAACAAAGCTTCATCACCAGTAGTAGAAAAATTATTAATGTCCGCTTTAGCTAATGCTGAACATAACTATGACATGAACACTGATGAATTAATAGTTAAAGAAGCTTATGCTAATGAAGGACCAACATTAAAACGTTTCCGTCCACGTGCACAAGGTCGTGCAAGTGCGATTAACAAACGTACAAGCCACATTACAATCGTCGTAAGTGACGGTAAAGAAGAAGCTAAAGAAGCTTAATATATTTTTTAAGGAGGGTACACTGTGGGTCAAAAAATTAATCCAATCGGACTTCGTGTTGGTGTAATCCGTGATTGGGAAGCTAAATGGTATGCAGAAAAAGACTTCGCATCATTATTACACGAAGATTTAAAAATCCGTAAGTATATTGATAACGCATTACAAGAAGCATCAGTTTCACACGTTGAAATTGAACGTGCTGCTAATCGTATCAACATCGCTATTCATACTGGTAAACCAGGTATGGTTATCGGTAAAGGCGGTTCAGAAATTGAAAAATTACGTAACAAATTAAACTCATTAACAAACAAAAAAGTACACATCAACGTTATCGAAATCAAAAAAGTTGATTTAGATGCTAAATTAGTTGCTGAGAATATTGCACGCCAATTAGAAAACCGTGCTTCATTCCGTCGTGTACAAAAACAAGCTATTACAAGAGCAATGAAAATTGGTGCCAAAGGTATCAAAACACAAGTTTCAGGTCGTTTAGGCGGAGCTGACATCGCTCGTGCTGAACAATATTCAGAAGGAACTGTTCCACTTCATACACTACGTGCTGACATTGGTTATGCACATGCAGAAGCTGACACTACTTACGGTAAATTAGGTGTCAAAGTATGGATTTATCGTGGAGAAGTTCTTCCTACTAAGAACACTAGTGAAGGAGGAAAATAGTAATGTTACTACCAAAACGTGTAAAATATCGTCGTCAACATCGTCCTAAAACTACTGGTCGTTCTAAAGGCGGTAACTATGTAACATTTGGTGAGTATGGTTTGCAAGCAACTACAACGTCTTGGATCACATCTCGTCAAATCGAATCAGCTCGTATTGCAATGACTCGTTTCATGAAACGTGGCGGGAAAGTTTGGATTAAAATCTTCCCACATACACCTTACACTCAAAAACCTTTAGAAGTACGTATGGGTGCTGGTAAAGGTGCAGTAGAAGGTTGGATTGCAGTAGCAAAACCAGGTAGAATTTTATTTGAAATCGCAGGCGTAAACGAAGAAGTTGCGCGTGAAGCATTACGTTTAGCAAGTCACAAACTTCCAGTTAAAACTAAGTTTGTAAAACGTGAAGAATTGGGTGGTGAAACAAATGAAAGCTAAGGAAATTAGAGACTTAACCACTTCAGAAATCGAAGAACAAATCAAATCTTCAAAAGAAGAGCTTTTTAACCTACGCTTTCAGTTAGCTACAGGTCAATTAGAGGAAACTGCACGTATTCGCACAGTAAGAAAAACGATTGCACGTCTAAAAACTGTTGCTCGTGAAAGAGAAATTGAACAAGGTAAAGCGAATCAATAATTCAATTGAAAGAGGAGGTTACTAAAGTGAGCGAAAGAAATGATCGTAAAGTTTATGTAGGTAGAGTCGTTTCCGATAAAATGGATAAAACGATAACTGTACTTGTTGAAACATACAAAACACACAAGTTATATGGTAAACGAGTAAAATACTCTAAAAAATACAAAACTCATGATGAAAACAACTCAGCTAAATTAGGGGACACAGTTAAGATACAAGAGACTCGTCCTTTATCAGCAACTAAACGTTTCCGTTTGGTAGAAATTGTTGAAGAATCAGTAATTATTTAATTAAATAGTGAAGATAAAGGAGGTTTAACTCATGATCCAACAAGAAACACGATTAAAAGTAGCAGATAACTCTGGTGCGCGTGAAGTTCTTACAATTAAAGTATTAGGTGGATCTGGTCGTAAAACAGCTAACATTGGTGACGTTATCGTTGTAAGTGTTAAAAATGCTACACCAGGTGGCGTTGTCAAAAAAGGTGAAGTAGTAAAAGCTGTTGTAGTTCGTACTAAATCAGGTGTACGCCGTAACGATGGTTCATATATCAAATTTGATGAAAATGCATGTGTCATCATTCGTGACGACAAAGGCCCACGTGGTACTCGTATTTTTGGACCTGTTGCTCGTGAATTACGTGAAGGCAACTTCATGAAAATTGTATCATTAGCTCCAGAAGTACTTTAATAAAACATTTGTAAATATATAAATTTAAGGAGGTGCCACACATGCATATCAAAAAAGGTGACAACGTAAAAGTTATCGCAGGTAAAGACAAAGGTAAAGAAGGTAAAGTTGTTTCAACTGAACCTAAAAAAGACCGTGTCGTTGTGGAAGGTGTCAATATAATTAAAAAGCACCAAAAACCAACTCAATTTAATCCTGAAGGTGGAATCTTAGAAACAGAGGCAGCAATCCATGTTTCTAATGTACAGTTATTAGACCCTAAAACGAATGAACCAACACGCGTAGGTCATAAATTCGTAGATGGTAAAAAAGTTCGTATCGCTAAAAAATCTGGCGAAGAAATCAAATCTAATAATTAATAATTAATTGAAAGGAGGATCCACTGTGAACCGTTTAAAAGAAAAATTCAATTCTGAAGTTACTCAAAACTTAGTTAAGCAATTTGACTACAGTTCAGTAATGGAAGTTCCAAAAATAGAAAAAATCGTTGTAAATATGGGTGTCGGTGACGCTGTTCAAAATACTAAAGTATTAGATGATGCTGTAGAAGAATTACAAGCTATCACTGGTCAAAAACCATTAATTACAAAAGCTAAAAAATCAGTAGCAACATTCCGTTTACGTGAAGGTATGCCTATCGGTGCGAAAGTAACACTACGTGGTGAAAGAATGTATGACTTTTTAGATAAATTAATTGCTGTTTCACTTCCACGTGTACGTGACTTCCAAGGTGTATCTAAAACTGCATTCGATGGTAGAGGTAACTACACTTTAGGTGTTAAAGAACAATTAATTTTCCCAGAAATTGACTATGACCGAGTAAATAAAGTACGAGGAATGGATATCGTTATCGTAACGACTGCTAACACTGACGAGGAAGCTCGTGAATTGTTATCACAATTCGGTATGCCATTTCACAAATAATCTCTAAAGGAGGCTAATTAAGTGGCTAAAACTTCAATGGTTGCTAAGCAACAAAAAAAACAAAAGTTCCAAGTACGTGAGTATACTCGTTGTGAACGCTGTGGTCGTCCACATTCTGTATATCGTAAATTTAAATTATGCCGTATTTGTTTCCGTGAATTAGCTTATAAAGGCCAAATCCCTGGCGTTCGTAAAGCTAGCTGGTAATAGAAAATAGTCTGAAAGGAGGCAACAATCAATGACAATCAACGATCCAATTGCAGATATGCTAACTCGTGTAAGAAACGCAAACATGGTGCGTCACGATAAATTAGAATTACCTGCTTCAAACATTAAAAAAGAAATTGCTGAAATTTTAAAAAGTGAAGGTTTCATTAAAAACGTAGAATACGTTGAAGACGATAAACAAGGGGTTATCCGTTTATTCCTTAAATATGGTCAAAACAATGAACGTGTTATCACTGGTTTAAAACGTATTTCAAAACCTGGTTTACGTGTATATGCTAAAGCTAACGAAGTACCTAAAGTACTTAATGGTTTAGGTATTGCATTAGTTTCAACTTCTGAAGGTGTTGTAACTGATAAAGAAGCTAGAAAACGTAACATCGGTGGAGAAATCCTAGGTTACATTTGGTAATAATAAATAATAAGGAGGTGCGATAACATGAGTCGTGTTGGTAAAAAAATTATTGACATCCCTAGCGACGTAACAGTAAGTGTTGAAGGTAACACAATCACTGTTAAAGGTCCTAAAGGTGAATTATCAAGAACAATGAATGAAAGAATGACATATAAACAAGACGAAAGCACTTTAGAAGTTGTAAGACCAACTGATTCTAAAGATGATAGAACAGTACATGGTACAACTCGTGCTTTAATTAACAATATGATACAAGGTGTTAAAGAAGGATACCAAAAAACACTTGAACTTGTTGGTGTTGGTTACCGTGCTCAAATGCAAGGTAATGACTTAATTTTAAACGTTGGTTACTCTCACCCAGTTGAAATTAAAGCTGATGATGGTATTACTTTCGGTGTTGAGAAAAACACAACAGTAACTGTTGCTGGTATTTCTAAAGAACAAGTTGGAGCAATCGCTTCAAACATTCGTTCAGTAAGACCTCCAGAACCTTATAAAGGTAAAGGAATTCGTTACCAAGGTGAATACGTTCGCCGTAAAGAAGGTAAAACTGGTAAATAATAAATAACTTTCAGAAGAAAGGAGTATTAAGATGATCAGCAAAATTGATAAAAACAAAGTGCGTCTTAAAAGACATGCGCGTGTACGTAATAAATTAGCTGGCACAGCAGAAAAACCACGTTTGAACATCTATCGTTCAAATAAACACATCTATGCACAAGTCATTGATGATGTAAGTGGTAAAACATTAGCACAAGCTTCAACTCAAGAAAAAGATTTAGCAAATGAATCTGGATCAAAAGTTGAATTATCAGCTAAAGTTGGCGAAACTGTAGCTAAAAGAGCTAGCGAAAAAGGCGTGAAAACAATTGTATTTGACCGTGGAGGATATTTATACCATGGCCGTGTTAAAGCCTTAGCAGATGCAGCTCGTGAAAATGGTTTAGAATTTTAATTTAAAGGAGGGACATTTACATGGCTCGTAGAGAAGAAGCGAAAGAATTTGAAGAACGCGTTGTTACAATTAACCGTGTTGCGAAAGTTGTAAAAGGTGGTCGTCGTTTCCGTTTCACTGCATTAGTAGTAGTTGGAGATAAGAACGGTCGCGTTGGTTTCGGTACTGGTAAAGCACAAGAGGTACCTGAAGCAATCAAAAAAGCAGTTGAAGCAGCTAAAAAAGATTTAGTTGTAGTTCCACGTGTTGAAGGTACAACACCTCACACAATTACTGGACGTTTCAGTTCAGGCAGTGTATTTATGAAACCAGCTGCACCAGGTACTGGTGTAATCGCAGGTGGCCCTGTTCGTGCGGTATTAGAATTAGCGGGTATCACTGATATCTTAAGTAAATCTTTAGGTTCAAATACACCAATTAACATGGTTCGTGCTACAATCAATGGATTAAAAAACCTTAAAAATGCTGAAGATGTTGCGAAATTACGCGGCAAATCAGTAGAAGAATTATACAATTAAGGAGGGAAAATAAGTTATGGCTAAATTACAAATTACCCTCACTCGTAGTGTTATAGGTCGTCCAGAAACACAACGTAAAACTGTTGAAGCTTTAGGTTTGAAAAAAACAAACTCTTCAGTAGTTGTTGAAGATAACCCTGCTATTCGTGGGCAAATCAACAAAGTAAGTCACTTAGTGACAGTAGAAGAAAAATAATTTTAAGGAGGTGCCGATATGAAATTACATGAGTTAAAACCAGCAGAAGGTTCTCGTAAAGTTCGTAACCGCGTTGGACGTGGTGCAGCTACTGGTAACGGTAAAACTAGTGGTCGTGGACAAAAAGGACAAAAAGCGCGTTCAGGTGGTAGTGTAAGACCAGGCTTCGAAGGTGGACAATTACCATTATTCCGTCGCTTACCAAAACGAGGTTTTACTAACATCAACCGTAAAGAATATGCTATTGTTAACTTAGACCAACTTAATAAATTTGAAGATGGTACTGAAGTAACTCCTGCTTTATTAGTAGAATCTGGTGTAGTTAAGAGTGAAAAATCTGGTATTAAAATACTAGGTACTGGTTCTCTTGATAAAAAACTAACAGTTAAAGCTAGCAAGTTCTCTGCATCTGCAGCAGAAGCTATTGATGCAAAAGGCGGAGCACACGAGGTGATCTAATGTTTGTAACGCTTGTGAGCTTCTTTAAAACAAAAGAAGTTCGTAACAAGATCTTTTTTACTCTCGCAATGTTAGTTATTTTTAAAATAGGTACTTATATTCCAGCACCTGGTGTTAACCCAGCTGCTTTTGACAGTCAACAAGGTTCTCAAGGTGTCACTGACTTGTTAAATACATTTGGTGGCGGAGCCTTGAAGAACTTTTCTATCTTTGCCATGGGTATAATGCCTTATATTACTGCGTCAATCGTAATGCAGTTATTACAAATGGATATTGTTCCGAAGTTTTCAGAGTGGGCAAAACAAGGTGATGCAGGTAGAAAGAAACTTAATAACGTAACGCGTTATTTTGCTATTGTACTTGCTTTTATCCAATCTATTGGGATGGCTTTCCAATTTAATAATTATTTAAAAGGTCAATTGATCATGGATCAATCGATTCTTAGTTATTTATTAATCGCTGTTGTTTTAACAGCTGGAACAGCATTCTTAATATGGTTAGGTGAACAAATCACTCAATTCGGTGTTGGTAATGGTATTTCCATTATCATCTTCGCTGGTATTTTGTCTTCATTACCTTCATCACTAATCCAGTTTTATCAACAGGCCTTTGTTGGCCAAGATGATACTTCTATGGCTTGGTTGAAAGTAATTGCCTTAATTATTGGAATGATATTATTAACGGTTGGTGCAATATATGTACTACAAGCTATTCGTAAAATTCCAATTCAATATGCGAAGAAACAATCAGCACAACGATTAGGTTCACAAGCAACATATTTACCTTTGAAAGTTAACTCTGCAGGTGTTATCCCAGTTATCTTTGCAATGGCATTCTTCTTGTTACCAAGAACATTGACATTGTTTTTCCCTGACGCAAGTTGGGCGCAAAAGGTATCAGACGTGGCAAATCCATCGAATAACATTGGTATGATTGTGTACGTTGTACTCATCATAGCATTTACTTACTTCTATGCATTTGTACAAGTTAATCCTGAAAAGATGGCAGATAACCTGAAGAAACAAGGAAGTTATGTTCCAGGTATTAGACCTGGCGAACAAACCAAAAAATATATTACTAGAGTTCTCTATCGTTTAACTTTTGTCGGATCAATATTCTTAGCTGTAATAGCGATTCTGCCAATTATTGCAACGAAAGTAATGAGCTTACCACAGTCTATTCAGGTTGGTGGTACGAGCTTACTAATTGTAATTGGTGTAGCGATTGAAACAATGAAAAGTCTAGAAGCTCAAGTGAGCCAAAAAGATTATAGAGGCTTTGGTGGTAGATAAATTGTAGGAGGGCATTTATGAATATCATTTTAATGGGTTTACCTGGTGCAGGTAAAGGAACTCAAGCGAGTGAAATTGTTAAGAAATTCCCAATTCCACACATATCTACTGGTGACATGTTCAGAAAAGCGATTAAAGATGAAACGGATTTAGGTAAAGAAGCTAAATCGTACATGGATCGTGGAGAATTAGTCCCTGATGAAGTTACTGTGGGTATCGTTAAAGATAGAATATCTGAAGACGATGCGAAAAAAGGATTCTTACTTGACGGCTTTCCTCGTACTATTGAACAAGCTGAAGCATTAAGTAATATCATGAAAGAATTAGATAGAGAAATTGATGCTGTTATCAATATAGAGGTACCTGAAGAAGAATTAATGAACCGCCTCACTGGTCGTAGAATCTGTGAGAAATGCGGAACAACTTATCATCTTGTATTCAATCCTCCAAAAGTTGATGGTATTTGTGATCTTGACGGTGGTAAATTATATCAACGTGAAGATGACAACCCAGAAACAGTTGCTAATCGTTTAAACGTCAATGTAAAACAATCTAAACCTATCTTAGAATTCTATGATAATAAAAATGTTTTGAAAAACATTGATGGTTCTAGAGATATTAAAGTCGTTACAAACGACGTCATTGATATCTTAGAAGATTTAAAATAAGATCAACTTTGTACGGTCTATGTAATGTCAAAGGTATAATTAAATAAGAGTGACAATGCGATTACGTAATTCATTATATTTGTTAAACTGATTAACAACACTTATAGACACGTATGGTTAGAGTTGATTTTTGACGATAACCGACTATTTCATAAAGGGGGAAGTTAATTAATGGCTAAACAGGATGTAATTGAATTAGAAGGTACTGTATTAGATACTTTACCAAATGCAATGTTTAAAGTAGAATTAGAAAATGGTCATGAAATTTTAGCTCACGTAAGTGGTAAAATTAGAATGAATTATATTCGTATTCTACCTGGCGACAAAGTAACAGTAGAAATGTCTCCGTATGATTTAACACGCGGAAGAATTACGTATCGTTATAAATAATCGTCACTCCATAATATAGGGAGGTTTAAAAATGAAAGTAAGACCATCAGTAAAACCAATTTGCGAAAAATGTAAAGTCATTAAACGTAAAGGTAAAGTAATGGTAATTTGTAGCAACCCAAAACATAAACAAAGACAAGGTTAATAAAGAGAGGTGTAAATAATTATGGCACGTATTGCAGGAGTAGATATTCCACGTGAAAAACGTATTGTTATTTCATTAACTTATGTGTATGGTATCGGTACTACTACAGCTAACAAAATTGCTGAAGAAGCTAACGTATCACCAGAAACACGCGTTAAAGATTTAACTGATGATGAATTAGGTCGTATCCGTGAAATTGTTGACAACTATAAAGTAGAAGGTGACTTACGTCGTGAGCAAAACTTAAACATTAAACGTTTAATGGAAATCTCATCATACCGTGGTATCCGTCACCGTCGTGGATTACCAGTTCGCGGACAAAAAACAAAAAACAATGCTCGTACTCGTAAAGGCCCAGTTAAAACTGTAGCTAACAAGAAAAAATAATAGGTAAAGGAGGCAAAATTTAAATGGCACGTAAACAAGTATCTCGTAAACGTAGAGTGAAAAAGAATATTGAAAATGGTGTGGCACACATCCGTTCAACATTCAATAATACAATCGTAACTATTACTGATGAATTTGGTAATGCGTTATCATGGTCATCAGCAGGTGCATTAGGATTTAAAGGTTCAAAAAAATCAACTCCATTTGCAGCTCAAATGGCATCAGAAACTGCTTCAAAAACAGCTATGGAACATGGTTTAAAATCTGTTGAAGTTACTGTAAAAGGTCCAGGTCCTGGTCGTGAATCAGCTATCCGTGCGTTACAATCAGCTGGATTAGAAGTAACTGCAATCCGTGACGTTACTCCAGTACCACATAATGGTTGTCGTCCGCCAAAACGTCGTCGCGTATAATTTTATTGTTATTGTCGCAGGTCACTGAGAAATACAGTAAAAATCAATCGACGTAAACAAGGAGGATATTTGTAAATGATTGAAATCGAAAAACCTAGAATTGAAACAATTGAAATTAGTGAAGATGCTAAATTCGGTAAGTTCGTTGTTGAACCACTAGAACGTGGCTACGGTACTACACTAGGAAACTCCTTACGTCGTATCCTACTATCTTCATTACCAGGTGCAGCCGTTAAGTACATTGAGATCGAAGGCGTATTACACGAATTCTCAGCAATAGACAATGTCGTTGAAGATGTATCTACAATTATTATGAACATCAAAAAACTAGCATTGAAAATCTATTCTGAAGAAGATAAAACTTTAGAAATTGATGTTAAAGATGAAGGCGATGTAACTGCAAGTGACATTACTCATGATAGTGATGTTGAAATTTTAAATCCTGAGATTAAAATTGCAACAGTTTCAAAAGGTGGACATTTAAAAATCCGTCTAGTTGCTAACAAGGGTAGAGGTTACGCATTAGCAGAACAAAACAAAACTAGTGATTTACCAATTGGTGTAATTCCAGTCGACTCACTTTATTCTCCAGTTGAACGTGTTAACTACACTGTAGAAAACACACGTGTGGGTCAAAGTAGTGATTTTGATAAATTGACATTGGATGTTTGGACAAATGGTTCAATCACACCACAAGAGTCAGTTTCATTAGCTGCAAAAATCTTAACTGAACACTTGAATATCTTCGTTGGATTAACTGATGAAGCACAAAATGCTGAAATCATGATTGAAAAAGAAGAGGATCAAAAAGAAAAAGTACTTGAAATGTCTATTGAAGAATTAGACTTATCAGTACGTTCATACAATTGCTTAAAACGTGCAGGTATCAACTCTGTTCAAGAATTAGCTGATAAATCTGAAGCAGATATGATGAAAGTACGTAATTTAGGTCGTAAATCTTTAGAAGAAGTTAAGTATAAACTTGAAGACCTAGGTTTAGGTTTAAGAAAAGAAGATTAATATAAAGGAGGTTAACTCATGGGTTACAGAAAATTAGGTCGTACTTCTGATCAACGTAAAGCGATGTTACGTGACTTAGCTACTTCACTTATCGTTAGTGAACGTGTTGAAACTACAGAAGCGCGTGCAAAAGAATTACGTAGTGTTGTTGAAAAATTAATCACTTTAGGTAAAAAAGGCGATTTAGCTTCACGTCGTCAAGCAGCTAAAACTTTACGTAATGTTGAAATCTTAAACGAAGATGAAACAGTACAAACTGCATTACAAAAATTATTCGGTGAAGTTGCTGAACGTTATACAGAACGTCAAGGCGGTTACACTCGTATTCTTAAAGTAGGTCCTCGTCGCGGCGATGGTGCTGAATCAGTAATTATTGAATTAGTTTAATTTAAATACATGTACTACTATATATAAAGCAAATGAGTGCAACGATAATGTTTGCCACATACAAATATTGTCTAGCTCAGAGTACCCCATCAAAACTAAATAAAACTTTAAAGCGTGAACTCAAAAATTATGATGGGGTGCGCGCTTTTTTATATTATTAGACCCCCTTAATTCCAAAGGAATTTAGGGGGTCTTATGCAATTGCGGAGCAATAGTAATCGACTGAACCTTAATTCCAAAGGAATTTAGGGGGTCTTATGCAATTGCGGAGCAATAGTAATCGACTGAACCTTAATTCCAAAGGAATTTAGGGGGTCTTATGCAATTGCGGAGCAATAGTAATCGACTGAACCATAATTCCAAAATAATTTAGGGAATCTTATGCAATTGCGAGCAATAGTAAACCACTGAACCTTAATTCCAAAGGAATTTAGGGGGTCTTATGCAATTGCGGAGCAATAGTAAACCACTGAACCTTAATTCCAAAGGAATTTAGGGGGTCTTATGCAATTGCGAGCAATAGTAAACATTAATTATTGCAACTTAAACACGTTTTTAAATTAGAATACGGATTGATTTTGTCACAATGATTAACTATCTAAACTTTCTTTAGATTACCTTTTCATGTAAAATAGATAAGGTATATAAAAAGCGTTATGATTAATTGGGAGGCTAGAGATATGGATACGCATGACAATATTATTACATTTAACCATGTTAGATTTAAATATAATAGTGATGAGCCACTTGCGTTAAATGATGTATCTTTTGGCATTCCAAAAGGGAAATGGACTTCAATTGTTGGTCATAATGGTTCTGGTAAATCTACGATTGCAAAATTAATGGTCGGTATTGAAAAACCTAGTGATGGGCATATTTATTTTCGTAATCAATGTATTAACCAACAAAATTTGAGTGATTTGAGACAGCATATAGGCATTGTCTTTCAAAATCCAGAAAATCAGTTTGTGGGTTCTACAGTAGCGTTCGATGTCGCTTTTGGACTTGAAAATAATAGCGTCTCATATGACGATATGCAACGTATAGTGCCCAAAGCGTTGGAAGACGTTGAAATGTTAGATAGAGCAGATTATGAGCCACAGTCACTCTCTGGTGGTCAAAAACAACGGGTTGCAATTGCTGGTGTTCTTGCACTAAATACAGATGTAATTATATTGGATGAGGCAACGTCTATGTTAGATCCTGCAGGAAGAAAAGAACTTATTAGTTTAATCCATCGCTTGAAAGAAGAAAAAGAGGTTACAATCATTTCTATTACACATGACTTAACTGAAGCTGCAGAAGCAGATTATTTAGTTGTCTTAAATGATGGTGAAGTATATCAAACAGGTAAGCCGCATGATGTATTTAATGATGGAGACGGTTTGACGGAAATTGGGTTAGATTTACCTTTTTCTATTCGCATGGCACGTACTTTGTTGGGGAGCACGGATTTTATAACTTATGAAGGGCTGGTAAAAAAAATATGACAGTCAAATTTAGTCAAGTAAGTTATGTATATCAAAAGGGTACCCCATTTGAACATGTAGCTTTAAGGGATATTGAAACTACATTTCAACAAGGGAAATATTACGCAGTCATAGGTCAAACTGGTTCTGGTAAATCGACATTAATCCAGCATTTTAATGGTTTACTTAAACCTTCTACCGGTAAATTGCAAATCGATGATATAACCATTACCCATAAAACTAAGGATAAAGTATTGAAACAAATTCGTAAGCGTATCGGTGTTGTGTTCCAATTTCCTGAATCACAACTCTTTGAAGATTCAGTAGAAAGAGAAATATTGTTTGGTCCAAAAAACTTTAATATGCCTATAGATGAAGTGAAAGCACGTGCATATAAGCTATTAATCGATTTTGGTTTTAGTAGAGATATATTGCAGCAATCACCTTTTCAGATGTCTGGTGGTCAGATGCGAAAAATTGCTATAACATCTATATTGGCTATGGATCCAGATATCGTTATATTAGATGAACCTACGGCTGGACTTGATCCAAAAAGTAGAGATCAAATAATGAAAATGATTAAAAAACTGCAAGTAGAACAAAATAAAACAATCATACTTGTGACACACGAAATGAATGATGTTGCAAAATATGTGGATGAAATAAAAATAATGAAACAAGGTCAACTCGTCGAAGAATGCTCACCTAGAAAGTTGTTTAGTGATACGAATTATGTTAATCAATTGCATTTAGATGTTCCAGATGTTGTAAAATTGCAAAGAGATATTGAGGATAAATATCAATATTATTTCAATAAAATAGCATTAACAGAAGATGAATTTATTGATATGTATAAGGAGTGGCAAGAAGATGAAAGATAAGTTTATAATTGGACGCTATCTTCCTTTAAATACAATTATCCATCATTTGGATCCTAGAGCTAAATTAATATTTGTATTTTTATTTATTGTGTTAATATTTTTTGCACACTCATTTGGAACATATTTATGGTTATTTATTTTGATAATTAGCATTATGAAATTAGCACATATAAAATTTTGGTTCTTAATTAAGGGATTAACACCAATATGGATATTTTTAATATTTACCTTTCTTATGCATTTATTTCTAACTAAAGGTGGTTCACGCATATTTGAAATAGGATTTATTTCTATAGATATACAGGGTATTCTAGAAGGTATCTATATTGTACTTAGACTGATGTTTATTATCATGATATCAACGATTATGACCTTAAGTACAAGTCCGATAGATTTGACTGATGCGTTCGAACGATTATTATCACCGCTTAAAATTGTTAAAATACCAGTACATCAATTGAGTATGATGATGTCCATTGCACTTAGATTTATACCAACATTAATGAATGAATTAGATAAAATTATTTTAGCGCAAAAATCACGTGGTTCAGAAATAAGTTCAGGTGGACTTATTAACAGAATCAAAGCATTTATACCCTTACTTATCCCATTATTTATTTCAGCTTTCCAAAGAGCAGAAGATTTAGCTATAGCCATGGAAGTAAGAGGGTACGATACTCAAAAAATACGTACCAGCTATCGCAGATTAGAGTGGCAGTTTAAGGATACAATTACATTAATTTTGATTATACCCATTGCCATTATATTATTTGGTTTAAAATATTTAGGAGTGTAATAACAGATGCGAGTCTTAGTTAATATTTCATACCAAGGGAGCCAGTTTCTTGGTTTCCAAATTCAGCAACACGGAAGAACCATTCAACAGCAATTTGAAAAGATATTAAAACGCATGCATAAGCATGAGGTAAGAATACATCCAAGTAGTAGAACCGACAGAGGCGTACATGCGATTGAACAGTATTTTCATTTTGATACAGAATTAAATATTCCAGAACAGCAATGGCAATATGCAATGAACCGTGCGCTACCAGATGATATTTATGTCAATGATGTTTCTTTTGTTAATGATGATTTTCATTGTAGATATGATTGCGTTGGAAAATCTTATCGTTATAAGATTTATCAATCAGCCCATAAAGATCCATTTCTTTGTGGATTAAAAACTTATGTGCCTGAACAGTTAGATATTGAAAAGATGAATATGGCAGCTCAACATTTTATAGGCACACATGATTTCACAGGCTTTTGTTCTCAGAAGACTGAGGTTGAAAGTAAGATAAGAACATTATATGAAAGTCGCATAGAAAAGACAGAAAGTGGCTTTGACTATATTGTCACAGGCTCTGGATTCCTATATAATATGGTACGTGTGTTAATTGCATTTTTAATAGAAGTGGGTAAAGGCAAGAGAGAACCACAAGAGGTCCCACAGTTATTAGAAGCAAGAGATCGTAATCAAGTTCCCTTTACCGCACCGGCTGAAGGATTGTACTTAGAGAAGATTTATTTAACACCCAATGAATTAATTCAAGACTTTGGTAATAATATAAAAATACATCAAAAAAAATCATCACAAAATCTTTAAATTAGATTGACAAAACGACAGAAAAATTATACGATTACTAACGGTATTGTTTTATATCACCCACGATAAGCCCCGGAATCTTATTGTGTAACACGATATAGAAGCACGTAGAAACAAACAATTAATAAAATAAATGAAATCTAAGTTTTAAAAAGTATAAACTATTAAACGAGAAACATTTATTCATTCTAGGAGGACAATTATATGCGTCAAACATTTATGGCTAATGAATCAAACATTGAGCGCAAATGGTATGTTATTGATGCTGAAGGTAAAACACTTGGTCGTTTATCATCAGAAGTAGCAGCTATTTTACGCGGTAAAAATAAAGTAACTTATACACCACACGTTGATACAGGTGATTACGTAATCGTCATCAACGCTTCAAAAATCCATTTCACTGGTAATAAAGAGCGCGATAAAATGTACTATCGTCACTCTAACCACCCAGGTGGAATTAAATCAATTTCAGCTGGTGAGTTAAAAGCGAATAACCCAGAACGTTTACTTGAAAATTCAATTAAAGGAATGCTACCAAGCACTCGTTTAGGTGAAAAACAAGGTAAAAAATTATTTGTATATGGTGGCGCTGAACATCCACACACTGCACAACAACCAGAAAACTACGAGTTACGTGGTTAATTAAAAGGAGGAAATTACATTGGCACAAGTTGAATATAGAGGCACAGGCCGTCGTAAAAACTCAGTAGCACGTGTACGTTTAGTACCAGGCGAAGGTAATATTACTGTAAACGGTCGCGATGTACGTAGCTATTTACCATTCGAATCATTAATTTTAGACATTAACCAAGCATTCGATGTAACAGAAACTAAAGGTAACTATGATGTATTAGTTAACGTTCAAGGTGGAGGATTTACTGGACAAGCTCAAGCAATCCGTCACGGAATTTCTCGTGCATTATTAGAAGCTGATCCTGAATACAGAGGTTCTTTAAAACGCGCTGGATTACTTACTCGTGACCCACGTATGAAAGAACGTAAAAAACCAGGTCTTAAAAAAGCTCGTCGTTCACCACAATTCTCAAAACGTTAATATTACCGAAACTGTTGCGAATCTATTGTTCGCTTACAGATTTGGTACACGAGTTGCAACAGCAATTTGTGTTCAAATTAATCATCGTTTTAAAGCTCCAGCATAAGCTGGAGCTTTTTTTATTTATTATAGATATCACAATGACTACTAAATGATGCTTATTTGAGTCATTTAATCTATAATAGTAGTACACAATTTTTTAATTTGGAGTACGAATATGAAAAAGAGAACAGCGATATATACAACTATCGTAATGATGATTATTTTATTTGTCATCATTACAATTTCAATTTTTAAATTTAACGACAATAGAAAAATTAGTCATAACGATCGTAGTCATATACCCACGTTTTATTTACATGGTTATGCAGGTACAGGAAACTCAATGAAGTTATTAGTGAACGCTGCTCACCAATCAGATAATGAAAAAGATGTTGTTAGGGCAAGGGTATCTCGAAATGGAATGGTGACATTTGAAGGGGATTTAAATTTTAATGCGAAAAATCCAATCATTGACATTATTTTAGAAGATAATACAAATAAAGATTTAAACAAAAATGCACAGTGGATTCGAAATGTCATCATTGCGACCATGACACAGTATCATTTTAATAAATTTAATTTTGTAGCACACTCCATGGGTAATCAATCTTTCAGTTATTATATGTTGAATTATGGTGATGATCTGCATTTACCAAAACTAAATAAACAAGTTAGTTTAGCAGGAAATTTTAACGGCGAAGTAGACATCAATGGTTTAGATTTAAATATAACATTGAACAATCAAGGAAAACCTAATTTAATGTTAAAAGATTATAAAGATATATTACCAATGAAGCATGAATATCCTAAAGATGCTCATGTGTTAAATATTTATGGTGATATTGGCAATGGCACACATTCAGATGGACGTGTAACAAATGTATCTTCAAAATCGTTGGAATATTTACTAGGAGATCACATAGCAAGTTATGAAACCTTTAAAGTGACGGGCCCTCAAGCAGAGCATAGTGAATTACATGATAATCAAACTGTCATAGATAAAATCAACACATTTTTATGGGGAAATGAAAAGCATTAACAAAATAAGCCAGTGTCTACCCAATCATCATGTTGGTAGCACTGGCTTATTTAAGCATTAGCTTTAGATAATAAATTTAATAATGATTTACGATTTTCTTCACCAAATACGTGTGGTTGAATCATGATTTCGTCAATATCAAAATCTGTCATCATTAATTTTAATTTTGAGATGACTTCATCTGGAGAACCTACGATAACTCTATTTTGATGTTGTTCTATTTTTTCTAATTCGCGGGACGAATATTTTCGTTGTGCTGCATAAGAGGTCGACGGATAAAATTTAGGTTGATCCAAGTAGTTAATTCGCAGTAACCATAGATGAAAAGCATGTGCTAATGACTCACGCTGACTTGCGTCGGTAGCTGTTATGACGAAAGAAGACATAATTACATATGACTGTTTTGCTGGGTGATATTGTTTGAACAACCAACGATAATGATTAATCACTGATTGTATTTGATTTTTATTTTGCCCCATGTTGGCAATGACAAAAGAGAGCCCTTGTTTAGCCGCAAGTGTAGCGCTTGTTTTACTTGTACCTAAGATGAACATATCCGGTTTGGTTTCTATTATCGGTGTGGCACGTAAATCCTTATAACGGTGGTTACTATCTGTGTCATCATTAAAATAATGTATTAAATCTTTAATTTGCGTTAAGTAGTCAGGTTGCTCTGATTTAAATTCATTTAGTGCTTGATTGACATTTTTATAACTTGGAGAATGACCAGTACCTATGTTTACACGGTTAGGATGGCGTGCTTCCATAACTTTAAATATTTCAGCGACTTTATAGGCACTATAGTGAGGCAACATGATACCGCCACTGCCAATTTTAATCGATGTCGTATTTTCTAATAAAGACATCATTAGCATTTCAGGTGCGCTAGAAGCAACAGACAATACTTGGTGATGTTCTGCAATCCAATAACGTTGATAACCTAATTGTTCGGATAATTGTGCTAAAGCTACAGCGTGATTGATTGCGTCTGTTGCACTACGTCCTTCAAATATTGGAACATAATCTAATATACTTAGTTTCACAATAGATTTCCCCAATCTTCAATATTAAGTTTAATTTGTATAATATAGCCAAATCATAACATGAGCGGATAAGGTTAAATAAGCGATTTGATTGATAGAACAAAACTATCTCTATAGAATATAAGAAAAGAGTGAATGGAGGCAATATAATGAAAACAGAAAGAATCGTATTAGCCAAAAGACCAGAAGGTATTCCTTCTAATGATGTATTCAAGTATGAAACAGTTGAAGTTGGTATGCCAGATAGTGAAGAAATACAAATTGAGACGCTCTATATTTCAGTAGATCCATACATGAGAGGTCGAATGGATGATAGTAAATCATATATTACACCATTCCAATTAAATGAACCAATGAATGGTCACATCGTTGGTAAAGTAACTGAATCCAATGCGGATGGGTTCAATAAAGGTGACATTGTTACAGGTACTTTCCCTTGGCAAAAAGTTGTGAATGTAAAAGCAAAGCATGCCATTAAGGTTACGCAAACGAATATCCCTTTATATTTATATCTAAGTGTACTAGGTATGACGGGACAAACGGCATATCATGGTTTATTAAAAATTGGACAACCCCAAGAAGGAGAAACGGTTGTAGTATCAGCCGCTTCAGGTGCGGTAGGTTCAGTAGTGGGTCAGATAGCTAAATTAAAAGGCGCACACGTAGTGGGGATTGCTGGTGGCAAAGAAAAAACGAACTACTTAACTGACTCTTTAGGATTTGATGAGGCTGTTGACTATAAAGCAGATAACTTTTCAGAAGCACTGTCCAAAGCAGTACCTAATGGTGTAGATGTTTACTTTGAAAATGTTGGCGGTACTGTCGGAGATGAAGTAATGAAACACTTAAATCAATTTGCACGTATACCTGTGTGCGGTGCTATTTCAGGTTACAATAATACAGAAATAGAATATGGCCCACGTATTCAGCCAATTATTATTAAATCACAGGCCTTAATGCAAGGCTTTATCGTGGCAAATTATGCCGATGATTTTGCTAATGCAAGTAAAGAACTTGCGCAATGGGTACAAGAAGATAAGATTAAAACAAAAACTTCAGTAATGGAAGGATTCGACAATGTACCAGAAGCCTTTAGAAACTTATTTACAGGTGATAACTTTGGTAAACAAGTCGTTCAAGTTTCGGATAATAACTAATTATTAAGGAGATGCATGTTATGAAAGCGATTGGTGCAGATAAAAATTTTAATTTAGATGAAGGTAATTTATTTTACGAGTTTGATACTGAAACGCCACAACCAAAGCAATATGAATTACTGGTTCGTGTTAAAACAATCAGTGTGAATCCGGTAGATACAAAAATAAGAAAAACACCAGTAGAGCATGCACCACGCATATTGGGCTATGATGGTGTAGGTATTGTTGAGGCGGTAGGACCAGATGTAAGCCATTTTAATGTTGGTGATGAGGTATATTATTCTGGATCTCCAAAATATCAAGGGTCTAACCAAGTTTTGCAATTAGTAGATGAACGATTAGTAGCTAAAAAACCAAAGAATATATCAAATGTGGAAGCGGCAAGCTTGCCTTTAACAGGACTTACAGCATATGAAACATTATTTGATGCTTTTAAAATTTCATTTAATCCAGAAGAAAACAAAGGTAAATCTATCTTAATTATTAATGGTGCAGGCGGTGTAGGAAGTATCGCTACGCAAATCGCAAAGCATTACGGTTTAAATGTTATTACAACAGCATCACGTGAAGAAACAATTAATTGGTCCAAAGATATGGGTGCAGACATTGTGCTTAACCATAAAAATGATTTAGCTGAAGAATTCAAGAAATATGAAATAAGTGAAGTAGATTATATCTTCTGTACATTTGATACGGATATGTACTATGAAAAGATGATTGAATTAGTAAAACCTAGAGGCACGATAGTTACGATTGTAGCCTTTAACAATAAGCAAGATTTAAACTTACTCAAACCTAAAAGTATTACATTCACACATGAATTCATGTCAGCCCGTCCAATTCATGAAACAGAAGATATGCAAATACATCGTGATTATTTAACAGATATAACTGAAAAAATCGAAGCGGGTATTTATAAACCAACTGTTACAGAAGTGATTGAAGGTTTAACTGTCGATCATTTATACGAGGCGCATGTTAAACTTGAAAACCAAGGAATGATAGGCAAACTGGTTATTAAACTATAAGTGTAAACAAAGTCATTTTATTTAAACATGCAATATAAACGTATTATAAACATCTTTTAAATTAGGCCACTTAGCAATGGTTAATTTAAAAGATGTTTTTTTAATTTTGAAGCGTGATTATTAATATTTAATTATCTGTAACACTGTTCGCTGTATACGAATATATTCAAAAAGATAGGGTATGTATCATACATAAAGTATAGGGAGTGTGTAAATTTGATATGCGTCTAAATAAATTAACAGTGGTATTTTGGGTAGCATTACTAATCTGTACGCTATTTGTGGTGTATGGTGCAGTTTTACCTAAGCAACTTGAAATGGTTACGCAAAATATTACGAATTTTATTGCAGTCAATTTTGGCTGGTATTATTTATTACTTGTATTATTTATTTTGATTGTTTGTGTTTATTTATTATTTTCAAGGTATTCATCTATTACTTTAGGGGAAGAAGGAGAAGATCCTGAATTCTCTTTAAAATCATGGTTTGCCATGTTATTTAGTGCGGGTATGGGTATCGGTTTAGTATTTTGGACAACTGCAGAACCTATTAGCCATGCATTCACTTTAACACCGTTACATAAGGCAGGTACACAAACCGCCATAAATGAAGCTATGCAATTCTCATTTTTCCATTGGGGCGTTCATGCTTGGGCTGTATATGGCATAGTTGGACTTGTATTTGCTTATTTTAATTTTCATAAAGGTTATCCAGGTTTAGTAAGTGCTACACTAACACCTATTTTAGGAACTAAAATGATGAGAGGACCTATAGGTGGTTCGATAGATGTCTTAGCTATCATTGCCACAGTTACAGGTGTAGCAGCAACATTGGGATTTGGTGCTTTACAAATCAATGAAGGCTTGCATTTCTTATTCGATATTCCGTCGAATTTTGTAACACAAGTCATTATTATTGTGATAGCAACCGTATTATTCACATGGTCAGCGTGGTCTGGTATTGATAAAGGGATCAAAAATCTAAGTAATATAAATATGATTTTAGCTTTTATTGTATTACTTGTTCTATTTTGTGTCGGACCAACATTGAATATTTTAAATACGTTTACCAATTCATTGGGAGACTATATTGCGAATTTCTTTAATATGAGTTTACGTATCCCACAAGCAGGCGGAGAAAAATTCCAATGGCTACAACAATGGACGATATTCTATTGGGCATGGTGGATTTCATGGGCACCATTTGTAGGTATATTTATTGCACGTGTTTCTAGAGGTAGAACGATTAAAGAATTTATACTGGGGGTACTATTTGTACCAGCAGTTGTTTGTTTCTTATTTTTTGCAGTCTTTGGTGCGTCTGCCATCTATTTACAACAAAATGGAATTGCCAATATTGCAAAAGAAGCAACCGAAACAGCGACATTTGCGACGTTAGAACATTTTCCATTAGGGTTTGTACTCAGTATAGTGACATTAGTCATTATTATGATTTTCTTTGTAACTTCAGCTGACTCAGCTACGTATGTTTTAGGTATGCTTAGTTCGAAGGGCAGTATCAATCCTTCAGGTTTTGTTAAAGTAAGTTGGGGCATTATTTTAGCATTATTCGCTATGATTATGATCTATACTGGCGGCACGCAATCTATTCAGAACTTATTAATCATCGCAGCCTTGCCATTCTCGATTGTTATTATATTTATGATTTGGTCACTTTTTAAATCATTATCTATTGAAAAACCAAGGCCTAGTAATAAATTAATGATTTCAGATGATAAGCTTTTACAATATCGTAAAGCAAATCAGGAAGATAAATTTGAACAAAATAGTAAATAAGCAAAATTTAATAGTGAGTCCCAATTTGTTTTGCCAAAATTGTTAAAAATAAAATTCAATAAAAATGTTTCTAAGAATTTTTTTAAGGGTATTTATTCTGTATGACAAGTACATATTATCAAAGCATAGGAGGTGTCATACGAGGTGAAACGACTTAAGAATTTTATCCTTGGCCTTTTAATCGTAGTAATTGTTGGCTTTTTACTCTTTATGTATATTAAAGATTCCAGAATAACTCAGTATCAAGATTATTTTACTCAGTTTAACTGGTTTGAACCAACACTTATTGGATTAGCCGCATTACTTATTATTATTGGTCTCATTTTAGTATTCAGCTTGTTTAAACCTACGTATAGAAAACCTGGACTTTATAAAGATTTTGAAGATGGTCATATTTATGTGTCTAGAAAAGCGGTTGAAAAATCAGCTTACGATACACTTACACAATATGATCAAATACGTCAACCAAACGTCATTGCTAAACTTTATAACAAGAAGAAGAAATCTCACATTGCTTTAAAAGCAGATTTCTTTGTTCCTGGCGATGTTCAGGTTAAATCTTTAACAGAAGAAATTAGAAATGACATCAAGCAAAATGTTGAGCATTTTACAGAACTACCTGTTTCTAAATTAGAGGTTAACGTTAGAGATCAAAAAACTTCAGGCAAACGTGTGTTGTAAGGGAGGGTTATCATGGCTAACAATAATAACCAAAATGGACAAGATTCTACACAAGAAGTGGTTGATTTTTTCAAAACTTTTAAATGGAGAATTATCGGCTTCTTGGCATTCTTAATCATTGCGATTTTATTCCTAACTTTAGGTTTTTGGAGTACAATTTTAATTTTAGTATTATGTTTGATTGGAATAGGAATCGGGTATACTAAAGACCGTAAGCAAGACTTTTTAAATTTCCTTAATCGATGGAGTTAATCGATTAAAATGATGTAACAAAGTAGTAGTGATTATTAAGTATTTATAAAATAAATTTTATTTAACAAAGTAGTAGTGATTATTAAGTATTTATAAAATAAATTTTATTTGACAAAGGAGAATGTATTATGGCAGTAGATAACAACAAAGCTAAACAAGCTTATGACAACCAAACAGGTGTAAATGAGAAAGAACAAGAACAAAGACAAGAGCAACAAAATCAACAACCTGAGTTCACTAATAAATTATCATTTTCTGATGAAGTAATTGAAAAAATTGCTGGTATTGCAGCACGTGAAGTTAGTGGTATTTTAGAAATGAAAGGCGGATTTGTCGACAACATTTCTAGCTCATTCGGTAGCAACAACAATGTATCACAAGGCGTTAGTGTTGAAGTTGGTGAAAAACAAGCTGCTGTTGACTTAAAAGTTGTTTTAGAATATGGCGAATCAGCTCCAAAAATCTTCCGTAAAGTAACTGACTTAGTTAAAGAACAAGTTAAATATATTACTGGTCTTGACGTAGTTGAAGTTAACATGCGCGTTGAAGATGTAATGACTAAAAAAGAATGGTCTCAAAAAAATGAAAAAAGCCAAAGCTCAAACAATGAGGACAAAGGTTTACAATAATTAATTGAGAATCTAATAAAAGTACCGATAAAGCCTAGGCTTTATCGGTACTTTTTTCGTATTTAAAATTAATATAAACGCATTCATTCAATCTATTTTTACTTTAATCTAGCGGACGGTAAAGTGGGTTATCGACTTTGATGTACGTATAATAGTCTGCTTCATCTTCTAATCTCATTGTCGTTACACATTTATAATCAATTTTCGAAGCAAATAAAATGGATTCAATTGATTTGATTCTAGTCGTATTATCCATAGTTTGTGAGATTACTTGAAGTTTTTCATGAAGCATATTGCTAATCATAGACCAAATTGAAGTCTCCAAGTCTTTACTTTCACTAGCCTGAGCTATGGATACGATGAGTTCACCGAGATGATTTTGGATACTTGAATAGAAGACTTTGTTAAATACGGTTTGAGATTGATCAGTTAATATTAATGACTTTTCATGAAATGTATCGGTAGAATAACCCATGCTATTTAGATAGTACTCATCAATACGTAATCCCTCAAAATCCCTAATATAGAGCTTATCTATAGAACCATCATGTTTAAATGTCGCAATTGAATTTTGTAAGTGAGCTTCTAAAGCGATGCCATATTTTACATATAACGGTAATGCTAAATCTATTAATGCTTGAGCATACGATTGCATCCATTGGATACTCGCCTCATCATAACTCTCGAATTGATGTGCTTTTTTGTATTTTTTAATTAATGTCCATATAGGTGTTTCACTATTATTGATATAGTTAGCAACAAGACTTGATGGAATCATCGGTATGGTATTGCTTTGAATAGATTTATAAATGTTTTCACGAAATAGTGTACCTAATTGTTCACTTTTAATGGTTTGTATCGATTCGGCGTCTTGCGGATTATAAAAATGTATACCTGCGAGCTCATCAATCGTATCTGCCTTAATATTTTTAAAGAGACTATCTGTGCTTTTAATATTATTTAATATTCTTGTAACTTGTGGCCCATTAATTGTTGTCTGTTCAGATAAAGTACGAATTTCACCAGTAATGTGAACATTAGTGGATAACTTGATATGTGGTAATGTTTCTGGTAATTCAGGCATCAGCGTTCTAAATGATAAACCTGCAAAATAATCTAATTCGTAGTCAACAGGGATAATGAGTCCTTTTTCAAGTTCTTGAATATAATCTTGTTTTAAAATTTCATCATATTGCCATGGATGTACAGCCATCGCGTAGTAATTATCAACTTTGTCATTACTGAGTATTTTAACTGCTGAATCATGTAAACCATCAAAGCAATTGTAGACTAAGTCATTATAATTATTATTTAAAGCATGTGTTTTAGCGATATTTTTATGAATTAATATAAATTGCAATTTGATGTTATTTGCAAATTCAGAAGAATAAGCAATTGCAGTTTCAGGTGTCATACCTTTACGTAATTTGGCACCTGGATGTAATGGATGACCTTCGACAACTGCTTGCTCAGACCTTAAATACGGATCGGCCGATGCGTAAATGAGTTCACACAATGGTTCGCTATCATCAGTCAGTGTATACGCCTGATAACTTAATGCTATGGCCATATTAGCTACGCTATTATCCATATCTTCTTTGAACTGCATACTTGCCTCATTATCTAAGTGAGGTGCTTCTAATAAAATACACGATAATATTTCACTTGGATGTAATATACGATGATATTCATTATTTTGTTCAAAATAAAATGGCCCTGTCACATTAATTCTGTCGAAGGCATGTTGTCCTAAAATAGGTGCATATAACTTTATTTGTGCATGTGGGAATGAAATTGTTAATACTTTCGTATGTGGTGTGGCTATTGTGAAAGATAACTGTTTAGTATCAATGATTTCACTGTAATCTCGGCAATTAACTAAATTCTCCCGATGCATTGAAGTTATCAATCTTTGTGAAATTTTATCTCGACTTTCTATTAATATAGAATTAAATGCCTCTGCCCAAGTAGGGTTTACAGATTGTATATAAGACAGCGCATATTGTTCATCATTAGTAAGTTTATTAATTAAATTGTTGTCGTTTATTTTGGAATTCATAATGCACCTCTAAAAAAATTATTTTACAAACGTATAAGATATTTGTATAATCCATATTATCGATAATGATAATTATTATCAATTAAAAACAGGAGGAATTACATGGCAAAGTATTTTTTTCCAAGTTCATTCTTACTGTTTTTAGGGAACTGGATTGGACAAATTACGCTGAATTGGTATGTATTTACTTTATATCATAACGCAATTTATCTCGGATTAATTAATTTTTTCCGACTCGTACCCATTTTGCTCATAAGTGTATGGGCGGGCAGTTTGGCAGATAAATATGAAAAAGGTAATCTTTTAAAAATAACTGTATCAGCGTCTTGCATATTAACTACTATACTATGTATTTTAACATTTCAACATGCAAAACTACCTATTGTTGTATTTTTAATTTATGCGCTTGGGCGGGGAATAATGAGCGCTATAGAAACACCAGTACGTCAAGCAGTGCTACCAGATTTAACTCAAAGATTAACGACGACTCAGGCTGTTGCTTATCACTCATTTATTATTAATATTTGTAGATCGATTGGACCCGCCATCGCAGGTTTTATCATGGCTACTTACAATGCAGAAATAAGTTTTGGCGTTCAAGCGTTTTGCTATCTTGTATCACTCATACTTTGTTTGCCATTGAACTTTAGTGAGCATATAATAGCTAAGGAAAATACAGATGTAAGCATAAAATATGTGATGACATATTTTAAAGAAAATTTAGAAGGATCTAGAATCTTTGTGACGTCATTATTGATTATGGCAACTGGATTTACCTATACAACGTTATTACCAGTATTAACGGATAAAACATTTCCCAACCAAGTGACTATTTTTGGGAGTGCTATGACGTGTTGTGCGATAGGTGGTATTATTGCAACCATGATTTTACCTAATATTTTAGAGAAAGTATCAATGGTGAAAATGTATTACGTGAGTTCGATTTTATTCGGAGTATCACTGCTTTGTACAATTAGCAGTCAAATTTGGTTGTTATTTACATCTATATTCTTTATAGGTCTTTTTAGCCAATGGGCACGCACTACAAATAGAATTTACTTCCAACATAGAGTGAAAGCAGAACATAGAGGTAAAATACTCAGCGTCGTAATGATGGACAGAGGGATGATTCCTTTAGGCGCAATGGTCATGAGTTTCTTGGCAGAATTTATCGGGATTATTGAAACTTTCGTCATCATGGGTATAAGTACATTTATCATCGCATTCGTATTTAGTGTGATTAGTAGACAAAGAAAAAATGGAGGCAGTATTGTATGATGCATCAAACGTGGCAGTTAGCAGATAGAAATGTACAATATCGTATTTTTAATGCAATTATTAAAGAACAAATTTTTCCTGAAAACATGTTTTTTAACGAGTATGAGCATTTTGTTGAATTGCAAATTCATGGCCAAGTGTTGAAATTACAAAAATCTAGAAAAAGTGCTATGGAAAGATATGAATTTTATGGTGCTATCTCCTATATCAAAAGTAAAGTAGAGACTGAGATTGCTTCATTAGAACAACTTTTAACTGTACTGGATACTCATTTTGATATTCCAATTAGTCAAAGATTAACTGAAGAATTGCTATCCAGTAGAGAAGGGTTCGCATTAACGTATGAACACTTTAATCATAGACAATCGCTAATTCATGCAACACTTAAATTTTCAAAAATGCCTGAAACAATTAATTTCTTTTCATGGCTTCAACATATGGCAGATACTGAACAAATTAATGACTTAAGTTATTCAGAAAGTCTTGTCATCGAAGGTCATCCAACACACCCTTTATCAAAGACGAAGTTACCTTTATCAGAAGCAGAGATTAAACAATATGCACCAGAATTTGAAAAAATAATTGGTTTGCCAATCATGCTTATACATAAACAACATTGTGTCATAACATCTATGGAAAACGATACGGACTTCATTTTAGATGAGATTGTTCCTGAATATCGTTATAAATTAAAAGCCTTCTTGGATGTTCACGACTTGGAATTAAATGATTATAGTTTAATGTTTGTACACCCTTGGCAGTATGAAAAGGTTATTCCGCATCAATTTGCAGAATGGATTGAATCTAAGTATTTATTACCAACACCTTTTGAAGTTGAAGCAAAAGCAACACTATCATTTAGAACGATGCAATTAATAGGGAAACCTTACCATATCAAGTTACCAGTTGATGTACAAACCACAAGTGCAGTACGTACAGTGTCTAGTGTGACAACGGTAGATGGGCCTAAACTCAGTTATGAATTACAGGATATGCTAGATATATATCCTCAACTGCATGTTTCTATGGAGCCGTTTGGTATTCATGCTAAGACGGAGCCTGATATTGCACGTCATTTGGCTTGTATTGTCAGACATCAACCCTATTTGGCTGATAATGGTACAACTATAGTGACAGCGAGTTTAGTCAATAGAAATCCAGTTGATAACCAAATAACAGTAGATAGTTATTTGAATTGGATTAATGATGAAATTACAGAGGATACGATTAAGAAATTTCTCAGTGTTTATACCAAAACATTGATTGATCCTTTAGTAGCCTATATACAAGATTATGGTATTGCGTTAGAAGCACATATGCAAAATACAATTGTTAATTTAGGTCCTAATTATCAAATGCAATTTATTATTAGAGATTTAGGTGGTTCAAGAATTGATTTATCAACATTACAACAAAAATTGCCCAATATCACGCTTACAAATAAAAGTTTAATAGCAGAAAATATAGAATCAGTCATTGCTAAATTTCAACATGCTGTAATTCAAAATCAAATTGCGGAACTGATTCATCATTTTTCTCAATATGATGGGGTTGAAGAAACACAGCTATTTGAGATTGTAAGTGAAATTGTAGAACAAGCAATTGATCCCCATAAACCACATGCCCAAAAATTAAGAAATGTGCTATTTGGGCCGACAATTACTGTTAAAGCTTTATTAAGAATGAGAATGGAAAGCAAAGTGAAACAATATGTAACAATAGATTTGAGGAATCCGATATATAAAGAGGTGTAACGTATGGCGCAAGTAAAAATAAATTTATCAAAAATAAAATACAATGCTCAAGTGCTATCGTCTATTTTTAATCAAAATCATATACGATTTACAGCCGTAATTAAGTGTGTTGGTGGTGATAATAGAATTGTAGAAACACTCAAAGAAATCGGATTGACACACTTTGCAGATGCCCGTATTGAGAACATTACTAAAAGTAAAAATGAAGATCTATCTTTTATGATGATTAGGACGCCAAGTCGAAGCGAATTAAACGATGTCGTGCAGCAAACGGATATCAGTATCCAAACTGAAATAACAACGATTCGACGATTAAATGATATCGCTAGGGAAAAAGGTACGAAACATAAAATATTGTTGATGGTAGATTGGAAAGACGGCCGAGAGGGCATTCTTACTTATGACATCATTGATTATATTAATGAAATCTTGTACATGCACCATGTGTCCATCGTTGGTCTTGCGTTTAATTTTATGTGTTTTCAATCAGTCATACCTACAGAAGAAGATGTGGCTTTAATCAATCAATTTGTAGATTCAGTGGAACGTGAGACAAATATGAAATTTTCAATTATTTCAGGTGGCAATTCGAGTATGATTCCCCAAATGCTTTATAGAGATTTTGGCAGAATTAATGAGTTAAGAATAGGTGAAACTTTATTTAGAGGTGTAGAAACAACAACAAATCAATCCATAGCTTCTTTATATCAAAATGCAATAACCTTAGAAGCGGAAATTGTAGAAATTAAACCTCGAATGAATATTGCTACCGGACATCAATACTTACAAGCGATTGTGGATATAGGAAATTTAGATACAGCTGTTGAAGATATCCAACCGTTACATCACCATATAAGCATTGCAGGTGCTACGAGTGATCATGTCATGCTTGATTTATTGAATCAAGATTACTATCAAGTAGGTGATAAAATACAATTCAGTTTAGGTTATAAAGCATTAGCCCATAGTATGTATATGGTTAATTTAAAAAAAGCTTATCATCACGATGAGATCATAGAAAATTTGTGTAACAATTTTAATGTTGAAAAATCAAATCGTTTTTAAGCTTTAATAAAAAGACTAAAAGTTTTTATTGACACCGATAATCATTATCAATAGAATTAAATATGTAATTATACATATCTAAGGAGGGAAAACGATGAAACATAGTTATAAAATTATGGGTATCCTGTTTTTAACTTTAACACTAGTCATACTGGCTGCCTGTGGTAGTGTCAGTGATAATGATTCGAGTAAATCGGATAAAGGTGATGACAATAAAGATGGTGTGACGATTAAACATGATGGAGGTACTACTAAAGTTGCCAAAGATCCTAAACGTGTTGTTGCACTTGAATTCTCATTTGTTGATGCATTAGCTGCTTTAAATGTGAAACCAGTAGGCGTAGCTGATGATGGTGACAAGAATAGAATTTTGGAACCAATACGAAAAGAAATTGGTGATTATACATCTGTAGGCGCACGTAAACAACCGAACTTAGAAGAAATCAGCAACCAAAAACCGGATGTCATTATTGCAGATACGAATAGACATAAAGGTATTCAAAAAGATTTAGAAAAAATTGCACCAACGATTATGTTACCAAGCTTTGATAGTGATTATAAAGATAATATAGAAGCCTTTAAAACAATTGCTAAAGCAGTCGGTAAAGAAGATAAAGGTAAAGAAAGACTTAAAGAACACGATGAATTAATGGATAAATATAGTAAAGAAATTACTATGGATAAAAAACAACCCGTGTTACCTGCAGTAGTAGCGAAATCAGGATTACTTGCACATCCTGAAAACACATACGTAGGTCAATTATTAAAAGAATTAGGCTTTAATAATGCATTAAATAAAACAAAAACAGATAACTTATCTAAATACTTAAAAGGACCTTACTTACAATTAAATGCCGAAGTATTGTCAGATATTAATCCTGGACGTATGTTTATTATGGCAGACAAAGGTGAAAACGATCCAAATCTTAAAAAACAAGAAAATAATCCAGTTTGGCAAGATTTAGATGCAGTGAAAAATAATCGTGTTTCTGTAGTAGATCGAAATACATGGGCACGTGCACGTGGCATTATTTCTTCTGAGGAAATTGCTAAGCAACTAGTAGATATTTCTAAAGAGGAAAAAAAGGATAATCAACAAAAGTAGGGTGACAGGTAAATGACTAAATCAAATAGCATTGACCCAACCAAATTAATAGAGAAAAAAACAAAAAAACGCACAGCACTCACATTTATTGTGAGTGTGTGTGCGCTTTTTGTCATTATATACTTCAATTTAAGTGTAGGGTCGTCGCATATTACGTTTAACGATTTCATGGATTACATATGGCATCATACCGACACAAAACAAACATTTTTAATACATAATGTGCGTATGCCACGCATGTTGGCAGCCTTATTCATTGGTGCTGCCCTGGGTGTAGCAGGTCTGTTAATGCAGGCAATGACGAGAAACCCATTGGCATCACCTCAAATTTTTGGCGTGAATGCCGGTGCTTCATTTGTTATCGTCTTTATCACTATGATTGTACCTGCTTTATCTGAATACGCAACCATACTTGCATTTGTAGGCGCATTTATAGGCGGACTTACAGTATATTTTCTATCTGGATCCACTAAGGGCATGACGCCAGTTAAACTAGCACTAGCTGGTATGGCAATCCATCTATTTTTTTCTAGCTTGACTCAAGGCATTATCCTTTTAAATGAAGATGCAACTTCAACGGTAATGTTTTGGCTTGTGGGTTCATTATCTACAATACAATGGCCACAAATTATAGGTGTCATACCATGGTTTGTGCTCGCATTTATAGGGGCCATTGCGATTGCTAAGCAACTAACAATCATGGAACTTGGTGAAGATTTAGCTACGTCTTTAGGACAAAATGTTAAATTAGTAAGAATAGCCACTGGTTTATTGGTCATTGTACTTGCAGGGGCATCCGTTTCAATTGCAGGACCAATTGGATTTGTAGGATTAATTGTACCTCATATTGTAAAACACTATATACGTGCAGATTATAGATTAATGGTTCCACTGACAATGGTGATTGGTGCAGATTTACTATTGTTATCTGATGTTTTAAGTCGATTAATTGCTTTTCCATTTGAATCACCAGTTGGTATCGTGACTTCATTTGTAGGCGCACTATACTTCTTATTAATAACAATTAAAGGAGTCGATAGATTATGATGGGTAAATTAACTTTGCGTTATAGCATCGTAACAGTTTTGTTAATAATTTCTGCAATCGCATCATTGTCTATCGGTGCTGTATTTATGAATCCAATTGAAGCGGTTAAAAGTTTATTTAATCATGATAATTTTATTTTAAATGAATATAGAATACCTCGAATGTTTCTAGCAATAATTGTTGGTAGTAGTTTAGCAATATCTGGCTCATTGATACAAGGTGTCGTGAGAAATGCCCTAGCGTCTCCAGATGTTATTGGTATTACAAAAGGTGCCAGTTTATCTGCTGTAACAATTATTATGTTGTTTCCTTCTGCACCGTTGTTTATACTACCTTTTGGTTCGTTTGCAGGAGCATTGTGTATTAGTATCATATTAACTGTATTGATATCTAAGTTTAATGTTCAAGGCTCAAAACTTGCACTTATAGGTTTAGCAATTGGTGCGATTTGTACAGCAATTGTGCAATATTTATTAATTCGAAATCCAATGGATGCAAATACGGCATTAGTTTGGTTAACAGGTAGTTTGTATGGTCACAGTATGATGAATGTTTGGGTTATTTTGCCTTGGTTTATCATCGCACTTCCGATTATTCTATATTATTGTCATCAACTCGATATTTTGTCATTAGGTGATGATATTGCAACGGCATTAGGGACAAAAGTGAAAAAAATTAAAATGATTCTTCTATTATTAGCTGTCATTTTAGCCGGTGCATCTATTTCAATTGTGGGTGGATTGAGTTTTCTAGGATTGATAGCGCCGCATATTGCAAGAAGAATTGTAGGTCATAAACACATTCATATTACGCTAATGTCAGGGTTGATTGGGGCTTTACTCCTTTCAATCAGTGATTGCATTGCAAGAGGCGTCCATCCGCCCCTTGATATTCCAGTAGGGGTGATTGTGGCAATTGTAGGTGTACCATACTTTTTATTTTTATTAAGAAAAATTTAATTTAAATTAAGTAAAGAAATAGGATGTAAATTGCAAAAGTAATCGCTTTCATTTAAAGTAGAATTAATTCTATGCTTATAGAATCGATTCTACTTTTTTAAAATGACAGTAAATAGACAAAAATTACCGATTTACATATTTATACATTATACGTTATAATTATAGCTGTTGTTTTTAAAAATAAAATCAAATTAATACACCTAAGGGGTGAATAGAGTGAATCAATATAGTAAAGCCCAGATTGTACGTGGTCGACTTAAGTTTATTATCATGTCTTTAATTGGCATAATTTTATTCTTAATGCCAATAAGCGTGACTGAAGATGGTGAAAAACAAACAACTTTACCTGTTGCATTTTTAGCTGGACTTTTGAAAGACACTATCGGAGGTGCAATGCCTTTAATTATTGTGATTATTATTACACTATCAGGCATTTTATCTGTATTATGTTCTATAGTACTGAAAAATAAATTAGCACCGGAAGGATTAATGTACAACGCATTTAATGTTAAAATCGGATGGCTCATTTTGAGAATATTAGCAGTTGTATTTGTATGGATTACATATTTAAAAGTCGGCACTGAAGTCATATATTCTGCAGACACAGGTGGTCTTGTATTTGAAAGTTTACTACCGACGTTGGTTACGGTATTTTTCTTTGCTGCACTATTCTTACCATTGCTTATGGAATATGGATTATTGGAATTACTAGGACCAGTATTTAGACCTATTATGAGACCGTTATTCACATTGCCGGGTCGTTCTACAGTAGATAATTTAGCATCTTTTATTGGTGATGGTACGGTAGGTGTCTTAATTACAAGTAGACAATATGAAGAAGGATTCTACTCAAGACGTGAAGCAACAGTGATTGCAACTACATTTAGTGTTGTATCTCTTACCTTTGCAATTGTTGTTGCAGAAACTGTGCACATGCAAAACCATTTCTTCTATTTTTATTTAACGGTTATTATTTCTTGTTTAGTGTGTGCATTTATTTTACCAAGGATTTGGCCTTTAAAATCTATTAAAGATGAATATGCAAAAGAAGTTTCTGAGGAAATGAGAACTGAGCAGCTACCAGAAAACAAAACGCCATTAAGACATGGATTTGACATGGCTACAGAAACTGGTATTAAAGCACCTGGTTTTAGATTATTTTTCAAATCAGGTTTTAAAACAGTGATTGATATGTGGTTCGTTATTTTGCCAGTAGTCATGAGTGTAGGGACATTAGCTACAATTATCGCGACATATACGCCTTTATTTTCAATTATTGGTAAACCATTTGTACCATTTTTAGAATTACTACAAATTCCTGAAGCTGTACAAGCCTCAGAGACTGTATTAATTGGATTTGCCGATATGTTTTTACCATCTATTTTAATTGAAGGTGTAGGTAATGATATTACTTTATTTGTAGTTGGTGCATTAAGTATTACTCAATTAATATACTTATCAGAAGTAGGCGGTGTGATCTTAGGATCAAAGATACCTGTGAGTATTTTTAAGCTTTTCGTTATTTTCTTAATTAGAACGATCATTGCGTTACCTATTATTTCATTGATGGCACATTTATATTTCAATTAATAGGCGCCTTTACAGATTAAATATCACATTGTATTACTAAAGTATTGTCATACAAAAAGCCATAAAGCAATCTATCAATATAGATACTTTATGGCTATTTTTAATTTGTCATATAATGTATGAACTGTAAAAACTACCGGTACTGGTATCGCTAATATAACGTCAGAGTTATGAGAGCTCTGAAATCACATTTGCTTTAACTACTTTATTACCTAGGATAGGTGAATCGTCACTTTTAGTTTTTGATTTACCTTCATGTGCTTCTTTGAAAGCATCGCTCTTCAACCAACCTTTAAAGTCATCTTCAGAATCCCACCAAGTATTGATATACATTTGATCGTAATCTGCTTCATCATCAATAAGCCAAACTTCAACTTTTTGGAAACCTTCTAATTCTTGGATTTTACCACCTTGAGTAAACTTTGGTGCCATTTTTTCTGCGAAGCCTTTTTTAACATCGATTCGATTTGTTACAACGTACATGCTGCGCACCTTCTTTCATTAATATAAATATATTATAGCATTGTTGATTTAAGAAGGTAATTGAGAACGCTTATTAATAGCGAGCAGATTACAATTGAAAGGCAGTAAATGGTTCAAGCTATTTATAGCAAAGTGAAAATCTCATTAGGTCATTTGTTATACCTCTTTTTATTAATTTTATTTAAGTGAAGTTATTGTATGAATTACTTGGTAACTTCATTATAAACTTTTTGATCATTTTGCGTATAAATAATGTATTCATGGTCATCAGTATCGATGATAACGCGGTTCGTTTTTCCAAATGTAGAACCGATTCTCGAAACTTTATCTCTATCGAGTTTTGGTACTTCATGGATATTTTGATCTTGTGAAATGTTCTTAATTTCACTTGTTGGAATTTTGATATCTGCAACTCTCCACTGAATTCTTACTTCATTGTTATCTTTTTTTACTGTCATTGCCATAACTCGAACACATCCTTTAAATAATTTGTAGATATATCATACAATATATTGCAATCGTTTTCAAGAGATTGTGTGATACTTTTTCAAAAAAGGTTATACTCATATGTTTTTTACGAAAGTATGTTCGCATTAATCGTGTGATTATGCTAAAATATTAATGATAAGGAGAAGTGAAAATGACAGGTAAAACACATGCATCATGCGGCTTATTAGTCGGGGCTTTAACTATAGAATATTTTCATACAGATTTGTTTACTTCGATCACAGTTATTACGCTTGCAGTCATATCAAGTTTATTACCTGATATTTGTCATCCCCAAAGCAAGATAGGAAGACGATTTAAACTGATTAGTTTTTTCATTAGAATGATATTTGGGCACAGGACATTCACACATTCATTGTTATTCATCGCAATTATTGTTTGTTTACTATATGTCATACAAACGTCATCATACTATTTAGTTACGATTATTCTAGGATTGCTTTCACATGTTATACTAGATATGCTAACGCCAAGAGGTGTTAAGTTATTTTATCCGATACCAATTAATGTGAAATTCCTAGTTGTATTTAAAACTGGTGGGCTAGTTGATATCTCATTGGCAAGTGCATTGACCATTGGCGCAATTTATGTGATTTTTCAGCCATTTTTTAATAATCTATTCTTGAATTGGTTATAATTATGGTTGTCCTAAGAATCATAATAATATAAAGTACATATAGTGAAATGATATATCCATATTATAAAAAAGGTATAAATTATATCTGATTAAAGGGATATTAAGGAGAGAGAGCATGTTAGATAAGAAAACACTAGAAAAGTTTAATCAAGAACATCTCATTGAGTTTGAAAAATTAATGAGTTCAAATGAGAAAGAACACTTATCTGAAAAACTTGAATCATTAAATTTAGCTGATATTAGAAATTTATATAATGATTTATACTTGAATAAAAAGGTAATTGATGATGTTTCTTCTGTTAATGAAGTCAAATATGACGTGAAAAGCGAATTTACAGTTGATGAAATCGAACAATATGAAAAAATTGGACTTGATGCGATTAAAAAAGGCAAATTTGCAGTTTTATTAATGGCTGGTGGTCAAGGGACAAGGTTAGGCTACAAAGGTCCAAAAGGTTCATTTGAAATTGAAGATACGAGTTTGTTTGAAATTCAAGCGAAACAATTATTGGCATTAAAAGAACAAACAGGTCAGTATATCGACTGGTATATTATGACAAGTAAAATTAATGATAAAGAAACACAACTATATTTCGAGTCGAAAAATTATTTTGGTTACGACAGAGATCATGTACACTTCTTTATGCAAGATAATATTGTCGCTTTGTCAGAGGAGGGTAAACTGGTATTGGATGTGGATAGTAATATTCTTGAAACGCCAAACGGTAATGGTGGTGTATTTAAATCATTAGCAAAATCAGGTTATTTAGATGAAATGACTGAAAATGGCGTCGAATATATTTTCTTAAATAATATTGATAATGTGTTAGTTAAAGTATTAGATCCATTATTTGCAGGATACACATTTCAGAAAAGTATGGACATCACTACTAAGTCCATACAACCCAAGGATGGGGAAAGTGTTGGTAGGTTAGTCAATGCGAATCAAAAAGACACGGTTCTAGAATATTCAGAATTAGATCCAGAAATAGCTAATGAGTTTAACAATGCTAATATTGGAATCCACTCATTTAAACTGGCGTTTATCAATAATGTTGTTGATAACGACTTACCATATCATTTAGCGATTAAAAACTTAAAACAATTAGATGAAGACTTTGGTGTAATTGAACTACCGACATTAAAGTTTGAACTATTTTATTTTGATATCTTCCAATATGCGCATAGTTTTGTAACATTACAGGTACCTAGAGAGGAAGAATTCTCTCCACTTAAGAATAAAGAAGGTAAAGATAGTGTTGAAACGGCTACGGCTGATTTAAAACGCATGAATATGATATAAAAAGGTGGTTACACTCATGTCTCATTCAGTAGAAGCTGAAGATAATAAACTGGTTAAAACATTTAAAGATATTATTCCCCTGACTTTTGGGGAAGAAATTGGCAACTCAGTATCACATGGAGTGGCTGCTTTTATAGCATTATGTGCATTGCCTTATGCAGCGATACATAGTTTTCTTGAATATGGTGTGTTAGGTGCCTTTAGTGTCTCTGTTTATGTAATAAGTATTTTTTTAATGTTTATCTCATCAACGGTATATCATGCCATGCCAAATCAATCATCACATAAATTCATATTAAGAATAATCGATCATAGTATGATTTATGTCGCGATTGCAGGTACTTATACACCGATATGTCTTACTTTGGTCGGTGGTTGGATTGGCTGGTCTAGCATGGTTGTCTTGTGGGGCATTACAATCTGGGGCATTCTTTACAAATCGTTAGCAAAAAATGTTAATCATAAGTTAAGTTTGATTATGTATTTAGTTATGGGATGGATTGGTGTACTATTTTTGCCAACAATTATTTTTGATTCATCTTTACTATTTATGTTATTTATATTGTTTGGTGGACTTGCCTATACAATAGGAGCTTGGTTTTATGCTCAAAAAAACCGTCCGTATTTTCATATGATATGGCATTTCTTCATTATAGTTGCATCCGTATTTCACTTTGTAGCTATCATGTATTTTATGTAAGATAATTAAAGTTGTTAACAATGTTCATTGACATTGTTAGCAGCTTTTTTTATGGCATGTTTAAATGTTGTATGCACTGAAGAGCGTTTTTGAAAAATGTGTTGAACTTATAAATAAATAATGGTTAAGTAGATATTGATATTGTTACAAAATTTAAGGGTTAGGAAGTTATATATGAATATAAAATCATTAGGCATTATTATTGCGTTAATATTAATTATGTTTATGTCTGCAATAGAAACTTCAATCGTTTCCTTAGCATTGCCAACTATAAAAAATGATTTAAACGTAACGTCATCTATTTCATTGATATTTGCTGTGTATTTTATTGCAATTGTTATTGCAAACCCGATTGTTGGAGAATTGTTAGATCGTACTAAAATTATATATATTACATTATTAGGGCTTATGTTATTTACAATAGGAAGTTTATTTTCAGGGCTAAGTGACACATTTACCATGTTAATCATCTCTCGCTTTATTCAAGGATTGGGTGCAGGTGTCATGATGGCATTAAGCCAAATTGTCCCAAAACTGGCATTTGAGATACCTTTACGCTATAAAATCATGGGAATCGTTGGAAGTGTATGGGGGATATCCAGTATTATAGGACCTGTTTTAGGTGGCGGTATTTTAGAGTTTGCTACATGGCATTGGCTATTCTTCGTGAATATTCCAATTTCAATTATTGCAATCATACTTGTAGTGATTACATTTCATTTCGAGAATGAAAGTACATCAACTAGTGCTAAATTAGATGTAAAAGGCTTATCGTTATTTTATACTTTTGTATTCTTTTTAATATTTGCAGTGATGTATACAGCCAATATTTATTTAAATATCATTTCAATCATATTAGCTACGGTTGTCGGTGTTGTGTTATATAGAAATGAAAAGACAATAAAAACACCTTTTATACCAGTGCAAGAATTTAATAAAACAATTGTTTTAATATTTTTTACTGATTTTGCATATGCAATTATACTTATGGGTTATAACCTCTATATGCCAATTTATTTACAAGAAGATCTTGGCTTATCTCCATTACAAAGTGGGTTTGTTATTTTTCCAATTTCGTTTGCGTGGCTAGTATTGAATTTTAATTTAGATAAAATAGAAGCAAAAATGACTAGGAAGGCATTATATATATTTGCATTTACATGTTTAATGCTTTGTGGCATTTTAGTATTTATAGGAACTAACTCTCCAATTTTTATTGCTTGTAGTTTGTTATTAGCAGGTATAAGCTTTGGTACAGTTTATACTAAAGATAGTGTTATCACACAAGAAGAAACCTCTCCTAAAAATATGAAGCGTATGATGTCATTATACACTTTGACTAAGAGCCTGGGTAATTCAGTCGGATCGACAATTATGGGCTATGTCTATGCGTTATCTATTCCAATTATTGGTTTGCATATTCATAACATTGTAATTTTGAGCTTTGTCATCTTGTTTATACTTATAATATTATGGTCCATCACATATCGAAAACAAGATACATTAACTTAACATGTTTTAACATTGCTAAGTGTTTTTGTTTAAAATGAATAACAAATGATAATATAGTAGGTTGAATTTCTGTCGTTTGGTCATATAAAGTTATAATGGTAAGATATATAATGCATTCATATCACATATAAGAAAATATATGTTTATATAGTCAATGATTGATTAAGAAAGGGAGGACAGTAAGCTATGAAATATTTAAGATATTTATTAACAACGCTTATTGTGCTTTCTGTATTTATTATTTCTGGTGCGATTTTTTTAACTTTTTTAGGATTTGGTTTATACGGATTAAGTAGAATTTTAATCTACTTTCATCTTGCATATTTTGGTTATAATAAAAGTTTTTACGATAACTTGATATATTACGGTAGTTATATTGTATTAGGCTATTTCAATTTATTCATTGTAGAAAATTTAATGGATTATTTTAGAAAAAAATTACCTGAAAATCTTTACTTTCAAGGACTTACCTTTCAATTAATTACGTTTTCAGTAACTACATTGTTGTTTTATTTTATAGTGCACATACATTATACCTATATCGACATCGACTTTTGGGTAATTGTATTAATTATTGGCGTATTATTCATCTGTAAAGAAATATTTTATCCTGATAGTAAAAATTTAAATCAAAAAAATAAATAATGTAAGTGAACATTATATTCTTAAACATAAGGAAGATCTTGCATATTTTGAATTCCAAACAACTTAAATACATTGATCTAAAGTGAAAGTAGTTAGCTTATTATTCTAATATTAAGAATAGATTGAGCTAACTGCTTTTTTATTGAACAAATTATATTTATACTTAAATTAAGCTATTTGAAGCAAATGTTAGTTTTGTTTGTTAAAATATAATTGATATTTAAATAAGAGGGGGACGCTTTGTGTTAACGATAGCGCAAGTTAAAGAACTTGTTGGAGAATTAAAAGATCCAATAATAGATGTACCATTAAAAGAAACAGATGGAATAGTAGAAGTTACTATTAAAGAAGAGATAGAACACGTTAGTGTTAAAGTAGCAATGGCGCAATTAGGTGGACAACCGCAATTAGATTTGCAAATGGCTATTGTAGAAGTATTAAAGGAAAATGGAGCAAACACGGTTGGCATCAGATTTGAAGAATTGCCGAGTGATGTTGTTGAGCAATATCGTGGCTCTGGCGAAAACGAAAATCAAACCATTGAAGGATTACTGTCAAAAGATAATCCAGTAGAATTTATCGCTATTGCTTCTGGTAAAGGGGGCGTTGGTAAATCAACAGTCGCTGTTAATCTAGCAGTATCATTAGCGCGTGAAGGTAAAAAAGTAGGCTTAGTAGATGCTGATATCTACGGTTTTAGTGTTCCAGATATGATGGGAATTGATGAGAAACCAGGTGTACAAGGCAAAGAAATCATTCCCGTAGAACGTCATGGTGTGAAAGTGATCTCAATGGCATTCTTTGTAGAAGAGAATGCACCAGTGATTTGGAGAGGACCCATGCTAGGTAAAATGTTAACTAATTTCTTTGTAGAAGTTAGATGGGGAGATTTAGACTACCTTATCTTAGATCTACCTCCAGGCACAGGAGATATTGCATTAGATGTTCATACGATGCTACCTTCAAGTAAGGAAATTATAGTGACAACGCCACATCCAACAGCAGCATTTGTCGCAGCCCGTGCTGGCGCAATGGCTAAACATACAGAACATTCTATTCTAGGTGTAATCGAAAATATGTCTTATTTCCAAAGTAAAGAAACAGGGAATAAAGAATATGTATTCGGTACTGGTGGCGGAGAAAAACTTGCAGAAGAACTACAAACTGACTTGCTAGGACACCTCCCGTTAGAACAACCATCTTGGAATCCAAAAGACTTTGCACCTTCAATTTATCAAGCTGATGATCGACTCGGTGAAATCTATCAATCCATGGCACAACAAATCATTGATAAAACGACAAAATAAGTCATTTCAGTAATGGATAGAGATTATTTTAATTTCTATCCATTTTTTTATTGCAATTTTTTAAAATGGTGGTAGAATAGTTTCTTGTGGCAAACAATTGCTACTAAATAAGTGAACGAAAGAAATCACAAAATCTTAAATTAAATATTGACTTTCCATTGAGGAATTGATATTATTTAAAAGTCGTTAAAAACGGCAATAACATTATTTAAAGAAATTATAAAAAGTGTAAAAAATATACTTGAAATAATCTTAATAATAATTTAATATTATTAAAGTAATGTTAATTACTCATTTAAAAAATATTATTTTTTTGTTGACAAGTTGTTAACAAAAATGGTATAGTAATGAAACAACTATTTAAATGAACATTGAAAACTGAATTGCAATATGTCAACGTTAATTCCGAACACAACATTAAATTGTTGGTTCAAAACAAGTGTTAGAGATAACACAAATTAGTATTTTATGAGCTAATCAAACATCATAATTCATTTATGGAGAGTTTGATCCTGGCTCAGGATGAACGCTGGCGGCGTGCCTAATACATGCAAGTCGAGCGAACAGATAAGGAGCTTGCTCCTTTGACGTTAGCGGCGGACGGGTGAGTAACACGTGGGTAACCTACCTATAAGACTGGGATAACTTCGGGAAACCGGAGCTAATACCGGATAACATTTGGAACCGCATGGTTCTAAAGTGAAAGATGGTTTTGCTATCACTTATAGATGGACCCGCGCCGTATTAGCTAGTTGGTAAGGTAACGGCTTACCAAGGCGACGATACGTAGCCGACCTGAGAGGGTGATCGGCCACACTGGAACTGAGACACGGTCCAGACTCCTACGGGAGGCAGCAGTAGGGAATCTTCCGCAATGGGCGAAAGCCTGACGGAGCAACGCCGCGTGAGTGATGAAGGGTTTCGGCTCGTAAAACTCTGTTATTAGGGAAGAACAAATGTGTAAGTAACTGTGCACGTCTTGACGGTACCTAATCAGAAAGCCACGGCTAACTACGTGCCAGCAGCCGCGGTAATACGTAGGTGGCAAGCGTTATCCGGAATTATTGGGCGTAAAGCGCGCGTAGGCGGTTTCTTAAGTCTGATGTGAAAGCCCACGGCTCAACCGTGGAGGGTCATTGGAAACTGGGAAACTTGAGTGCAGAAGAGGAAAGTGGAATTCCATGTGTAGCGGTGAAATGCGCAGAGATATGGAGGAACACCAGTGGCGAAGGCGACTTTCTGGTCTGTAACTGACGCTGATGTGCGAAAGCGTGGGGATCAAACAGGATTAGATACCCTGGTAGTCCACGCCGTAAACGATGAGTGCTAAGTGTTAGGGGGTTTCCGCCCCTTAGTGCTGCAGCTAACGCATTAAGCACTCCGCCTGGGGAGTACGACCGCAAGGTTGAAACTCAAAGGAATTGACGGGGACCCGCACAAGCGGTGGAGCATGTGGTTTAATTCGAAGCAACGCGAAGAACCTTACCAAATCTTGACATCCTTTGAAAACTCTAGAGATAGAGCCTTCCCCTTCGGGGGACAAAGTGACAGGTGGTGCATGGTTGTCGTCAGCTCGTGTCGTGAGATGTTGGGTTAAGTCCCGCAACGAGCGCAACCCTTAAGCTTAGTTGCCATCATTAAGTTGGGCACTCTAGGTTGACTGCCGGTGACAAACCGGAGGAAGGTGGGGATGACGTCAAATCATCATGCCCCTTATGATTTGGGCTACACACGTGCTACAATGGACAATACAAAGGGCAGCTAAACCGCGAGGTCATGCAAATCCCATAAAGTTGTTCTCAGTTCGGATTGTAGTCTGCAACTCGACTACATGAAGCTGGAATCGCTAGTAATCGTAGATCAGCATGCTACGGTGAATACGTTCCCGGGTCTTGTACACACCGCCCGTCACACCACGAGAGTTTGTAACACCCGAAGCCGGTGGAGTAACCATTTATGGAGCTAGCCGTCGAAGGTGGGACAAATGATTGGGGTGAAGTCGTAACAAGGTAGCCGTATCGGAAGGTGCGGCTGGATCACCTCCTTTCTAAGGATATATTCGGAACATCTTCTTACGAAGATGCAGGAATAACATTGACATATTGTATTCAGTTTTGAATGCTCATTGGAGTATTCATTGCATTATTTTGTACATTGAAAACTAGATAAGTAAGTAAAATTTATGATTTTACCAAGCAAAACCGAGTGAATTAGAGTTTTTTAACAAGCTTTGAATTCAAAAAGAAATAATCGCTAGTGTTCGAAAGAACACTCACAGATTAATAACATTTTGGGTTTTCAACCGACTTGTTCGTGTTGAAAGTCAAAAAAAGATTAAGTTATTAAGGGCGCACGGTGGATGCCTTGGCACTAGAAGTCGACGAAGGACGTTACTAACGACGATATGCTTTGGGGAGCTGTAAGTAAGCTTTGATCCAGAGATTTCCGAATGGGGAAACCCAGCACGAGTTATGTCGTGTTATCGATATGTGAATACATAGCATATCTGAAGGCAGACGCGGAGAACTGAAACATCTTAGTACCCGCAGGAAGAGAAAGAAAAATCGATTCCCTGAGTAGCGGCGAGCGAAACGGGAAGAGCCCAAACCAACGAGCTTGCTTGTTGGGGTTGTAGGACACTCTATACGGAGTTACAAAAGAACAGACTAGACGAATCATCTGGAAAGATGAATCAAAGAAGGTAATAATCCTGTAGTCGAAAGTTTGTTCACTCTTGAGTGGATCCTGAGTACGACGGAACACGAGAAATTCCGTCGGAATCTGGGAGGACCATCTCCCAAGGCTAAATACTCTCTAGTGACCGATAGTGAACCAGTACCGTGAGGGAAAGGTGAAAAGTACCCCGGAAGGGGAGTGAAATAGAACTTGAAACCGTGTGCTTACAAGTAGTCAGAGCCCGTTAATGGGTGATGGCGTGCCTTTTGTAGAATGAACCGGCGAGTTACGATTTGATGCAAGGTTAAGCAGTGAATGTGGAGCCGTAGCGAAAGCGAGTCTGAATAGGGCGTTGAGTATTTGGTCGTAGACCCGAAACCAGGTGATCTACCCATGACCAGGTTGAAGTTCAGGTAACACTGAATGGAGGACCGAACCGACTTACGTTGAAAAGTGAGCGGATGAGTTGTGGGTAGCGGAGAAATTCCAATCGAACCTGGAGATAGCTGGTTCTCTCCGAAATAGCTTTAGGGCTAGCCTCAAGTGATGATTATTGGAGGTAGAGCACTGTTTGGACGAGGGGCCCTTATCGGGTTACCGAATTCAGACAAACTCCGAATGCCAATCAATTTAACTTGGGAGTCAGAACGCGGGTGATAAGGTCCGTGTTCGAAAGGGAAACAGCCCAGACCACCAGCTAAGGTCCCAAAATATATGTTAAGTGGAAAAGGATGTGGCGTTGCCCAGACAACTAGGATGTTGGCTTAGAAGCAGCCATCATTTAAAGAGTGCGTAATAGCTCACTAGTCGAGTGACACTGCGCCGAAAATGTACCGGGGCTAAACATATTACCGAAGCTGTGGATTGTCCGTAAGGACAATGGTAGGAGAGCGTTCTAAGGGCGTTGAAGCATGATCGCAAGGACATGTGGAGCGCTTAGAAGTGAGAATGCCGGTGTGAGTAGCGAAAGACGGGTGAGAATCCCGTCCACCGATTGACTAAGGTTTCCAGAGGAAGGCTCGTCCGCTCTGGGTTAGTCGGGTCCTAAGCTGAGGCCGATAGGCGTAGGCGATGGATAACAGGTTGATATTCCTGTACCACCATTATTCGTTTTAAGCGATGGGGGGACGCAGTAGGATAGGCGAAGCGTACGATTGGATTGTACGTCCAAGCAGTGAGATTGAGTGTTAGGCAAATCCGGCACTCTTAAGATTGAGCTGTGATGGGGAGAGGAAATTGTTTCCTCGAGTCGTTGATTTCACACTGCCAAGAAAAGCCTCTAGCTAGAATTGTGGTGCCCGTACCGCAAACCGACACAGGTAGTCAAGATGAGAATTCTAAGGTGAGCGAGCGAACTCTCGTTAAGGAACTCGGCAAAATGACCCCGTAACTTCGGGAGAAGGGGTGCTCTTTAGGGTTAACGCCCAGGAGAGCCGCAGTGAATAGGCCCAAGCGACTGTTTATCAAAAACACAGGTCTCTGCTAAACCGTAAGGTGATGTATAGGGGCTGACGCCTGCCCGGTGCTGGAAGGTTAAGAGGAGTGGTTAGCTTCTGCGAAGCTACGAATCGAAGCCCCAGTAAACGGCGGCCGTAACTATAACGGTCCTAAGGTAGCGAAATTCCTTGTCGGGTAAGTTCCGACCCGCACGAAAGGCGTAACGATTTGGGCACTGTCTCAACGAGAGACTCGGTGAAATCATAGTACCTGTGAAGATGCAGGTTACCCGCGACAGGACGGAAAGACCCCGTGGAGCTTTACTGTAGTCTGATATTGAAATTCGGCACAGCTTGTACAGGATAGGTAGGAGCCTGAGATACGTGAGCGCTAGCTTACGTGGAGGCGTTGGTGGGATACTACCCTCGCTGTGTTGGATTTCTAACCCGCACCATTTATCATGGTGGGAGACAGTGTCAGATGGGCAGTTTGACTGGGGCGGTCGCCTCCTAAAGAGTAACGGAGGCGCTCAAAGGTTTCCTCAGAATGGTTGGAAATCATTCATAGAGTGTAAAGGCATAAGGAAGCTTGACTGCGAGACTTACAAGTCGAGCAGGGTCGAAAGACGGACTTAGTGATCCGGTGGTTCCGCATGGAAGGGCCATCGCTCAACGGATAAAAGCTACCCCGGGGATAACAGGCTTATCTCCCCCAAGAGTTCACATCGACGGGGAGGTTTGGCACCTCGATGTCGGCTCATCGCATCCTGGGGCTGTAGTCGGTCCCAAGGGTTGGGCTGTTCGCCCATTAAAGCGGTACGCGAGCTGGGTTCAGAACGTCGTGAGACAGTTCGGTCCCTATCCGTCGTGGGCGTAGGAAATTTGAGAGGAGCTGTCCTTAGTACGAGAGGACCGGGATGGACATACCTCTGGTGTACCAGTTGTCGTGCCAACGGCATCGCTGGGTAGCTATGTATGGACGGGATAAGTGCTGAAAGCATCTAAGCATGAAGCCCCCCTCAAGATGAGATTTCCCAACTTCGGTTATAAGATCCCTCAAAGATGATGAGGTTAATAGGTTCGAGGTGGAAGCATAGCGATATGTGTAGCTGACGAATACTAATCGATCGAAGACTTAATCAAATTTTAAATGTTTTGTTTGGTTGAATCATATTTTACTTACTATCTAGTTTTGAATGTATAATTTCATACATTTCATTGTCTGGTGACAATGGCAAGGAGGTCACACCTGTTCCCATGCCGAACACAGAAGTTAAGCTCCTTAGCGCCGATGGTAGTCGGACTTACGTTCCGCAAGAGTAGGACGTTGCCAGGCAATTTGATTATTCCACAGTAGCTCAGTGGTAGAGCTATCGGCTGTTAACCGATCGGTCGTAGGTTCGAGTCCTACCTGTGGAGCCATTATGGCCCCGTGGTCAAGCGGTTAAGACACCGCCCTTTCACGGCGGTAACACGGGTTCGAGTCCCGTCGGGGTCATACATATTAGGAGAATTAGCTCAGCTGGGAGAGCATCTGCCTTACAAGCAGAGGGTCGGCGGTTCGAACCCGTCATTCTCCACCATTCTTAATTGAACAGCTTGGAGGGGTAGCGAAGTGGCTAAACGCGGCGGACTGTAAATCCGCTCCTTCGGGTTCGGCAGTTCGAATCTGCCCCCCTCCACCATTAATGGGCTATAGCCAAGCGGTAAGGCAATGGACTTTGACTCCATCACGCGCTGGTTCGAATCCAGCTAGCCCAGCCATTAGAGCCATTAGCTCAGTTGGTAGAGCATCTGACTTTTAATCAGAGGGTCAGTGGTTCGAGCCCACTATGGCTCACTCTTAAGTACTTCTCATATGAGAAGTACTTTTTTTATGTTTTAAATTAATTATCGCTTTGTTGAAATTAAATTTATCATTTTCTTTTTATACAATATTATGATTGAAAATAGTAAAAACAGTGTTTTTATCATCATTTTATTGAATGATAAATCATTAAAGTGGTTTTATATGTAAAAAGAAATGAAATAGCTAAATGTACTGTATTACCCAAGGTTGAAAACTCAAACGCTTTAGATTATTCTAGTAACAAGATAACAACAAAGGGGTTTTATAGATGAACAAAACAGTAGAAATTATAGGTACACCATCTACATTTGGACAAAGGAAATTAGGGGTAAACCTTGGTCCAGATGCAATACGTTATGCTGGTATAGTAGCAAGAATTGAAGCGATTGGATTAACTGTAAAAGATTCTGGCAATATAAATGTACCAGAACTTAATTTAAATAAATTCAATTCAGAGCAACAAGGACTACGAAATTTAGAGGAAATTATTGAAACATCTGAAACATTAAGTCAGTCTGTTTCCAATAGTATATCAAATAACCATTTTCCATTAATTTTAGGTGGTGACCATTCTATTGCGATTGGTTCTATTTCTGGAGTCAGTAAGCATTATGAAAATTTAGGAGTTATATGGTATGACGCGCATGGAGATTTAAATATACCAGAAGAGTCACCTTCAGGAAACATCCATGGTATGCCTTTAAGAATACTTGCTGGCGATGGGGATGACAAGTTAGTCAACATTGCTAATTATGCGCCCAAAGTAAAACCTGAGAATATCGTTCTCATTGGTATGAGAGATTTGGATGTAGGCGAAAGACAATATATTAAAGACAATAATATTAAAACATATACGATGGCTGAAGTAGATAGATATGGTATTAAACAAGTCATTAAAGAAACAATAGACTACTTGAAAGAAAAAACAGATGGCATTCATCTATCTCTGGATGTTGATGCTTTAGATCCAGTTGAAACACCTGGTACAGGTACTAGAGTATTAGGTGGACTAACTTATCGTGAAAGTCATTTTGCGCTAGAATTTCTACATAATTCTAATTTAGTAACTTCAATGGATCTTGTAGAAGTTAACCCATTAATAGATCATAATAATGATACAGCTGAACAAGCTGTTGGGCTTGTAGGCAGTTTCTTTGGAGAAACGTTATTATAAATAATAAAGCAAACTGATGTAGATGCATTCTACATCCGTTTTCGTTTATTTTAGATAAAAAATAAATACTAAATATGACAGTTAGTGTTATGATTGGTATAATAGGTAACATGGGAACAGATAACCGGAGGAGATGTTATGGATTTATCCAACTTTTTTGACGACTGGAGTACAGTAAAAATTATTGCTAGTGTACTCGATTTACTCATCGTATGGTATGTACTTTATCTTCTCATTACAGTTTTTAAAGGTACCAAAGCCATTCAACTATTAAAAGGTATTGTCGTGATAGTGATTGGCCAACAATTGAGTAAAATGCTTAACTTAACAGCAACATCCCGTTTATTTGATTTAGTTATTCAATGGGGTGTATTAGCATTAATTGTAATATTCCAGCCAGAAATCAGACGTGCCTTAGAACAACTTGGTCGAGGCAGTTTATTCAAACGATATTCTACGAATTTAAATAGTGATGAAGATAAATTAATATCATCTGTGTCAAAAGCTGTACAATATATGGCTAAACGTCGTATAGGTGCTTTGATTGTTTTTGAAAAGGAAACAGGTTTACAGGATTATATTGAAACTGGTATTGCTATGAATTCAGAAATATCACAAGAATTATTAACGAATGTGTTTATACCAAATACGCCATTACACGATGGTGCAATGATTATTCAAGCAAATAAAATTGCAAGTGCAGCAAGTTATTTACCGTTATCTGATAGCGCAAAAATAGCAAAAAGTTTAGGTACAAGACACAGAGCAGCAGTTGGTATCTCAGAAGTATCAGATGCATTTACTGTAGTTGTATCTGAAGAAACGGGTTCGATTTCTGTTACATTTGATGGTAAATTGAGAAAAGATATTTCTAATGAAGCTTTTGAAGAACTACTAGCTGAACATTGGTTTGGCACACACTTTCATGAGAAAGGTGTGAACTAATATGTTAGAAAGTAAATGGGGTTTAAGATTAATCGCATTGATGTTAGCTGTATTATTTTTCTTGTCAGCTAATAACATGTTTGGAAATATTTTTGATGCAGATAACTTAAGTCAAAAATCATCTGAAACTATTCAAGATGTGCCAGTTCAAGTGAAATACAATAATAAAGAACTTTATGCAAGTGAAGTTCCAAATAAAGTAGATGTTGAAATTTCTGGACCACAATCACAAGTTTTAAAAGCAGAAAATGGTGAAAACATTAGAGCTATTTTAGATCTTAGTGGTGAAAAAGCTGGTAAACATACAGCTCAATTTAAAATTAATGGATTAAACAAAGATATTGATTACACAGTGAAACCAAAAGAAACAACTGTTTCACTGGAAGAAAAAGTAAGTAAAACATTTAAAATTGAACCAGATGTAAGTAATTATGATTTGAATTCTAACTATAAAATAAGTGAACAAAGCGTTTCACCTGATACAGTTAAAGTTACAGGTGGACAAAAGCAACTAGATAAAATCGCTTATTTAAAAGCTACTTATAAAAACAAAAGTAAAGTTTCAAAAGACACTACAGACGTTGCGAAAATAACAGCATTTGATAGAAACTTAAACAAAATTGATGTTTCAATTGACCCTAATGAAGTCAATTTAAGTGTTAAAGTAGAAGATTATAGTAAAAAAGTAAAAGTGAAAATGAAATCTGTTGGTTCGCTTTCAAATGGACAAGAAGTTAAAGATATTAAATTAGATGATAACGAAGTTGAAATCTATGGTAACAAAGACGACTTAGATGACATTGATGAAATTACTGCAAGAATTAATTTGGATGGCGTTTCAGATACAACTGAGAAAAAGGTAGATTTCCAAGTTCCAGATAAGGTCACAAAAGTTAGTCCGAAAGATACCACTGCAAAAATAACAGTTAAATAGATTTTTAAAATAAAGGAGATATATATAATGGCAAAATATTTTGGTACAGATGGCGTAAGGGGCGTTGCAAATAAAGAATTAACGCCAGAACTTGCGTTTAAATTAGGACGCTATGGTGGCTATGTTTTAGCACATAATGAAGGTGAAAAGCATCCTAAAGTACTAGTAGGTAGAGATACACGTGTTTCTGGTGAAATGCTAGAATCTGCTTTAATTGCTGGATTGATTTCTATTGGTGCAGAGGTTATGCGTTTAGGTGTTATTTCAACACCTGGTGTGGCTTATTTAACACGTGAAATGGAGGCTGATCTTGGTGTAATGATTTCAGCTTCTCATAATCCAGTACCAGACAATGGGATTAAATTCTTTGGTTCTGATGGATTTAAATTATCAGATGATCAAGAACAAGAAATCGAACATTTATTAGATCAAGATAACCCTGATTTACCAAGACCGGTTGGCGAAGACATCGTACATTACTCAGACTACTTTGAGGGCGCGCAAAAATATATTAGTTATTTAAAATCGACTGTAGACGTTGATTTAGCAGGTATGAAAATTGCACTAGATGGTGCACATGGTTCCACTTCATCACTTGCACCATTTCTATTTGGTGACTTAGAAGCTGATACAGTAACAATTGGATGTAATCCTAACGGTTATAATATTAATCAAGAAGTAGGATCAACACATCCTGAATCACTTGCTAAAGTCGTTGTAGAATCTGAGTGTGATTTTGGATTAGCCTTTGATGGTGATGGTGATAGATTAATTGCTATCGATGAAAAGGGAAATATCGTAGATGGTGATCAAATTATGTTTATTATTGGTCAAGCTATGAGTAAGAATCAGGAATTAAATAATAATATGATTGTTTCTACAGTTATGAGTAACTTAGGTTTCTATAAAGCACTTGAGAATGAAGGTATCCAATCAAATAAAACAAAAGTTGGAGATCGTTATGTTGTTGAGGAGATGAGACGTGGTAACTATAATCTTGGTGGAGAGCAATCAGGTCATATTGTATTAATGGATTATAATACAACGGGTGATGGCTTGTTAACAGGTGTACAACTTGCAAGTATCATTAAAATGACTGGTAAAAGCTTGAGTCAACTTACAAGTCAAATGAAGAAATATCCTCAATCATTAGTCAACGTTCGTGTTACTGATAAATATCGTGTTGAAGAGAATATAGATGTACAGGAAATAATGACTAAGGTTGAAGTTGAAATGAATGGAGAAGGCCGTATCTTAGTAAGACCATCAGGTACAGAACCCCTTGTTCGTGTAATGGTTGAAGCTGCGACAGATGAGGATGCGCAACGTTATGCCAATACAATTGCTGAAGTAGTCCAAGATAAAATGGGCTTAGACAATTAATATATTTTAAAGGAAAGAGACTGAGACATAAATAGATGCCTCAGTCTCTTTCTTAATAGAGTAGTAGATGTTATTGTATTGAAAATAGTTTAATATTATATAAGCTAAGGCACATGTATAAGACTACTAGAATGATTAATGATTACATGAGCTAAGCTCATGCATAAGAACTACTAGAATGATTAAGGATTACACGAGCTAAGCTCATGCATAAGAACTACTAATTCACATAAAATGTGAAAGTAGTTCTAAAAAGTGGCTCTAAAAATAATTTTGATATAAAAAAGCACGAATAGGCTGAATTAAGCTTATCCGTGCTTTTTTAATTATAGATTAATTTTACAATACATTATATTCTTTTACTATTTCTGAAGTTAATTGATCATCTGTTTTAGCAAATGATTTTAAGAAGCCTTCTACACCATGTTTATCAATGTACTCATTTTTTTCAACTGTTTCTTGATCATTGGTATCATCATATTTTAATAATAATGCCGCTGTTTTGATGAGTGCATCATGTTTCAAATTATTTTGGTATAAATAAGATAGTGGTTTAATGATTCTATCTTGTGGTCCGATTTTACGCATAGTGCCTCGTCCAACACGTGTTACTTCGTCTGATAAATTAGGGTTTTTGAAACGACCAATGATTTTATCAACGTATTGAGCTTGTTCACTTTCTGTAAAATTGAATTGTGTTGTAATATATTGACTTGTTTCTTTTAGAACATTTTCTAAACCATGTCTAATATTATCATCATTAACAGCATCTAATATTGTTGGTTGGCCATAAAATCTACCTGCATAAGCAAGATAAGCATGACCAGTGTTAACAGTGAGTAATTTACGTTCAATGTATGGCGTTAAATTGTCTACATATTTAATATGATCTAATTCTGGACCAAACCAAGCATCTTTTTCAATTACCCATTCGTAAAATGGTTCAACGATAACATCTAAAAGATTGTCATTTGTTTGTAAAGGAACGATGCGATCGACAGCAGAGTTTGCAAAGTGAATATGATCACCTAAAGGACCAGTGATATCTAAAATGGCATCTTTTAATGTATTTGTGGCCATTATTGCATTTTCACAAGCAACAATATTAACTGGCGTCTCTTTTTCCTTTAAATAAGGTGCAAATGATTTTGCAATAATAGGCAAGATATTAACGCCTACAGCAGTAGTAATTAAATCTGCTTCTAATACGGCTTGTTTTAGGCTTTCAGAAGGGCCACCTGAATTAATTGCATCGACATTATGCACACGTGTAGTTGTTTTTGCTTCATCTGCTAGGATGACATCATATTGATGTTCTTTATCTAAAGCATTTATAATTTCTTCGTTCACATCAGCAAAAGTAACTTTTACATCGTTATCCGCAAGAATATATCCAATAAAACCACGACCAATATTACCTGCACCAAAGTGTAATGCTTTCATTATGCTTCAGCCTCCTCAAAGACTTGTTTGATTTCTTCAGCAGATGATGCATTAATAATACGATCAACGTTTTCTTCTTCACTAAAAGTAATCGCAATTTTAGAAAGTAAATCTAAATGTTCGCCATCTTTACCAGCAATACCTACGACAACTTTAACTTCTTCACCTTCCCAATCGACACCTTCAGGAATTTGAATTAAAGTTAGACCAGATTTTAATACGCTTGTTTTAGCTTCATCTGTACCGTGTGGAATGGCTAAACCATTACCCATAAATGTAGATACAACTTGTTCACGATCTTTCATAGCTTGAATATAATCTTCAGTCACTGCACCGCTAGATACTAAGGCATGACCTGCTTTTTCAATAGCTTCGTTTTGATCCTTTACTGTTTGGTTAATAAAAATGTTTTCATTGCTAAATAATTCGCTCATTGTCTTCACTCCATATTTAATAAATTTTGTAATTGTATCAGATAACTTTGCTTCAATAAAACTTGAAGTTGTTCGGGTCTTTCCATAAATCCATCGATATTATCAAGATGCCCTACCATTTTTCCAGATATTTCACTTACCAATTGAGACATGGTGTCATCGGGAGGTACAAACATATTTAATAAATATCTCACGGATTGATTGCCATTTTGATTACTTTTAAGCACAATAGGCTCATTTAAAATCGTTATAAGTATGAATGGTTTTTTGATGATATCATTTTTTAAATGAGGTATAGCGATAGGGTAGGGTTCTAAAACAAACCCTTGACTGTCCATATGTTGCTTAATAAGTTCAGCGAATGACGGCCCATCCGTAATAATTTGATGTGATAATAATGTTGATGTTAAATACTGACTCCAATCTGATACCATTGTGTAGTCAATATTTACCGAATCGATAATTTCTAAACCTTTTCGTATATAATTTAGTTTGTCTTCAGGATTTAAAATATTATGATGCTTCGGTTCAATAGCTTGATGCTTAAATTGATGTTGCTGTGTATTTAAGAACGCTGCAACATGATTGATATCTGCATCAGGTAGTAGGGGATTTACTGTAATATAAGGGGCTGTAATATCGATATCTACAGTAGAAATAATTGCATCAAATTGTGATGTATCCATTTTTTTTAAATCACCCACAGAAGCCTGTGTAGTTTTTTGGATTTCGCTAAAGGTTTGTTGCAAACGCGTAGCAAGTAAACGACTCGTACCTATACCACTACTACATACGACCAGCACATTATATAAGTGAGCACCTTGGCTTTGAATAGCGCCGCCAAAATGTAAAACAATAAATGCAATTTCACTATCTGGAAATGTAAAATCTGGCCAAGTTTGTAATAAGGCGCGATGTACACTTTCAAATAATCGCGGATATTTGTGCTTAATCATTTCAGTTAATGGATTATATGTTTCAATATTGGCATTTAATCTATTAATAGCTGGAATGATATGCAATTTTAAACCTTCGCTTAAAGTTTCAGTATCTTTAAATGTTTGGTGTGAAAAATGCGTGACTGACTGTATGAATTTTTCGATTTTTGATTCATCTTTACTGTCTTTAAATACTTCTGCAGATTCTTTTCGTTTTGCGCCGCGGAGGTGAATCGTAATAAAAGTCACTTCGGCTTGATTAAACTGAACCCCGTATATATGCTCAAGATGTAGTGCAAGCGCTTGTGCCACCTCATGTTCAAATGAATCTTTAACACTTTGATAAATATCGTCGTTCAATGAAACATACTGACCATTTAACATCCGATCAATACTTAAGACGATATGCACTGTAAGGGTTAAATAACTAGACTCAGTCAATGAGTAGGGCAATTGATCGAGATGGTCCATAAGAATTCGTTCAATTTGGAAAATCTTATCCATATCTACCATAGCTAGTTGGGATTGATTAATAGATTGATAAACAAAGTGATTTTCGATTACGGAATAAACACTGGTACTATTTAGGTTATTGACCATTAATTGACTTAATAATTCACGTTTTTTAGATTCTGCGCCATGTAATTGAATACCTTCTCCACGTTTTTTGTGTAAACGTAATTGATATAAATCAAGTTCCACATCGAGCTCATCTAAGAGTTTCGTTAGTGTTTGATTCGATACACCAATTTCTTGTGCCAATCCATATTGTTTAATAGGGGTATCAGATTGTATCAATGCATATAAAATGATTACTTTTTGTTCTTCTTGTGATAAATCTATGGTGTTTTCATGCAATAAGGCATGTTTCAGTGAAGATAGAGCACCTTCACTTGTATTGAGTTGTATGCCTTTTTTTGTGACGCGCTCTAATGCTATATCAAAATTAGATAGGAACGATTCAATTGATTTTAATTCTCTATGAATAGTACGAGAGGATACAGCTAAGTTTTGAGCAATGTCGTAAATTGTGACATATTGACCGTGATATTTAATTAACATTTCGATAATTTCTTTTTCACGTGTACTCAAAAACATAGCCATACCCTCCAGTATTGTTCTATATAGTGATTATTTATTATTTAAGATTTTCAAGTAATTCATCATATCTAGGAGAGTTTAAGAAATTATCTACAGAGATATGGATTGCATTTGGAACTTGTTTGATTGCTCTGTCAGTAAGTTTCTTCTGAGTGATAACAAGTTGTGCATCGCTAGGCAATTGATTGATTGCAGTATTTGTAACATTTACATCTTGGATGCCTGCTTTTTTAAATTTATTACGTAACATACTTGCACCCATAGCACTTGATCCCATACCAGCGTCACAAGCAAATATAACATGATTCACTTTACTATAATCATGTGCGTCTACATTTTCAGTATCATAATTATCTAACAATGCTTCTTCTGATTGTTCTTCATTATTTTCTGAAGTTGAAGTAGAAGCGGTAGTTGAAGTTGCATTATTATCTTCATTCCCTTTTAGCTTAGAAGATACACTTGATTTTTTCCCTTTTGAAGCTTCCATTTTTTCGGTAGCTGCTTCTAAGTCTTCTTCAGGCTCTTTTGTGAATTTCAAAATAAGTGCTGCCACGATAAATGATACGATTGCTGCTAAGAGTACACCAAGCACCATGTGTAAGAATTCACCTTTAGGCGCGTTCAACATATAAACGATGAATGAACCAGGTGAGGCAGGACTCTTGAAGCCGAAATCAAGTAATGAATAAGTTGCCACACCAGTCATACCACCTAAGATTACAGCGATAAATAATAAAGGACGCATTAATACGTATGGGAAGTAAATTTCATGAATACCACCTAAGAAGTGGATAATCCCTGCGCCATATGATGTTGCTTTTGCTGTACCTTTACCAAAAATCATATAAGCAACTAAAATACCAAGACCAGGTCCAGGGTTAGATTCAATTGTGTATAAGATAGATTGTCCAGCAGATGCTGCTTGATCTGCACCAAGTGGTGTGAAAACCCCATGGTTAATTGCATTGTTCAAGAAGACAATCTTAGCAGGTTCAACGATAATACTTACTAATGGAAGTAAATGTGCATGTACCAATGCTTCAACAGCAAGTGACAAGATATGCATAATAAATTCCATAATTGGAGCTAATATTTTAAATCCAACAATAGTCATGATGAATCCTAAGATACCAGCTGAGAAATTATTGAATAACATCTCAAAACCTTGTGGTGTTCTAGGTTGAATAAACTCATCTGTTTTCTTCATTAACCAACCTACAAGTGGTCCCATAATCATAGCACCAAGTAACATTGGTGTATCAGGTAATGCTACGATAACACCCATAGTTGCAACAGCAGCAATAATACCACCGCGCATTTCGTGAATTAAACGACCACCACTATATGCAATAAGCAAGGGAATTAAATATGAAATCATAGGTCCAGCTAATTCACTTAAATCTTTATTAGGCCACCAACCACCATCAATAAAGATTGCAGCGATAAAGCCCCATGCGATAAATGCACCGATATTCGGCATAATCATACTACTTAAAAATGAACCAAATGCCTGTACCTTACGTCCAAGACCTTTGTTTTCTTGCGTCTCTGTTTGTGACATAGAATTGCACCTCTTTTTCTCTTTTTATTTATAACTTTATTGTATGGGGGTACAGGGGAATAAACAATAGAAAGTAATTTCAAATTTGTCACAGTATCTTTGACAAGTTTGTGAATATAACTGGACACTTCATAAATATGGATATTACATGTTAAATGTCACTGATTAAGCACAAAGTTATTTTGTAAATAAATTGTTAATAAATTATTTGCATTAAGTAATAAGAACATTGTACAATTAATAATATTGATAGGAAGGAGGACAGTTTAAGCGTTAGTTCAATTAAAGCGCCTGTACAAGTGAAGAGGTTATGTGTTTGTAATTTAAGGTTTATAACAGAAATCTTAATAGACACGATAATCGAAGTTTGTAGACGAGGAGGGTAGTTATCGAACCATCGGCGGATGCTATCCCGGATGTGGCTCATTCGTTAACTTATTAAGGAAAACATTAGGGTAACCTGGTGCACAAAGTTAATAAGATAGCCAAAAATTAAATATAAAAATATACGGTGAATGAGATAACCATTGCCATCAAGGTATTTTCAATTTCTATATGATAAATATAGGGATAAGTCTGCTTTCGATGGTTTATATTAAATTGGACAGGTTCGAATTCGCTAGAAGTTCAATTATCTCTTTACCATTAAATTGGAGGAAATTTTAAAATGTGTGGAATTGTTGGATATATTGGGCAAGATAATGCCAAAGAATTATTATTAAAAGGTTTAGAAAAATTAGAATATAGAGGTTACGACTCAGCTGGTGTAGCAGTGGTAAATGATGAAGGTACTTCAGTATTCAAAGCAAAGGGTCGTATCGCAGAATTAAGAAAAGTTGCAGATAGTGAAGCTACTGACGGTAATGTAGGTATTGGTCATACACGTTGGGCTACACATGGTGTGCCAAATTATGAAAATTCACATCCGCATCAATCAACGACGGAACGTTTTACATTAGTTCATAATGGTGTAATTGAAAATTATGAAGAATTAAGAAACGAATACTTATCAGATGTATCATTTATTTCTGAAACAGATACAGAAGTCATTGTTCAACTTGTAGAATATTTCTCAAATAGTGGCCTTGATACAGAAGCAGCATTTACAAAAGTTGTTTCACTATTAGACGGTTCATACGCTTTAGGATTAATTGATAATGAAGATAAAGATACAATTTATGTAGCTAAAAATAAATCACCATTATTAATCGGTGTAGGTGATGACTTTAACGTTATTGCATCAGATGCAATTGCTATGTTACAAGTTACAAATCGTTATAAAGAAATTCATGACCATGAAATCGTTATTGTTAAACGTGACGAAGTCATTATCAAAAATCAAAAGGGTCAAGTTCAAGAAAGAGAAGCATATACTGCACAAATAGATGCAGCAGACGCAGAAAAAGGCGTTTATGATCACTATATGTTAAAAGAAATTCACGAACAACCTGCAGTGATGCGTCGTATTATCCAAGAGTACCAAGATGAAGAGGGTAACTTGAAGATGGATCCAGAAGTGATTAAAGATGTTGCCGAAGCAGATCGTATCTATATCATTGCTGCCGGAACAAGCTATCATGCTGGTTTAGTAGGTAAAGAATTTATTGAAAAATGGGCTGGTGTCCCTACAGAAGTGCATGTTTCTTCTGAGTTTGTATATAATACACCTTTACTTTCTGAGAACCCACTATTTATCTACATTTCTCAATCAGGAGAAACAGCAGATAGCCGTGCCGTGCTTGTTGAAACAAACCGCTTAGGTCATAAATCATTAACAATCACTAATGTAGCTGGTTCAACATTATCACGTGAATCAAATCATACATTATTGTTACATGCAGGTCCTGAAATTGCAGTAGCATCTACTAAAGCTTATACAGCACAAATTGCAGTATTATCTATCTTGTCACAAATCGTTGCTAAAGAGCATGGTAAAAATGTTGATGTAAGTTTATTACGTGAATTAGCAAAAGTAACAACTGCAATCGAAACAATCGTAGATGATGCAGATATTATGGAACAAATTGCAACAGATTTCTTAAGAACAACGCGTAATGCGTTCTTTATCGGTCGTACTGGAGACTACAATGTCAGTTTAGAAGGCGCATTAAAATTAAAAGAAATTTCGTACATTCAAGCTGAAGGATTTGCTGGTGGTGAATTAAAACACGGTACGATTGCTTTAATTGAAGAAGGTACACCAATTATTGCACTTGCTACACAAGAAAGAGTCAATTTGTCTATTCGTGGTAACGTTAAAGAAGTAGTTGCACGTGGTGCAAACCCATGTATTATTTCAATGGATGGCTTGAACAAAGAAGGCGATTCATATGTTATTCCACATGTGCACGAACTATTAACTCCATTAGTTTCAGTTGTTGCATTACAATTGATTTCATACTATGCAGCATTACACAGAGATTTAGATGTTGATAAACCACGTAACTTAGCTAAATCAGTAACAGTTGAATAAAGAGCATATAATTAACAGCTAATTAGTAGTGCTATTGTAATAACTAATTTAAATGCATGAAATCATATATTGTATAAATAGGGCAAGAATGAAATCAAACTTAAAGTTTTGATTTCATTCTTGTTCTTTTTTTATAATAAAAACATATGACTTTGATTTATATTTCAGTGATATACAGTGCAATAGGCAGTATATTGAGAACTAAATGTTTGAGGTATGTAGTTAAATGATAGTTATTGTGGATTAATCATGAATTGTATTGTTTTAAATGAGTAGCACTAATATAAATCAACGATAACGATTACAATCAAATTTGAACTTTAATTATTATATAAATCAAAATATTTTTAAAATGTTATTATGTTTATTATGCTTATCATCATAACTAGATAAACTTTAAAAGTGAGTTGAATGTAGTGGAAAAACCTAAAATTTATTCTATGGCTTTTGGAAAAGTATACGATTTATTAATTAAAAAAGTAGAGAAAAAGGATAGAACCAAACAAGAAGCGGATGAAATTATAAGATGGATGACAGGTTACACGCAATCAGAGATTGATCGCTTGGTTGCGGATGGGACAGATTATGAAACATTTATAAATCAAGCGGCTAACTTAAATCCAGAGCGAACAAAAATAACGGGTGTCATTTGTGGTGTACGTGTAGAAAATATGGAAGCCTCCGTTATGAAAGAAATTAGATATTTAGATAAAATGATAGATGAACTGGCAAAAGGAAAGGCATTGGATAAAATATTTAGACAACACAAATGATCGAATAAAGGTGATTTGTTAAGTCATGTTAGAAATTGCATAAGAGAAAAGGGGTATAACATGTTAATTGACTTGAAAAATATATCACGTAGAAAACAAGGTAAGGAAATCATTAAAAATGTGAGCTGGCAAATTAACGAAGGTGAAAAATGGATGCTTTATGGCCTAAATGGTGCTGGTAAGACAACATTGCTAAACATATTAAACGCCTACGAACCAAATACTGCTGGAACGATAAACTTATTTGGCATGCAACCAGGAAAAGTGGGCTATTCTGCTGAAACAGTCAGAGATTACATAGGGTTTGTTTCAAATAGTTTAATGGATCGTTTTCAAGATGGCGAATTGGTGCGAGATGTTGTAATTAGTGGCATATTTAATTCCATAGGTGTATTTAAAACTATAGAACCACATCATATTGAATTGGCACAACAATATTTAGAACAAATGGGAATGCGTGATTTTGAGTCAAAATACTATGGTTATCTATCTACAGGAGAACGTCAAAAGGTACTTATTGCTCGTGCGCTGATGGGTCACCCCAAATTACTTATTTTAGATGAACCAGCATCTGGCTTAGATTTTATAGCACGAGAAGATCTGTTACAAGCGCTCGAAAAATTGTACCAACAACAACCTGAATTAGCTGTTATATATGTGACGCATTTTATTGAAGAGATTACACAAGATATACAAAAAGGCTTTTTACTGAAGCAAGGTAAGAATTATAAACAAGGTAATATTAAAGATATTTTAAATAGTGATGTTATGAGCAACTTTTTTAATAGAAATGTCAATGTACGCTATCAAAATCAACGCTATGCACTATTTATGAATAATGTGTAGATTGCACATTAGCATAGTTAATGCCATAATTTAAGATGATCATATGTGATGGAGGATTATATAAAAATGGATAATGTTAAGGCAATATTTTTAGATATGGATGGCACGATTTTACATAAAGATAATCGTGTTGATTTAGAAACAACAGAAGTTATTCAACAATTAAGAGATAAGGGATATAAAGTCTTTTTAGCAACAGGTCGTGCACATAATGAAATACATTATCTTGTTCCTGAATCATTTGCAGTCGATGGTATTATTAGTTCAAATGGTACTTTAGGAATGGTTAAGGATAGCGTTTTATTTAAGCACAGCTTGTCTTACAACGCTGTAATTGACATTGTACAACGCGCACAACAAGAGGCAATCTATTATGAAATATTCCCATTTGACAGTAATCGTATTGTTTTACAGGAAGATAAAGCATGGGCAAATGCATTATTTGAACCAGCAACGCCACCGGGTGATGTAGGTGTTTCCGAATGGTCTTCTCGAAAAGCTTCGCTCGTTGATAAGGTGGATTGGGAAACAAGTATACCTGAAAAATCATTTTCAAAAATTTATTTATTTTCACCAGATATTGAAAAAATAACAAACTTTAGAAATAACTTATTAAAAGATCAAGATAAGTTACAAATTAGTGTGTCTAATTCTTCACGTTGTAATGCTGAAACGATGGCATATCGTATTGATAAAGGGACGGGTATAAAAGAAATGATTGAGCATTTCGGCATTGCGCAACAAGAAACATTAGTGATTGGAGATAGTGACAATGATAGAGCTATGTTTGCATTTGGTCATTATACTGTCGCTATGAAAAATGCACGTCCTGAAATTCAAGCTCTAGCAGATGATGTGACTGATGATACTAATGAAGATAATGGTGCAGCACGTTATTTAAAAGCACGTTTCTTACAAGATTAAATGATAGGCATAGAGAAAATAAGGTAGTCATCTAATGGCTAAATGAAAAAGAGTCCGGGACATCTATTTTTGTCCCAGACTCTTTTTGCATCTGCGTGATTATTTTTCGAATGATATTACTTGTCAGTTTTATTTAGATTGTTTTTTAAATCTGATGTTTCATCTTTGACTTTGTCTTGCATGTTTTCAGATTGCTCAGTAACATTCGATTTTGTCTTTTCAGTTGTATTCGTTACACTGTTGCTTGCTTTAGATTGCTTACTTTCTAGTTCATTATCTATAGGTTGTTTTGACTTTTTATTTTTCTTAACTTTTGTAGTTTCAATGCTTTCACCATTACGATTATAGTACTGAATAATCGCTAATATATTTGTATAGTAAACGATTAATCTAATGATAATCACAATGACTGTAACAATGTATATAATTACCATTGCTAATGTTTGAGACATACTACCAGTAAATATAGCAACCAATTGACTAATTGGATTAGCAAGTAGGATGACGATTAAATTTAGTAATAATAAACCAAGGTAGAATTTGAACCAAGTTTTTTGACCATTTTTAATGCCTTTAAATCCTCTTTTTACTGATGACCATGCACCATCACTAGGTTCTTTAACAAAAGCTAAAGTATAATTGATTGCGATAATCGCTAAGAACCAGTAAATGAATGATTGAATAAATAATACGATTGTTGCTGCGACAATTTGGTAAGCAAGAGACCATCCAAGTGCATGATCAGAACTACTTAATGGTCCTTGTAATGCTGAAAATAGTTGAACGATTCCTAAATTTAGTACTTTTGAAACTAGTAAATTAAGTAACAATGCGATAATAACAAAAACTAAAGTAAATAAAGAAAATTTTAATCCTTTTAAGTATTTGCCTTTTTTAAATGTTGAAAATAAATCTTTGAAATTTACCTTGTCTTTATTTAAAGCTTTGTCTATAGTGTAGATAGTTCCAGCTATTAATGGGTAACCAATAAATATAAATACGATTAATGGTATGAGTATTGCAAGTACAAGTGAAAATATGGCGCCACCGATAGGTTGTTGCATAGCCATTGCCATTAACAATTTATAAATAGCGGGTTGTACTGGCATAAATGTCAGGACTGTTAAAGCAAACAATATTATAAAACTTACAATTGTGAACATTAAAATTTTAGCATTTTGGGGTTTTGCATTTTGTAATGCTAATTTATGAAATTTAAACAAATTTTAAGCACTCCTTTTTAGTCATAAACATACGATATCAAAAATTTGATAATTTTAAAATTAATAGGTAACAAATTGGCAATAAAATGTTAAAATGTCCTAATGAGAAAAAGTTGAAAGGAGATATCATCATGAAATTTGCAATAATTACTGATGTTCATGGAAATTTTGATGCATTAGAAACTGTTTTAGATGATATTGATAGAAGAGAAGATATCAATAAGATATTTAACCTGGGTGATAATATCGGGGTTGGACATGAAACGAATAAAGTACTTGATGAAATTTTTGACAGAGATGATATGGAAATCATCGCGGGTAATCATGATGAAGCGGTGATGTCGATAGTGAATGACACACCTTATCCTGAAGACTTAAAAGACAAATTTTACGAACATCACCAATGGATTGAAAGTCATTTAGATGAAGATTATTACGACAGATTAAATGAACTACCACGTGTGATTGAAAAAACATTTAATCAAAAAAAAGTGCTGTTTATTCATTATGAAATACCAAATGAACAATTAACTACACCGATTGATGGTCAACCATATAGTCCAATTGTGGAACCTAGTGAAGAAAACATAAAAGCTTTGTTTGAAGATAAACAAGCAGATTTAATCGTGTTTGGTCACAACCACACTGTACATTTATATGATGATAAATCTACAGTTTATTTTAATCCGGGCTCTGTAGGTCTTAATAATGGTGCATATGCAGTTTATGGTATTGTAACGATTGATGAAAATGAATTTTCAATTGAACGTGTTAAAGTCCCATATGACAATGAAGAATTTATAAGAGGATTTGACGAGAAACAAGTACCAGCTAAAGCGCTGATATTTGATAAATTTTTATAAACACGTAATTTAAACCTATATATGCTGTATATAGGGGTAGACTATGAATAATGAAATCCCAAGTAGTGATTAATATTAGAAGTAGTAGAAATGCTAAATTATACTAAAGAAGCGAGCATGCGAAATCGACTTTGACTTTCGTACACTCGCTTTTTTTAATTTGTTTAATTGGTCAAGATTTTTAATGATCATGTGCATGATTGTGTGCAGTAGTTTTATATATAGATGAACATAACGTCTCATCGTCATGTTGGTGATCTTTGGTTTCTAACTGAATCGTCATATGTTGAATATTCAAGTGTTGTAGTTTGTGTTCTATTTTATTTAACAATTGCTCACCTTGAGCTACTGACATCTCATGAGGGACAACAGCGTGACAACTTAATGCATTTAATTCATTAGATATTGTCCAAATGTGACAATCATGTACGCTTTGGATTGCATCCTCTTCCTTAATAGTGGCAATGACTTCAGACATATTTATATCGATAGGTGTACCTTCCATTAAAATGTTTAATGAAGACTTTGTAATGCCCCAACTACTTTTAATAATTAGCAGTGACACAATGATACTAGCTATTGGGTCAGCTATCGTTAAATTTAAAGTCCATATGAGTATCGCAGCGATAATAGCTCCAACAGAACCTAAAAGGTCTCCCATAACATGTAAGAAAGCACCACGCATATTAATGTTATGCGATGTATCGCCACCTCTAAACATTAATAAAGCAACAATGATGTTGACTATCAGGCCAGTAACGCTGATGATAAACATTTCAGTCGATTGTACTTCTACTGGATTAAAGAATCTTTCAATAGCTTCAATAATGATAATGATACCAATGACAAAAAGTGTTACGCCATTAAAAAGTGCAGCTAAAATTTCGAACCTTTTATACCCAAAAGTTTTATTTTTATTTGCATATTTTTCGGCATAGATAAAAGCAAGGAGTGCGACACCAAGTGAAATTGTATCACTAAACATGTGTAAACCATCCGAAAGTAAAGCCAAACTATTTGCTAAAAAACCACCGATTATTTCGACAATCATAAAACTACCAATAATTAAAAAGCTGATAAGCAATATTTTTTTATTATTAGTGTGTACATGACCGTGAGCATGATTATGTTCGTGATGTTCTGACATATGAATATCCACCTTTCAATTATTGTTTATGTGAGGCATGATGAATTGCTTGTTTTATTAAAGTAGTCACATGCGTATCATCTATTTGATAAATCATAGATTGCCCATGGCGATTCGATTTCACTAAATGTGCTTGTTTAAGAATACGTAATTGATGTGAAACATTTGATTGGCTTAAATTTAAAGTGTGTGCGATGTGACCTACACTACATTCGCCTTGAATCAAAAGGTGCATGATACGTAGGCGATTACCTTCGCTTAACGCTTTAAAAATATCGGTGACATATGTTACCGTTTGTTCATTAATTGATTCCGCCATATCTACTAACCTCATTTCTTCACATTAATATATGAATATTTGTTCATATATTAATATAATTTTGTTGAATAGTCAATGTTCAAAGCACAATAGTTTTAAAAATATGTAGAAGTGTTAAAATGAATTTAAGATTTTATTGAAGGAGGCTATATAATGAGTACATTAGTTATAGGTGCAAACGGTGGCGTAGGTCAATATTTAGTAAATCAATTAAAAGAAAGTGGCGAATCATTTGTCGCAGGTGTTAGAAAAGAAGAACAAGTGCAAGCTTTAGAAGACAATGGTGTGAAAGCGACATTGATTGATGTTGAAGCTGATGATATTGAAACGTTAACTCAAAAGTTACAAGGATTCGATAAAATTGTATTTTCAGTAGGATCAGGTGGTAGCACTGGTGCAGATAAAACAATTAGCGTAGATTTAGACGGCGCTATCAAATCAATTAAAGCCAGTGAAGCAAACCATGTAAAACAATATGTCATGGTGTCTACTTATGATTCTAGAAGAGAAGCTTTTGATGCAAGTGGTGATTTGAAACCATACACGATCGCGAAACATTATGCAGATGAATATCTTAAACAAGCGGATGTAGGTTATACAATTGTGCATCCGGGTATATTGTTAAATGATTCTGGCATAAACAAATTTGCAGCAGATGCATTTTTCGAAGATAAAGGTTCAATTCCACGCGAAGATGTTGCTTCAGTCATTAAAGAAGTACTTGCAACGGATGATTATATAAATACTGAATTTCAAGTTGTGAGCGGTGAACAATCAATCGAAGACGCATTAGACCAGTTTAAAAATAAATAAAATATAATTAAATAAAGAACCAATTTACATGATGGTGTAAATTGGTTCTTTTTTGTTAGAAATAATTGCTTTTTTAAGCAAATTACGAGCGAAAATTTGATACAATAAATTATATCGCTTGGAGGTTAATATGAATATTTCAAACCCAAAAATATATGAACAAGTTGCAGATATCATTTTAGAAAATATTAAATCTGAGGATTATCAGGTTGGTGATAAATTACCGTCTATCCAAAAATTAAGTAAGCAATTTGGAGTAAGCACAGCGTCAGTGAGGGAAGCGTTGAATGCACTGAGAACGATAGGCGTAATAGAAATGAAACAAGGATATGGTACTTTTATCAAACAAATTGAGCCTACTTTTTTTGAATTTGGGGACAAATTCAATTCTTTAGTTCAAATAAAAGAATTATTAGAACTCAGAGAAATTGTTGAAAGTGCAACAGTAGCAAATGCTGCACGATACCGTAATAAAGCAGATTTAGAAAAGCTAGCGACAGCATTGTCTGTGATGGGGGAAGCAGTAATTGATGGCACTTCAGGAGAAAAAGCAGATTTAGAATTCCACCTTGCAATCGCACATGCAGCTCAAAATTCATTATTAGTAGAGTTATTAAATAACATATCAGAACTTATGCAAAATTCAATGGAAGAAACTAGAAAAATATTTATCTATGATAAACAAAAAACAATGACTAAATTACTCGAAGAACACGAGATGATTTATCATGCCATTTTAGAGCAGGATGATAAGACAGCAGTTAAAGCCATGCAATCTCACTTACTCGAAGTAAAACAAACCATATTAGCTAACTTCAAAGAAACATAATAAAAAAAGCGCCATTTCACATGATAATATGAAAAGGTGCTTTTATCATGTTGTGTGGATTTTAGTAATTTTAGAGCAAGGTACTTATACATACATGAAATAGTGTCCAATAGTCAGCGTATTTTACATCTACTACTAAATAGAAAAGGGGCCTAAGACACCTATTTATGTCTCAGACCCCTAATAGCAAATTTTATAATTTGAAAAAGTAATCAGCTTTTCCAAATAATCATAAATTAATACAATACCTTATATGTAAAAACAGATAGAGTTTGTAAAAAACTCTATATCTAATTATAAAGTCAATTAGATTGTATTGGCAAGTCCAAACAAGAAAAATTTCCGGCGATAATATAATCGTTCATTAAAATGATTCGTCATGTGATTGTACAAAATAGAATGAACTACCAATTTAAATGGGTCGTTGATATAATAATAAGTGATTTTAAATATATTGAAATACGCGTATAGTCATTTATACTCTCAGTAATTATGTGATACAATCACACTAGTTCTGTAAAAAAAGATGAATTTAAATGAGAACATTCACTTAAAAAATATAATTTTAAATATGATTACAACTTAAGAATTTGGAGGTGCGATGAATGCCGTTATTTTTAAAACCAATTTTTCATGAAAAAATATGGGGTGGCAGTCGATTAAAAGAATTTGGATATGATTTACCCAGTGATTATATCGGAGAAGTTTGGGGGATTTCAGCACATCCAAATGGCAAATGTGAAATATTAAACGAACCATATCGTGGGCAAACACTAGATCAAGTATGGGATGAACATCGAGAACTATTTGGTGATTTTCCGAGCCAAGAATTTCCATTAATGACTAAAATTGTAGATGCCAGAGAATCTTTATCTGTACACGTACATCCAGATGATGCGTATGCATATGAAAATGAGAATGGACAATATGGTAAGTCTGAATGTTGGTATATTATAGATGCTGAAGAAGACGCTGAAATTATATATGGATTAAATACCCAATCGAAAGAAACAGCAATTGACAAGATTGATGAAGCGGATTACGATTCGTTATTTAATAAAGTGAAAGTTAAAGCGGGAGAATTCTATTTTATACCTGCTGGAACGATTCATTCTATTGGCGCAGGTGTACTTGTTTACGAAACGATGCAATCATCTGATGTGACTTATCGTGTGTTTGACTATGACCGTGCACAAGATTCAGGCGATAAACGCGAATTAAATCAAGTTAAAGCGAAAGAAGTAATTGAAATCGCAAATGAAAGTATTAATATACCAACAGATACTGAAATCATTGAAAATCATAAACGTACACAACTTGTTTCTAATGACTTTTTTACAATTGTAAAATGGAACATTTCAGGTACATTAAATTATATGAAACCAAGAGAGTTTGTATTGATTTCTGTGCTCAAAGGTGAAGGTCAAGTCATTATTGATGGTGAAGTATTCGATTTAGTACAAGGACAGAATTTTATATTAACGTCTGATGATTTAGATACAATATTTGAAGGTCAGTATGAATTGATTGTAAGTTACTTATAGAGATAGAAGTGGGAGTGCATTAAAATGATTAAGTTTTTATATGTATCACTTGTATGTGGTCTTTTATCTGGTGCAGGCATATTTTTAAAGACGGATATATTTCCTTCGATGGCTGTTCCAATGATTTTTGGTGTAATAGGAATTATTGCAGCATTGATTACAATACCGGATAAAGAAATAAATGGTATGCTCAAATTCGGTGGTGTGTTAATTAATACGATGCCAATTCTGGGCGCTTTAACGTTAACTTAATAATGTATAAATTGAGTATCTTTGCGATTGCGTGAATGATACTTTTTTTATGAATTTTATAAAATATGGAGAGACAATGTGTGATTAGCAATAAAGTTCTTAAACATAAGTTTAATTTTTCTTTATAACACCGTGTACATTTCAATATTTACAGTTTAGATAAGCTGAAATATGTTAAAATAGTATTTAAATTGGAGGTGGCAAGATTGGATAAAGCAAGAGGCCTCATTATGACTTTAGTAATCGCAATGGTCGCTACAATTATGGGCAGTAAATTCCCTATCATTGGGAGTGCTATATTTGCAATCATAATAGGTATTTTAATTAATAATATAATAACAATCCCTAAAAAATATGATGCTGGTATAAAATTCAGCAGTAAAAAAATATTACACTATAGTATAGTCGTGTTAGGGTTTACATTAAGCTTCCAATCTATTGGCACCATCGGTTGGAGATCTTTACCAATTATTTTTGTTACATTGTTTGCAGCGGCATTAATTGTTTATGTATTAATGAAACTGTTTAATATTAATGAACATTTAAGTATATTAATTGGGGTAGGGACTTCCATATGTGGTGGTTCAGCAATTGCCGCAACGAGTCCGGTTATAAAAGCAAAGGAAAGTGAAGTTGCATTTGCTATTTCGACGATTTTCTTATTTAATCTCATAGCAGTGTTCATCTTCCCACCAATTGGTCATATCATGCATATGGGACAAGCGACTTTTGGTTATTTTGGAGGAACGGCGATTAACGACACGTCAAGTGTCATTGCAGCAACTTCTAATTACGGTAAAACTGCATTGGAAACAGGGGCCGTTGTTAAATTAACACGTACGTTAATGATTATTCCAGTCGTTTTATTTTTTACATATAGAACTATTAAAAAAGAAAAAGAGAAGCAATCGCACACATCCATAGCTAAAATCTTCCCATGGTTTATTGTTTGGTTTGTCATAGCATCATTGATAAGTACAATTTTCAATTTTTCACCATCAGTGATTCATATGTTTCAACAATTATCGTTATTTTTAATTACAATAGCGATGGCTGGTATTGGTTTGAATGTGGATTTCAAACAATTTAGACAAGCGGGTATCAAACCTATATTACTTGGTTTAGTGACTTGGATCGTTGTTATTATTACAAGTTTAATCACTATGAAATTAATCAACTTATTGTAATGTTTGTTCTATAAGGTGATTTTTCATATAATAGGAAAAATAGAATTTTTATATGAGATAAGGAGTATCTAAATGGCAGAGGAAACAAGTTATTTTTGGTTAAACTGCGGTTATAATCGCTGGAACCATAATGAACCAATGGTTGGACAAACAACATTATTTGAATCAGGTGCACAATTTAATCCCTCTCAAGGTTTCCGTTCATTTAAACAGGCCAAAGTTGGTGACCAGGTCATCTTTTATCAAGTGCAGATGGACACTGGTTTATTAGGATTTGGTGAAATCACAAGTGTACAAACGGGTGCTCAAAATAAAATTCGCGTTCATTTTGAATTACAAGAACAATTAAAGCCGTTAACAGCTGATTATTTAAAAAGAAGTGAACAGTTAGAATTTAGAATGGGTAATATGAAAGAAACATTATTTAATCAAATTACTAAAGAAGAGTATGAACTAATCGTTAGCTTAGGCAAAGGCCAAACTAAAATACCTAGATACTTTTTTATATCTGAGGAACAAGAATTTGAACCAGAATCATATAACACGATATTTACACATACGTATAATGGTATAAAAAGAAATGGTTATCATTTTTATACACAGTTAGAAATAGGGGACCAACTTGTTTTTTATAATAAAAAACGAGAGCAATCGGTCATTGGCGTTGGTGAAGTGAGTAAACATATACATGAAAAGCCACCTATTCCTGGTAGAACTAATAGTACGGCTATTGAAGTATATTTTGAAAAAGAAATTGAACCTGTCTCATTAAGTACTTTGAATAAGCATCCTAAATTAAAAAATCTTTACTACTTACAGGAAAATGCAAAACAAGCGATTGCAAGTATGTCACAAACGCAATTTGAATCTATACTTGAAATGAGTGCGAATGATGGTTTGAAACCACAATTTGAAGCCGTGCAAAGCGATAATGTGATAGATAAGCCAGCAGAAGATTTGAAACCATTTATTCTGCTTGTAGTAGATAAAGGAGAAGGATTAAAAGCGGCAGAAGACTTATTGCAAAAAACAAATGCGAATCCAGTTATTACTTCTGGGCACCCGGATTTCACAGAAGACATGCTTTATGGAAAATATTTACCAAATGAGACGGGCGCTTTATATTATAGAGAAGGTTTTATAACGAATCTCATGCCTCGAAAAGATAAAAGTTATTTAGTTATAGATAATTTTAACCGTATAGATCCTGATATTTTTCAAACATATATCAATGTGTTGGAAGGCTATGAGATGACGTTACCACGTTATAATAAAGATGGTACTATGGTTAAATGGTCTAGAAAAAAAGATTCGTTTTATCATTTTAATCCGAATTGGCATATTGTCGCTATCACGTATGACAGTTTAAATGAAATTAAACAAAAATACACAGAACAGTTTCTAAAATATACTAGAATTGTTAAAGTGAACCAAGATTAAAAAGAGTTTAGAATAATTGAACTTATACGTTATGATGAAGCATAAGTAATTATGAAAGCATATGAAATGATCAATCCTTCAAGAATGGATTGGTCATTTTTTTATGCAAAGTATGACAATATAAATGTCTATTAATTATTTAAATTATAGTGGATACTTTTAAAACAGAAGCGTAAAAAAGACATAATGTTTTTAATCGACGAGCACTGATAGGAATAGGCAGATATAAGCACTTATGATTTATTTTAAGGAAATTAGGATATAATAAAAGTAAGTCCCATTATATAATGATAATGGTAGACTAAATATATCATTTTAGGAGCGTTGTATATGCCAATAATTTATTATGATGGTAACTGTGTTTATTGTTATAACTATGCGATCTGGTTAATTCAACACGGACTTTCTACACGTTATCAATTTGCCAAATTACAGGGTGATGTAGCACAAAATTTATTAGAAAATTATCCAGAAGCGCAACAATACGATAGTGTGATTTTACAAGAAGGTGACCAGTTGAAATATAAATCTGATGCAATTACAACCTTAATCACATCGTTGACTAACTACAAATGGTTAGGTATCTTGTTGCGTTTCGTGCCAAATATAATCAGAGATTTTGGTTATCAATTATTTGCTGATAATAGAAATCATATGTGGAAAACCCATTGGCATGAACCTAATGATTATGAAAAATCATTTTTTATTGACTGATTATTTTTTACTGAAAATACGGAGGAAACAAACATGGGAAAAATTATTGTAATTGGTAGTGCATCAATAGATTTAGTTGTAAAAACTGATATATTGCCCGAAGCAGGAGAAACAGTAATGGGCACTTCATTTTTTACTAATCCTGGTGGCAAAGGCGCAAATCAAGCGGTAGCGGCTGCACGCTTAAGTAATGAAGTGTATATGATAGGTGCAGTGGGCGATGATGCATACGGCAAACAAATTTTGGAAAACTTGAAAGATAATCATGTTGATACCACTTACATGGACATCATTGACAATGAGAAGTCAGGTACAGCACACATTACATTATTTGAAGATGATAATCGTATTATTGTCGTTCCGGCTGCCAATAACTATATTACACCAGATATTGTTTTGCCAAAGTTGGAAAACTTTGGTGAAGATGACATTATTTTGCTCCAACATGAAATTCTTGAAGCAACGGTTCAATCAGTTGTCACATATGCAGCAAAGCATGGTATCAAAGTTATTTTAAATCCTGCGCCTTATCGTGAATTGGATAAAGAAGTAATCGAAAAAGTAACATGGATAACGCCGAACGAATCAGAAAGTGAATTACTATTTGACCATCAAGTAGAACAAGCACTTAAAGCATATCCACGTAAACTTATTATTACGCAAGGCGCAAAAGGCGCATTGTTTTATAGCGATACGCAACAACTGATTGAAGGTTATAAAAAGGAAGTCATAGATACAACAGGAGCTGGAGATACTTTTAATGGTGCACTAGCAGTTGCATTAATTGAAAATAAGTCATTGGAAGATGCTGTGAATTTTGCTAATTTGGCTGGTAGTTTTTCAGTGACAGGTTTAGGTGCACAAGGCGCAATGCCGTATAGAAAAGACTTGGAATAAGTAGTGCGCAATTTGTTATAATAAGTGTAGGTCATTAAATGGACATCTAAATTAAAATGATTCTAATTTAGAGCACGAATATTCTTTACAGATTAGAATTATTATAATATAATAATTATTGTAATCAAGAACGGTGTTGTCATTTAATGATAATATTGAAATTTAAAGGAGAGATTTTACATGGCAAAAAGTAATGAAGAAGTAGTAAAAGTATTAAATCAACAAGTAGCAAACTGGACAGTCGCATTCACAAAATTACACAATTTTCATTGGTATGTAAAAGGTCCTAATTTCTTCTCACTACACACAAAATTCGAAGAATTATATGACGAAGCAAGTCAATACATTGACGATTTAGCTGAGCGTATTTTAGCTGCTGGTGGTAATCCAGTTGCAACATTAAAAGAAAGTTTAGATCTTTCAATTATCAAAGAAGCAGGCAAAGGTTACAAAGCTGAAGAAATGGTTGAAGAACTTTCACAAGACTTCGATAATGTATCTAAACAATTAGAAGAAGCAATTGAAGTTGCTTCAAATGCAGATGATGATGTGACTGAAGATATGTTCATCGGTATGCAAACAAATATAGATAAACATAACTGGATGTTAAAATCATATTTAGGTAGATAATACATTCAGTTTAAGATAAAGAGAATAGTGTCTGGGCATATAGCTTAGACGTATAAAAGAGGCCCTGTCTATTTAAATAGACAGGGCCTCTTTCTTTATAAAAAATGTTAGCTGAGTGTTATGAATTAGCACACTAGCTCTATATGTACTTATTTACATATCAATCTGAAACCTAAAGAAAATGTTATTCAGCAATTTCTAATGCTATTTCCATCATTTGAGTGAAAGAGTTTTGGCGTTCTTCAGCAGTTGTCGCTTCATCACGTAAGATATGATCGCTTACTGTAAATATGCCTAAAGCTTTTTTATTTGCATAAGTAGCGTTTAAATATAGTGCTGCAGACTCCATTTCAATACCTAAGACACCCATGCGTTGCCATTGTTCATTGAATGTAGGGTCGGCATTATAGAACGTATCAGAAGATAAGATATTGCCAACATGTGTCGTAGCACCGATATCATCTGCTTTTTGTTTAGCTTTTAATATTAATTCAAAATCTGCTAATGGTGCAAAATGACCAGGAATGTTGTATTGCTCCACATAACTAGAATTCGTAGAAGCACCTTGTGCAATAATCACATCATATAAGTTAACGTTTTCTTGTAAAGCACCGCATGAGCCGATACGGATGATTGTGTCTACATCAAAGAAATTGTATAGTTCATACGAATAGATACCAATACTTGGAACGCCCATACCTGATCCCATTACAGATACTTCTTTACCATTATATGTACCAGTATAACCAAACATATTACGTACTTCGTTAAATTGTTCAACGTTTTCTAAATAGTTATCCGCAATATATTTTGCACGAAGTGGATCCCCTGGCATTAATACGGTTTTAGCTATTTTTTTCCCATTAGGTTGAATATGAGGTGTTGCTTTTGTCATAATCATCTTCTCCTTTAAATTCTTTATCAAATTAAAGATAACATTTGTTTATTATTTTTGCGAATTTTTGTAGTATAGAGGTAAAGAGAGAATGTTTATAAACATATATGTTTAATTTTACTATATAATTATGAGTGGGTTAAAACACCATATGCTAATAAACAAAATAATAGGAGGATTTAATATGAATTACGCAAAATATATAGACCACACATTACTTAAACCGGAATCTACGAGAAATCAAATAGATAAAATTATCGAGGAAGCGAAAGCGTTTAATTTTAAATCGATTTGTATTAATCCAACACATGTAAAATATGCTGCTGAACAACTTAAGGGTTCAGATGTATTAGTATGTACAGTTATAGGTTTTCCATTAGGAGCATCAACAACTGAAACAAAAATATTTGAAACAAAAGATGCTATTAATAAAGGTGCATCAGAAGTAGATATGGTAATTAATATTGGTGCTTTAAAAGATGGACGCTTTGAAGACGTTCAAAAAGATATCGAAGGTGTCGTAGGTGCAGCGAACGGTAAAACAGTTAAAGTTATTATTGAAACATGCTTATTAACTGATGAGGAAAAAGTCAAAGCAAGCGAATTAAGCAAGGTAGCTGGTGCTGATTTTGTTAAAACATCAACAGGATTTGCTGGTGGTGGTGCTACACCTGAAGATGTTAAGTTAATGAAAGATACAGTGGGCGATGATTTAGAAGTAAAAGCTTCTGGTGGCGTTAGAAATCTTGAAGACTTCAATCATATGCTTGAAGCAGGTGCCACACGTATTGGCGCTAGTGCAGGCGTTGAAATTGTACAAGGTTTAGAAAGTGACTCAGATTATTAATAAATAACTGAAATCTTGTCTGAATACAGTTATGTATTGACTTGAAAAATAGGGGAGGCCAACTCATATGAGAATGGTAGATATTATTGAAAAAAAACGTGATGGTCAAGCGCTAACGAAACAAGAAATTGAATACTTTATTGATGGATATACAAATGGAGATATTCCTGACTATCAAGCTTCTAGTTTAGCGATGGCGATTTATTTTCAAGATATGAATGATGATGAACGAGCTGCCTTGACGATGGCGATGGTTAATTCAGGTGATGTCATTGATTTATCTAATATTAATGGGGTTAAAGTGGATAAGCACTCAACGGGTGGTGTTGGTGATACGACGACACTAGTACTTGCACCATTAGTGGCTGCGGTAGGTGTGCCAGTAGCGAAAATGAGTGGTCGCGGACTAGGCCATACTGGTGGTACCATTGATAAATTAGAATCAGTTGAAGGTTTCCATGTTGAAATTAGCGAAGAACAATTTGTTAAATTGGTTAATGAGGCGAAAGTTGCAGTCATTGGTCAAACTGGGAATTTAACACCCGCTGATAAAAAACTATATGGACTTCGTGATGTTACCGGTACGGTGAATTCAATTCCACTGATTGCATCGTCTATAATGAGTAAAAAAATTGCTGCTGGCGCGGATGCAATTGTATTAGATGTTAAAACCGGTAATGGCGCATTTATGAAAACGTTAGAAGATGCAGAAGCGTTAGCGCATGCCATGGTTCGTATCGGTAATAATGTAGGTAGAAATACAATGGCAATTATTTCGGATATGGGCCAACCACTTGGCAATGCAATAGGTAATGCTTTAGAAGTTAAAGAAGCGATTGAAACGTTGCAAGGTAATGGACCAGAAGACTTAACAGAGTTAGTTATGACGCTAGGTTCACAGATGGTAGTCGTCGGTGGAAAAGCTCAAAATCTTGATGAAGCACGTAAAATGTTAGAACAAGCAATTCAAGATGGTTCAGCGTTAGAAAGTTTCAGAACATTTTTAGAAAACCAAGATGGCGATGGTTCTGTTGTAGACGATGTATCAAAATTACCACAAGCCAAATATCAAATTGAACTACCCGCACAAAGTGAAGGCATTGTAACTGAAATTATTGCAAATGAAGTCGGTGTAGCTTCTATGATGTTAGGTGCAGGCAGACAAACTAAAGAAGACGAAATAGATTTAAGTGTGGGTCTCGTATTGCATAAAAAGGTTGGAGATAGCGTCAACAAAGGAGAGGCTTTGTTAACAATCCACAGCAATCAAGAACAAATTGATAACGTAAAAGATAAACTATTGCAAAGTATTACGATTAGTGACACTGGTAATGAACCAACATTGATTCATAAAATAATTACTGAATAGGAGAGGAATATTATGACTACACCATTTAAACGAGTTCATTTAATTGTCATGGACTCTGTTGGTATTGGAGAAGGACCTGATGCAAAAGCTTTTGATGATGAAGGCAGTCACACTTTAAAGCATACGCTCGAAGGATTTGAACAGTCATTACCTAACTTACAAAAATTAGGTTTAGGTAATATTGAACCTCTTCCGGTTATTGATAAAGAAGTGGAACCACAAGCTTTTTACACAAAAATGAGTGAAGCTTCAGTCGGCAAAGATACCATGACTGGCCATTGGGAGATTATGGGGCTAAATATCATGCAACCATTTAAGGTCTATCCAGAAGGCTTTCCAGAAGAACTGGTTAATGAAATCGAAACGTTAACAGGACGTAAAGTTGTAGCCAATCGTCCTGCATCCGGTACGCAAATCATAGATGAATGGGGCGAACATCAGATGAAGACGGGTGATCTAATTGTCTATACTTCTGCAGACCCAGTACTTCAAATTGCAGCTCATGAAGATATTATTCCCTTAGAGGAACTATATGACATCTGTGAAAAAGTAAGAGAATTAACCAAGGATCCTAAATATTTAATAGGCAGAATCATTGCTAGACCTTATATTGGAGAGCCAGGTTCATTTAAACGAACTTCTAATAGACATGACTATGCATTAAAACCATTTGGTAGAACAGTAATGAATGAATTAAAAGATAATGGTTATGATGTCATTGCCCTTGGTAAAATTAATGATATATTTGACGGTGAAGGTGTGACTGAATCGATACGTACCAAAGATAACATGGATGGTATTGATAAATTAATTGAAACTGTGCAACGTGACTTTAATGGGTTAAGCTTTTTAAATCTTGTTGATTTCGATGCCCTTTATGGCCATCGTCGTGATAAACCTGGATATGCACAAGCGATTAAAGATTTTGATGAACGTTTATCTGAACTTATGAATCACTTACAAGAAGAAGATTTAGTTATTATTACAGCAGACCATGGTAATGATCCAACTGCAGATGGTACGGATCATACTAGAGAATACATTCCTGTACTTATGTTTAGTCCTAAAATGACTGACTATCATGAGCTAACGATAGACAGCACATTTAGTTCTTTAGGTGCAACGATTGCTGATAATTTTGGTGTGAAATTACCTGAATTTGGCAAAAGCTATTTGAAAGAAATGGGTGTTGAAAAGTAATGCGTATTTTAAGAATGCTATTTGGAATTGTCTTTAGTGTTGCAGGGGTACTCCATTTTAAAGATGAAGAACAATTTAGATGTATTGTACCAGCGTACTTACCATTTCGAAAAGCAGCTGTGTTAATCACAGGCGTTATGGAAATCGTGTTTGGTGTCATATTATTAATGAAACAACCTACTAAGAGTCAAAAAAATGCACTCATAGCGTTTTTATGGGCGGTCTTACCAGCGAATATTTATATGGCGCGCAAACAAATTCCAATTGCTGGTCAACAACTTCCGAAATGGGCTTTATACGGACGTATTCCATTGCAATTTGTGATGATGAAATTAATCAAAAAATTATAACTTACTAAACTAAAATAAGAGAGCACATGCGTTTGAAATGACGCTGTGCTCTCTTATTTTATATATTTATAAAATGCTAACTCACATTATAAATTATTGTGCTTCACCATAGATATCATGCCATTCAGCTTTTTTGTCTAAGAATGTTTGGGCTATTTCTTTGGCGCCTTCTAATGAATGGCTAGCAGCCCAACCACATTGAACTTCATTACATGCTGGCACTTCTGTAGCATTTAATACATCTTTAATTGTTGCTTCGATAATATTTAACACATCTTCATAGTCATCATGATTGATAAATGAAACGTAAAATCCTGTTTGGCAACCCATTGGACTAATATCAACGACTTTATCTGAATGATTTCTAATATTTTCTGCCATTAAATGTTCTAATGAATGTAATCCAGGCATATCCATATGCTCTTTGTTTGGTTGTTTAAAGCGGATATCATATTTATGAATTACATCACCGTTAGCGCCTTCCATTTTCCCTGCTAATCTCACAAAAGGTGCTACAACGATTGTATGATCTAAATTAAAACTTTCTACGTTCATTTTTGGCATGGTGTATCCTCCTCATATATAACTTAAATTAATTGTAACAAGTTAAAAGAGGATTTACAATTTTTGAAATGTGGTATAAAGGGGTATGAAAGTTATTTTTATAAATTTCAGAAAATGAATGACAGAATTCAATAAACCCGATAGAATAAGTAATAATTAAATCATGTTTTGTGCATTATGAATCATATGTTGTGTTATTTAATAAATTACTTATTGCATTTGATTTATTTTATAAATTGAGTATAAACATAATGCCAAGTAATTTAGGAGGCAGTGTTGAATTATGGAAAATAAACAAATTGTATTGGACTATATAGAAAATGAAAAGTATAAATATTTAGAAATGAGCCATCAAATCCATCAAAGACCTGAATTAGGTAATGAGGAGATATTTGCATCTAGAACGTTAACGGAAACGTTAACGCAACATGGTTTTGAAGTCGAAACAAATATAGCAGGACATGCGACTGGCTTTATAGCAAGTTATGATTCAGGACAAACGGGACCAACTATAGGTTACTTGGCCGAATATGATGCATTGCCAGGGTTAGGTCACGCGTGTGGTCATAATATTATTGGTACCGCTAGTACATTTGCGGGTATAGCCTTAAAGCAAGTGATTGATAAAGTCGGCGGAAAAGTAATTGTATTAGGCTGTCCTGCAGAAGAAGGTGGAGAAAACGGTAGTGCTAAAGCGACTTATGTTAAAGAAGGTATTATTGATGATTTAGATATCGCCTTAATGGTGCATCCTGGTAATGAAACATACAGAACAATCAATACTTTGGCTGTAGATGTACTAGATGTTAAATTTTTTGGTAAAAGTGCGCATGCATCTGAAAATGCAGATGAAGCGAAAAATGCACTTGATGCAATGATTTCATATTTTAATGGGGTTGCGCAATTACGTCAGCATATAAAAAGTAGTCAACGTGTCCATGGCGTTATATTGGATGGTGGACAAGCAGCGAATATTATACCTGATTTTACACATGCGAGATTCTATACTAGAGCAACAAGTCGCCATGAGTTAGACATTTTAACTGAACGAGTTGGTCAAATAGCTAAAGGTGCGGCATTGCAAACTGGATGTGATTATGAATTTGGACCTATACAAAATGGCGTGAACGAGTTTATAAAATCTTCAAAATTAGATGATTTATTTGCTAAATATGCAACAGAAATGGGTGAAGCTGTCATTGATGATGATTTTGGTTATGGCTCTACTGACACGGGAAATGTGAGTCATGTTGTACCAACGATACATCCACATATTAAAATTGGATCACGTAATTTAGTAGGTCATACGCATAGATTTAGAGAGGCTGCAGCAAGTACCCATGGGGGCCAAGCGTTAATTAGAGGTGCTAAGATTCTCTCGCTTATGGGATTAGAATTATTAACGAATCAAGCGTTGTTTGATGAGATTATTGAACAACATCAATTTATAAAGGGGCATAAAAAATGACTAAAGAACGCTCTCATAGACCCAAATTAACACTTAGTGACCTTTACGATTCTAGCGTTGTCTATACTTCTAGACCGTCTTATATTTCAAATCCATGGCTGGAACCTGAAGAACACCAATCGAATTTTTTAACAGGTAGAGAGCTGATAATAGCTAATCATATGCCAGTAATCGTTCATGAAGCGAGCGTCACTGATAAATTAAAGCAGTTATTTGAAGCGGTAGGGAAAACAATGCCTACAAATATCATTCAATTCAACGATCAACAAAGTTATGAACAAACTTTAAAAGTGTTAGCGCAAGAAGAGAATAAGAAAATTTATTTTCAATATATTCATGGTGAAGATATATTAACTAAAGCGCATTATGCACTAGATAAAGATATCTTTGTTGCATTAAATAATAAAGCAAGAATTCCTGAATGGACGAACAATCAATTCCTTCCCCGTCGAGAAGTTGTAAACATTGAAGATTTTGAGGCGGCGGTGTCTGAATGGTCGTTCCCATTTGTATTAAAACCTGGGGATGACTTACCAACTGCTGGCGGGTATGGTGTAATGATTTGTTATTCAGAAGAAGATTTAACAAAAGCAAAAACACGAATTGCTCAAGCTCAATCAGAAACAGACACAATGATTATAGAGCAAAAGATAGAAGCGATTGCTAATTATTGTGTACAATTTGCATATTCTGAAAATGGAGGCATACGATATATAGGTACTTCAGCTCAACTCACAGATGCTTACGGCTATTATAGTGGAAATGAAAATGCGCCGGATGTACCTAAACACGTGATAGAAGCTGGTAGAGAAATCATGGAAATTGGGGTATCTAAAGGTTACTTTGGCGTAGCGGGCTTTGACTTGTTATTAGACGACAAAAATGATGTATATGCGATTGATTTGAATTTTAGACAAAATGGTTCGACAAGTATGTTGTTGTTAGAGCCTTTACTTCAACAAGGCTATCATAAATTTTATAGTTATATTTCGCCTGGTGATAACGAACAATTTTTTGCGACAATTTTGAAATATGTGCGACTGGGCGTATTATTTCCACTTTCTTATTATGATGGTGAATGGTTTGAAAATGATACGGTGCAATCTAGATTTGGTTGTATATGGCATGCTGAAAACAAAGCTACGGTTGATACATTGGAGCAACAATTTCTAAAAGAGATTCAAGAAAAATAAAATGTGGAATTAAAATTAGTGGTTCTACTCAGTAGATAATAATTTAAAAGCTAAAAATGTAAAGTGTCTGGGACATAAATAGGTGTCTCAGATTTTTTAATTGGACAATAGATGTGAACTACTACCAGCGATCCAAAGTACTATTGATATATTTTATGCGAATGCGTAGTGGTTATGTATACGATTAGAATATTAGCCAAGGAAGAGAATGACTTTTATTCTTTAATTTTTATTGAAAAATTTGATTCCTGTTAATACTTTCTAAATTTATAAGGAACATTCGTTGATTGACTAAAAACATACAGTCATTTATATTTTAAATATAAGTAATTATTATAAATGAATTGAAGGTGAAAATATGTCTTACAAAGAAAGTTCATTTTTTCAAGATATTTTAATAAATGAAGTTTTTTATGTCGCAACTAAATCAAAGCATTTGATTAGACAAGAAATATCTGAACAAAATGTAGTATGTGCTTGGACAGATAAAGCAACAGCAGAAAGTTATTTAAATAAAGAGCAAATTGAATATGACAAAGTAAAAACGGTTGATATTGATCGTTTTGTAACTTATGAAATTGACGATATTTTTGATGAAGATGATGAGGTATTGATGAACCCAACTTCACATAAAGATGGTGAACGCGTTCGTATCGTTGCAGCTTCAAATGAATTGATGTCTGATTTGGATAGTATTAGATTGAAAGAATTTGTTAAAGATGTTGCTAAAGAAGATGCTGTGTTTGGATTAACTAATAAGAATGAAAAACAATTTATCATGATCAGTGATGAAGCACACCAAAAACCACATATTATGCCTGTATGGAGTATTAAAAACAGAGCTGAAAAGGTGAGAAATCAAGATTTTGAAGAATGTGAAATTATTGAGATTGAAGGGGAAGTATTTGCTGAATGGTTAGATACGTTACGTGATGATGACCATGCAGTTGCAATAGACTTGAAGTCAGGCGTAGTCGGAACCGTTGTGCCTGCTCAAAAAGTAATTGACCAGTTAACATTTTAATTAAAGGTTATCAACAATATAGCTGTTTATGAGTTATGTATTTATAATATTTATAATTTAGAGCACAAATTTTATCGTATCGAAATAGTTATAGATTTGTTTGGAGTAATAACTAGTTGAAATAAAGAGATTGAGTCATAAATAGATAATGTCAAAAAGTCTGGAACATAATTAGGCGTCTAGGCTTTTTGTCAATTTAAACAATTGGTGTAAAGTCCAACTGCTTATTTTAAACAGTTACATGATTAGTATCTGTATTATTCAATTTCATATTTATAAATAAAACAGTAATTTCTAGTGTTTTAAACTAGAAATTACAGTTTTTTGTTTATACCCATTCAGTATGATTGTAAAAAATCCTACAAAATCATTTTTCATTTAGATAACTCATATAATGTCCTGTTTTTAATATGTCATATTGTGGCAGATAAACGTGCTTAATGAGCAGTCTATACATTATATAATTTAATGAATATAAGCATTATAAATGTATAGAACCTAGAGCACCAGAAAATGCACCATGCTCAATATAATAAGGTTCACACCCACGTAAAACAGTATAGTCTTTGACGACATCCTTTAATAAATCGTTATTGTGGAAGGAAGAACCGATATAGGCAACATTTTTTGTATTATGTTCTCTTGCGACAGTAATTGACATTGTAGTAATGACTTCACCGACGACTGCAATTACAGAAGCCAATTTATCTGCATCTGTAAATGATTCATCTAAATGATGTAGCACATTACCAAAGTTAGCTGCAGTTAAATCGCCAGAAATAGGAGGCTCACTATCTTTATATATATGTTTTACCTTTAAATCTATAATATCACGGTTACCATTTTGAGCTGTATCAGTTAACTGTTTATAGTTACTGATACCTGTGAGTAGGTATCCAAGGCCTTGTATCATACCGCCACCGGTGCCTATTCCGCCTACACGCTTTTGCGCTTTGCCATTTGAAAAATGAAGTGAAGTACCAGTACCAACATTAGTGAAAATATAATCATCTAAGAAATGACCTTGTTCTTCTAATAGAATTTCTAGCCCTTTAGCTGCAGCATCAAATTCAACAAATACACGAGATTCACAATTGAGTTGTTCATTAATCATGGCAGCTTGCCCACCCGTCAGATTAATGTTGTTACAATCTTGTTGATTTAACCATTGAATGACTTCCTCAATTTCAGTAGTTAATCTTGTGCTGTATGTTCGTTCACCGTTTTTTTCTTGAACAATTTTAATGAGCGTGCCACCAGCATCGACACCTATCTTCATCTGTATTCCCCCTAATAAAAATTTCCATTATAACTTATAGTATAATAAAATGAAGGAAAATCAAATATGGATTTAATAGGATTGATAGAATAGTTCACAATTAAGGCTGTTAATTAATTAGGTATGTTTCTAAATTATATGTAAATTTATAGGTTGATTTGATTCAGAAGTGGTATGAATAAATAACGACTACGTTTTTAATAGGGGATTAAAACATGTTTATAAAGGAAAATTTTGAAAATATTACGGTACAAGTTTATGAAGAAAAATATAGACAATCTTTATATGATTTCAAATTAAGTGAAAGACAGCAAATTTATTCATCATTACCTAAAGATGTATTGGATGATGCGATCAATGATGAAGATAGAATTCCAAATATTGCACTAAATGATGAAGGTGAAGTCGTTGGCTTCTTTGTACTGCATCAGTATTATCAACATGAAGGATATGACACGCCAAATCAAGTTATATATGTGAGATCCTTATCAGTCAATGAAGATTTTCAAGGTTATGGCTATGGTACGAAAATGATGATGTATCTGCCTAGGTATGTACAGACACTTTTTCCAAATTTTAACCATTTATATTTAGTGGTCGACGCTGAAAATAAAGGCGCTTGGAATGTTTATGAACGTGCGGGCTTTATGCATGCAGCTACAAAAGAAGAAGGACCTATTGGAAAAGAAAGGTTATATTACCTTGATCTAGATTCTAAACATGTCTCTTCTTTAAAATTAAAACCGAACACAGAAGAACAACCATTCAATATTCATATCATTGATTTAATTAAAGATGATAATAAAGTGGGATTTATTGCTATTGAAAGACATGAAGATCGAATGAATATCTCTTCGGTTGAAGTTAACAAAGAAGAACGGCACCATGGTATTGCTGAAAGCGCATTGAGACAATTATCTACATATGTACGTAAACATTTTGATAATGTAAAGTTATTGACAATCACTTTGTATGGTGAAAATAATGAATTAAAACCGTTATGTATAAACAGTAATTTTGTTGAAATAGATGCCGCAGATGATTATATTGTCTTTGAAAAATATATAAATTACTAAATGCGATTGCGAAATCAGGAATTGTCATTTATAATTTACATTTGTTATTATTACTTATGTTAAACTTAGTACTGATTTGGATAAACGCCTTTGAAAGGAAGAATAAATAATGAGAATTCAAGATTACACAAAAGAAATGGTTGATGAGAAATCATTTATCGATATGGCATATACGTTATTAAATGAAAAAAATGACACAATGAACTTATATGATATTATTGATGAATTTAAAGCACTTGGACATTATGAAGACGACGAAATCGAAAATAGAATTGTTCAATTCTATACAGATTTAAACACAGATGGTCGTTTTTTAAATGTTGGTGAAAATATTTGGGGATTACGTGATTGGTATTCAGTTGCAGATATTGAAGAAAAAATTGCGCCTACGATTCAAAAATTTGATATTCTGGACGACGATGATGAAGAAGATAAAAACTTAAAATTACTTGGTGAAGATGAGGCTGATGATGATGATGATATTCCAGCAGTTACAGATGACCAAGAGACTTTGAATGATCCAGAAGATCCAGAAGATGACGATGTTGATGAAGATCTTAATGAAACAGATATCGTTATCGATGAAGATGATGAAGATTTAGACGAAGAAGATGAAGAAGAAGAAGAATTTGAAGACGAAGAAGAAACAGAAGAATAATTCTTTGAGATTTAATTGACTTTTTTCGTGAACATGATAAAATTTTATTCGGGCTCCTTTAATTAGGACGACGTGTATAAATATTATACGCTCCCCCTTACAACCATGTGAGAGGGAGCGATTTTTTTGTTTTAAATAATATATCAGTTTTATAGTATTTTATATTTTGAAAGTACTTGTTACGACAATTAATACATATAATGATGAAGCATTTAAATATGTAAATGTTGTATCACAAAATTTAGCAACTAATTTGGAAATTTGATACGAATCAAAACGTATTGTAAGAAAATACGGTTTTAATCATAGGAGGCAGAACATGACAAAATTCATTTTTGTAACTGGTGGAGTTGTTTCTTCATTGGGTAAAGGTATCACGGCAGCATCTTTAGGAAGATTATTAAAAGATAGAGGATTAAAAGTCACGATTCAAAAATTTGATCCATACTTAAATGTTGACCCAGGCACAATGAGTCCATATCAACATGGTGAAGTTTTTGTGACAGACGATGGTGCTGAAACTGACTTAGACTTAGGACATTATGAGAGATTTATTGATATAAATTTAAATAAATATTCAAATGTAACGGCTGGGAAAGTTTATTCTCATGTCTTAAAAAAAGAGCGTCGTGGTGATTATTTAGGTGGTACAGTTCAAGTTATCCCGCACATTACGAATGAAATAAAAGAGCGTTTATTATTAGCTGGGGAAAGTACAAATGCAGATGTAGTTATTACTGAAATTGGTGGTACAACAGGGGATATAGAGTCATTGCCATTTATTGAAGCAATTAGACAAATCCGTAGTGATTTAGGACGCGAAAATGTAATGTATGTTCACTGTACTTTGTTACCATATATCAAAGCTGCTGGAGAAATGAAGACAAAACCAACACAACATAGTGTGAAAGAATTAAGAGGTCTTGGTATCCAACCAGATTTAATTGTTGTTAGAACAGAATATGAACTTACTCAAGATTTAAAAGATAAAATTGCGCTATTCTGTGATATTGATAAAGCAAGCGTTATAGAATGTCGTGATGCTGATTCATTATATGAGATACCTTTACAATTAAGTAAACAAGATATGGACGATATTGTGATTAAGCGTTTAGAATTAAATCCAAAATACGAAACGCAATTAGATGAGTGGCAATATTTATTAGATACGGTTAACAGTTTAGATGGCAAGATAACAATTGGTTTAGTAGGTAAATATGTAAGCTTACAAGATGCATATTTGTCAGTTGTCGAGTCATTAAAACATGCTGGATATCCATTCAAAAAAGATATCGAAGTGAAATGGATTGATTCAAGTGAAGTTACCGATGAAAACGTTGCTGAAATATTAGCAGAAGTTGATGGTATATTAGTACCTGGTGGATTTGGATTCCGTGCAAGTGAAGGTAAGATATCAGCTATTAAATATGCACGTGAAAATAATGTGCCATATTTCGGTATTTGTTTAGGTATGCAATTAGCAACTGTTGAGTTTGCTCGAAATGTCATTGGACTAGATGACGCGCATTCAGCAGAATTAGATCCTAATACACCACATCCTATAATCGACTTATTACCAGAACAGAAAGATATCGAAGATTTAGGCGGTACACTACGCTTAGGTTTATACCCTTGTCATATCAAAGAAGGTACATTAGCAGATTCAATTTATAATGAAACTGAAATTGAAGAAAGACACCGTCATCGTTATGAATTTAATAATGAATATAGAGAACAACTCGAAGCAAACGGAATGGTGTTTTCTGGAACAAGTCCAGATGGTCGTTTAGTAGAAATGGTAGAAATTCCAAGCAATGACTTTTTCGTTGCATGTCAATTCCATCCAGAATTTTTATCAAGACCTAATCGCCCTCAACCGATTTTCAAAGCATTTATAGAAGCATCATTGAACCATCAGCAATCTAAATAATATGTTAAGACACACATACTCGAACTATTACGTCGAGATGTGTGTCTTTTTTTATTTAGTGCTTCGTTCAAATGTATGTATATAAAAATGGGGTATAAACGATTATTAAAATTTGAAATTTAGGCGATTTTTATACATCTAGAATAAAAATATAAAATAAAAACGCTTACAAATATATTGAAGAATGCAAAAGGTATATGACTTTGATATAATTAGACTGTAAAAATATGTGCTTAAAGCACCAAGGAGGAACTTTCATGCCTTTAGTTTCAATGAAAGAAATGTTAATAGATGCAAAAGAAAATGGTTACGCAGTAGGTCAATATAACCTTAATAACTTAGAATTCACTCAAGCAATTTTAGAAGCTTCTCAAGAAGAGAACGCTCCTGTAATTTTAGGTGTATCTGAAGGTGCTGCTCGTTACATGGGTGGTTTCTATACAGTTGTTAAAATGGTTGAAGGTTTAATGCATGACAAAGAAATTACTGTACCAGTTGCAATTCACTTAGACCACGGTTCAAGCTTTGAAAAATGTAAAGAAGCAATTGACGCTGGATTTACATCAGTAATGATTGATGCTTCACATGGTTCATTCGAAGACAATGTTGAAATCACTTCAAAAGTTGTAGAATATGCTCATGAACATGGTGTTTCAGTTGAAGCAGAATTAGGTACTGTTGGTGGACAAGAAGATGATGTAGTTGCTGACGGCGTAATCTATGCAGATCCTAAAGAATGTCAAGAACTTGTTGAAAAAACAGGTATCGATACATTAGCGCCAGCATTAGGTTCAGTACACGGACCTTATAAAGGTGAACCAAAATTAGGATTTAAAGAAATGGAAGAAATTGGTGCTTCTACAGGATTACCATTAGTATTACACGGTGGTACAGGGATCCCAACGAAAGATATCCAAAAAGCAATTCCTTTTGGTACTGCTAAAATCAATGTAAATACAGAAAACCAAATTGCTTCAGCTAAAGCTGTTCGTGAAGCTTTAGACAATGATAAAGAAATGTATGATCCTCGTAAATATTTAGGACCTGCACGTGAAGCGATTAAAGCTACTGTTATTGGTAAAATTAAAGAGTTTGGTACATCTAACCAAGCAAAATAAGTTAACGAATAACTTTTGATACTTTATATATGTTGTATCGATTTATGAGGGCGAGACGTCGAAATCAAATTCATTTTTTTGATTTCTGCTTCGCTCTCTTTTTTATGTTATAATTTGTTAGGTTTGTGTAAAAAAGCAATCAGGAAAGCACGGATAACATAAAATTTTAATAATAAATCCTTATAATTATGATTTGAATTGGTAAATAATGGGAAATTGAAACAATAGTAAAAAAATTATATACAAGAGAAAACACTTTATTTTATATGAAATAAATTTTAATAAACTGATGTGCTTTGCAAACTGTAATAAATTAATTTATAATGCAAATGATGTTATGGAAGAGAAATATTGATTGAAAGACAAAGGAGAACATACGAATGGCTCAAGAAGTGATTAAAATTAGAGGTGGTCAAACACTAAAAGGTGAAGTGAACAACCACGGTGCTAAAAATAGTGCAGTAGCAATTATTCCAGCCGCAATTTTGGCTGAAGACAAAGTAACAATTGAAGGCCTTCCAGAAATCTCTGATGTAGAAACTTTAGTAAGTTTACTTGGAGATTTAAATATTAAGACTGAATTAGATGGTATGACATTAAATGTTGATCCAAATGAAATTGAAAATGCACCATTACCTAATAATAAAGTAGAATCGTTACGTGCTTCATATTATATGATGGGCGCTATGTTAGGTAGGTTTAAAAAATGTGTGATTGGATTACCAGGTGGTTGTCCTTTAGGACCGAGACCCATTGATCAACACATTAAAGGTTTCAAAGCTTTAGGTGCTAAAATTGATGAATCAAGTTCTACATCAATGAAGATAGAGGCTGACAAATTAACAGGTGCGAATATCTTTTTAGATATTGTAAGTGTTGGTGCAACAATCAATATTATGCTTGCAGCAGTTCGTGCTGAAGGTCAAACTGTCATTGAGAATGCTGCAAAAGAGCCAGAAGTAGTTGACGTAGCTAATTTCTTAACAAGCTTAGGTGCAGATATCAAAGGCGCTGGCACAAGTACGATTAAGATTAATGGCGTAGAACATTTACACGGTTCACATCATCAGGTCATTCCAGATAGAATTGAAGCTGGTACATATATGTGTATTGCCGCAGCATGTGGTGAAGATATAACAATTAATAATATTATTCCAACGCATGTAGAACCATTAACAGTGAAATTAAAAGAGCTTGGTGTTGATATTCAAGTTGGTGATGATAGCGCCGTAATCCAACGTAGTACACCATATGCTAGTGTTGATATTAAAACACTTGTATATCCTGGATTTGCTACCGATCTTCAACAACCTATTACCCCATTATTGTTTATGGCTGATGGTGTATCATTTGTTACCGAAACGATTTATCCAGCACGTTTTAGACATGTAGATGAATTGAAAAACATGGGTGCAGATATTTCGGCAGATAATGGTACAGCAACAATTAAGCCATCTAAACTTACTGGCGCAGAAGTTTATGCTAGTGATTTACGTGCAGGTGCTTGCCTTATTGTAGCTGGTTTATTAGCTGAAGGTGTTACAACAATTTATAATGTGAAGCATATTTATCGTGGTTATACTAATATCGTTAGTACTTTAAAATCTTTAGGTGCAGACATTTGGACTGAAGAAGTATAGAAAATGTGGTATAATAAATATACTTAGTAACCAAAGTGTACTTAGTTTAAATGATAATAGAATAAATCGATATTGAGGTGATGACCATGAAGGTTTGCCCTTATCTAGAAGAAACCTTTAAAATAGTAGGTAGAAGTTGGAATGGTCTTATTATTAATTATTTATCTAGATGTACGGAAAAGTCTGCACACTTTTCAGATATGAAACGTGATTTAAAGACAATTACACCACGTGCACTTAGCATAAAGTTAACGGATCTTAGTGAATGGGGACTAGTTGAAAAGAAAGTGGTTTCTACCAGTCCAATGAATATTCTTTACCAACTGACAGATAAAGGTGATGCTTTAGCAGCAGCATTAGTGCCAATGGAAAAATGGGCTCAAGATTATATTGAACTCGAAAATAAATAGTAATTAAATTCTAAAGTAAAAGCGAAATTCAAAATATTACTAAAAGAGAATGGAGCACACAGTCTTAATTAGGTATTTCTAAAGACAATCAATTCTATTAGTTGTGATTGGAAAGTAGCGTATTAAAGTGGAAGTATAATTTAATCATTTTCGATTGCTCTGAATTTTTAAAGAGACCAAGACATAAATCGATGTCTTGGTCTCATTTTGTATATGAATTGGAGTGTACATGTAGTTATTCACTGAATAACAAAATGGCGCTGAAATTTAATGGGTTAAAAAAATTGTGTAAAATGAATGGAAAACGCTTTATAACAACGTTTGCTACGATTTGGCGTGAGCACTTATGTTTAAAAAAATGAAATCTCGGTTAAAATGGTATTATCAACAAAAGTTAAGGAGTGAATTATTGATGAGAAATTTCACTAAACAATATATCAACGGAGAATGGGTTGAAAGTACAAGTGGAGAAACACTTGAAGTAATTAATCCTGCAACAGAAGAAGTTGCTGGTACGATTGCTAAAGGTAATAAAGAAGACGTGGAAAAAGCTGTAGAAGCAGCAGATAACGTATATTTAGAATTCAGACACACTTCAGTTAAAGAAAGACAAGATTTATTAGATCAAATAGTACAAGAATATAAAAATAGAAAAGAAGACTTAATTCAAGCAATTACAGACGAATTAGGTGCACCTCTATCTGTAGCGGAAAATGTACACTATCAAATGGGCTTAGATCATTTTGAAGCAGCACGTGATGCATTAAATGATTTCCAATTTGAAGAACGTCGAGGCGATGATTTAGTTGTCAAAGAAGCAATCGGTGTTTCAGGACTTATTACACCATGGAACTTCCCAACAAATCAAACGTCATTGAAATTAGCTGCTGCTTTTGCTGCTGGTAGTCCGGTAGTATTTAAACCTTCAGAAGAAACACCATTTGCAGCTATTATATTAGCAGAAATTTTTGATAAAGTGGGTGTACCTAAAGGTGTATTTAACTTAGTCAATGGTGATGGACAAGGTGTAGGTAATCCATTAAGTGAACATCCAAAAGTAAGAATGATGTCATTTACTGGTTCTGGCCCAACAGGTTCAAGTATTATGAAAAAAGCTGCAGAAGATTTCAAAAAAGTATCACTTGAACTAGGTGGTAAATCACCTTATATTATTTTAGATGATGCTGATATCGATGGTGCAGCAAGTGCAGCTGCTAATAAAGTAGTGTTCAACACAGGGCAAGTTTGTACTGCAGGTACAAGAACAATCGTTCCAGCAAGTATAAAAGAAGACTTTTTAACAGCTGTAAAAGAAAAATTCAGTCAAGTAAAAGTAGGTAACCCTAGAGAAGAAGGTACACAAGTTGGACCAATTATAAGCAAAAAACAATTTGACCAAGTACAAGCCTATATTGACAAAGGTATTGAAGAAGGTGCCGAATTATTATATGGTGGCCCTGGTAAACCTGAAGGATTAGACAAAGGTTACTTTGCAAGACCAACTATTTTTAATAATGTAGATAACAGCATGACAATTGCCCAAGAAGAAATATTTGGACCAGTAATGTCTGTGATCACATATAATGATTTAGATGAAGCAATCAAAATTGCAAATGATACAAAATATGGTTTAGCTGGTTACGTTTATGGTAGTGATAAAGATACACTTCATAAAGTAGCACGTTCAATTGAAGCAGGTACAGTTGAAATTAACGAAGCTGGACGTAAACCTGATTTACCATTCGGTGGTTATAAACAATCTGGTTTAGGCCGTGAATGGGGCGACTACGGAATCGAAGAATTCTTAGAAGTTAAATCAATTGCAGGTTACTACAATTAATAAGTTAATTTAATAGGTAATGTGAATCTATATGAGAGTAGAACAATGAAATCTTTTTAAGAGAAATTAGATTTCTGTTCTACTCTCTTTTTATAATTTATATATCGAAATACATTTTGTAATTAAATAGGAAATTTGCTATAGTTATAAAAGTAGTAGCGTAGTTACTATGTTATTTAAAAAACTTATTTATGAAATGGGTGCAAGATAATGCCTGAAAAAGTACGAACATCACCTCAGTATGAATCGTTCCACGAGTTATACAAAAATTACACTACAAAAGATCTCACTCAAAAAGCAAAATCTCTTAAGCTAACAAACTATAGTAAATTGAATAAAAAAGAACTTGTTCTCGCGATTATGGAAGCGCAAATGGAAAAAGATGGTAACTATTATATGGAAGGCATTCTAGATGATATCCAACAAGATGGTTATGGCTTTTTAAGAACAGTTAATTATTCTAAGGGAGAAAAAGATATCTATATCTCAGCTAGTCAAATTCGTCGTTTTGAAATTAAACGAGGAGATAAAGTGACTGGTAAGGTTAGAAAGCCAAAGGATAATGAAAAGTATTATGGTTTATTACAGGTTGACTTTGTTAATGATGAGAATGCAGAAGAAGTAAAAAAACGTCCTCATTTCCAGGCGTTAACGCCGTTATATCCAGAAGAAAGAATTGTGTTAGAAACTACAAAGCAGAATTTTTCAACTCGAATCATGGATTTAATCACGCCAATTGGATTAGGACAACGTGGACTTATCGTTGCACCGCCTAAAGCAGGGAAAACCTCTTTATTAAAAGAAATTGCAAATGCAATTGCAAAGAATAAACCTGATGCAGAATTATTTGTATTATTAGTAGGAGAACGACCAGAAGAGGTTACTGATATAGAAAGATCTGTAGAAACTGCAGAAGTAGTTCATTCTACATTTGATGAGCCACCTCAACACCATGTCAAAGTTGCAGAATTATTATTAGAACGTGCGAAACGCTTAGTTGAAATTGGTAAGGATGTCATTATACTAATGGATTCTATAACAAGATTGGCACGTGCTTATAACCTTGTTATTCCGCCAAGTGGTCGTACGTTATCTGGTGGGTTAGATCCAGCATCTTTACACAAACCAAAAGCATTCTTTGGTGCAGCAAGAAATATTGAAGCGGGTGGCAGTATGACTATATTAGCTACAGCTTTAGTTGAAACTGGTTCGCGTATGGATGACATGATTTACGAAGAATTTAAAGGTACTGGAAACATGGAGTTACATTTAGATCGTAAATTAGCAGAACGTCGAGTATTTCCAGCAATTGATATTGGACGCAGTTCAACACGTAAAGAAGAATTGCTCATTGATCCCAAAGAACTGGATTCATTATGGCAATTACGCAATATGTTTACAGATTCAACGGACTTTACAGAAAGATTTGTTCGTAAACTCAAACGAACAGACAATAACCAAGAATTCTTTGAACAGTTACAAAAAGCTGCTAAAGAAAGCACAAAAACGGGTAAACCAATCATTTAATTACTAAATGATTCATAGATATAATACCAATATGAGATTTAGGGTTGCGTTTTATATTTATAGACATTATAATTATCAAGTATTGGGTAAAAAACTCACAAAAAACTCTGTTCCAGATGGTTCAGGGCAAAGGAGCTGAAAATAATGAGACAAAATATTCATCCTGAATATCACAATGTTATCTTTTTAGATACTACTACAGATTTTAAATTCTTAAGTGGTTCAACTAAAACATCATCAGAGACAATGGAATGGGAAGATGGTAATGAATACCCAGTTATTCGTTTAGACATTTCATCTGATTCACATCCATTCTACACAGGACGTCAAAAATTCGCTGCGGCGGATGGTCGTGTGGAACGTTTCAACAAAAAATTCGGATTCAAATCAAGCAACGAATAATTGTTGGTATAAGGCATTCTCATTTTATGAGAATGCCTTTTTATGTTAAAAAGCACTTCCTAATCACAAATAGATATCATAAAAAATGTTGAAATTCCTTTATTTTATGAGTAACGATACTGGCTGCAAGTATAGCATTAAATTTAAGTTTGTATACAATGTTGAAACAAAGTGGATCAGTTTTGTTAGTAGGCAGTTCAATGAGAATTTAACGATAGTTCTATTTATATATCCCAAATTGTTACATAAAATTAACGCAGTAACTTGAAAATATATCCTATTTTGTAGTGGAAAATATGATATAATGAATCGATTATGTTTTGAAAAAAGGTGGAACGCATAATGTATGAAACTTATCATTCCGGGTGGATTGAATGTATTACTGGAAGTATGTTTAGTGGCAAATCTGAAGAGCTTATTCGTCGATTAAGACGAGGGCTTTATGCTAAACAAAAAGTAGTTGTATTTAAACCAGCTATAGATGACCGCTATCATAAAGATAAGATTGTTTCTCACAATGGCAATGCTATAGAAGCAATTAATATTTCGACAGCAGCTGAGATATTAAAGCACGATTTATCAGAAGTAGATGTAATTGGAATAGACGAAGTGCAATTTTTTGAAAATGGTATTGTACATATAGCTGAACAGTTAGCTGAAAAAGGACATAGAGTCATTACTGCTGGTCTAGATATGGACTTTAGAGCACAACCTTTCGAGCCAATGCCACAATTGATGGCTGTGAGTGAGGATGTAACTAAACTTCAAGCAGTTTGTGCGGTTTGCGGTGCATCGTCAAGTCGTACGCAAAGATTAATTGATGGTAACCCAGCAAAAATCGACGACCCAGTCATTTTAGTTGGTGCTAATGAAAGCTATGAACCCAGATGCAGAGCGCATCATATAGTAGCGCCTAGCAATACTGAGAAGGAGGAAATGTAGTGTTTGATCAATTAGACATAGTAGAAGAAAGATATGAACAATTAAATGAAATGTTAAGTGATCCTGATGTCGTAAATAATCCAGATAATTTACGTAAATATTCTAAAGAGCAGGCAGAATTACAAAAAACAGTGGACGTTTATCGCGATTATAAACAAACAAAAGAAGATATTTCTGAAGTAGAAGAAATGTTACGTGATACAAAAGATAATGATGAAATTGAAATGTTGAAAGAGGAACATCAAACACTTCAAAATAAAGTACCTAAGTTAGAAGAAGAACTTAAGTTCTTATTGATCCCTAAAGATCCTAATGATGACAAAGACGTTATTGTAGAAATTCGTGCAGCAGCAGGTGGAGATGAGGCGGCAATTTTTGCTGGTGACCTATTTAGAATGTATTCCAAATATGCTGAAACGTTAAATTATAAGACAGATATTGTAGAAGTTACCGAAAGTGATCATGGTGGTTATAAAGAAATAAGTTTTTCTGTTTCTGGTAATGGTGCTTTTAGTAAATTAAAATATGAGAATGGTGCACACCGTGTACAGCGTGTACCTGAAACTGAATCAGGCGGACGTATCCATACATCAACAGCTACAGTTGCAGTACTTCCTGAGGTAGAAGATGTTGAAATAGAAGTTCGCAACGAAGATTTGAAAATTGACACATACCGTTCAAGTGGTGCAGGTGGTCAGCACGTTAATACAACAGATTCAGCTGTGCGTATTACACATATTCCAACCGGTGTTATTGCGACTTCTTCAGAAAAATCGCAAATCCAAAACCGTGAAAAAGCACTAAAAGTATTAAAAGCACGCTTATTTGATATGAAATTACAAGAAGAGCAACAAAAATATGCTGCCCAACGTAAATCAGCAGTGGGTACAGGAGATCGTTCAGAACGTATCAGAACCTATAACTATCCGCAAAGCCGTGTAACAGATCATCGTATTGGTTTAACTTTACAAAAATTAGACCAAATTATGGAAGGTAAGTTGGATGAAATTATTGATGCTTTAACTTTAGCGGAACAAACTGATAAATTGAAAGAATTAAATAATGGTGAATTATAAAACATTATTAAATCAAGCTAAAGTGAAATGCAATGAACAAGGTATTGAATCAACGCGTGCCGAATGGTTAATGTTGGATTTGTTTAATTGGTCTAAAGCCAATTACTTAATGCATATGGATGATGAAGTAACACTTCAACATAAAAACTTATTTGATGACGCAACACAAAGAATGCTAAATGATGAACCAATACAATATATCCTAGGTAAACAAACATTCTATGGTGAAGTTTTTAAAGTGAATAAGCATTGTCTTATTCCAAGACCTGAAACAGAAGAAGTAATGCTTCATTTTTATAATCAACTTCATTCAGGAGATTGTGTTGTAGATATAGGCACGGGGAGTGGGAATATACCGATTTCATTAAAAAAATTGGACCCTTCATTAGAAGTTTATGCTACAGATTTATATACTTCAGCGTTATCTGTCGCTAAGGCTAACGCTAAGATGCACCAAGTAGAAATTAGATTTCTACTTGGTGATACATTAATGCCACTGATTGAGCACGGCATCAAAGTAAATGGACTTATTTCTAATCCGCCATATATTGATGATAATGATGCATTAATTATGGATAATACAGTGTTAAACTATGAACCACATACTGCGCTTTTTGCAAAAAACAATGGCTATGATATCTATGATAAAATTATAGATCAGTTACGCGAAGTATTATTGCCAAATGCGAAAGTTGTGTTTGAAATTGGATTTAATCAAGGACAAACATTGAAACAACGTATTATTGAGAAATATCCAAGTTTAGATGTACAAATCATTAAAGATATAAATAATAACGACCGAATAATTTCATTTGTTTGGTGATCATAAGTTATGTGCTAAACATGATTAATCATGAGAGTGCATAACTTTTTATTTTGTTTTAAAATAGATAACAAGATGAAAGGGTGTGTCTAAGTGAATACAAAAATATGGGATTTACGCCAATCTAATAATCAATTGAATACAGATAATGAACTGAATGATATAAAAGTAATTTTTGAAAATGGCGGTTTAATTGCTATACCAACTGAAACTGTATACGGATTGGGTGCAGATGCACGTAATGAAGCAGCAATTAAACACATTTATAGTGCGAAAGGTAGACCATCTGACAATCCTTTAATTGTTCATATCTATAAAGTTGAACAAATACAAGCTTTTACAGATAAGCTGTCAAAAGAAGTTGAAATGTTAATGAATGAATTTTGGCCTGGACCGATTTCATTTATTGTTCCATTAAAAAAAGGCTATTTATGTGAAAGTGTTAGTGGTGGGTTAGATTCCATTGCAGTGCGTATGCCAAGTCATCCAATCGGAAGACAAATACTAAAATATGTTGATATGCCAATTGCGGCACCCAGTGCAAATTTGAGTGGCAGACCCTCACCGACTACATTTGAACATGTTTATCGTGATTTGGACGGGCGTATCGATGGTATTGTGAATGGAGACCAAAGTGAAGAGGGGTTAGAAAGTACTGTGCTCGATTGTACACGATTTCCATTTAAAATCGCTAGACCCGGTTCTATCACAAAATCTATGATAGAAGCGGTTATTCCAGACAGTGTGACAACAATAGGTACATTAGATTCTGAAAAACCAATTGCTCCAGGTATGAAATATAAACATTATTCACCTGATACACCAGTAAAAATATTGAAGTCTTTTAATGCGTTACCTACATCGACTTCAAATTGGACACAAACAGCGTTTATCGTACCTCGTAGCAAACAAGCGTTAATACCAGAAGCTGCGAAATTTATACCTTTATGCGAAGATGAAAATGATATTAAAGGGGCTAATCATAATCTTTATCAAATATTGCACCAGTTAGACCAAGACGATCAAATTCAACATGCCTTTATTTATGGATTTGATTTGAATGATAACACTACGGCAATTATGAATAGAATGATGAAAGCGGCTAATCAATCTATTATTGAAGGAGCAGATTTATGAAAATCATTTTTGTTTGTACAGGAAATACTTGTAGGAGTCCTATGGCTGAAAGTATCGCTCAGTCCAAATTACCTAACCATACAATTGTGTCACGTGGTATGTATGCTATAGATGGTCAACCGATATCAGATCATACTAAGGAAATTTTACTTGAGCGTCATTTAAATGTGCCATACCAAGCCCAGTCTTTTACTGCTTCAGATATAAATGCAGATTTAATATTGACGATGGGTTCATCTCATAAGCGCATAATTAAGGAATTGTATGATAACACCGATCACGTATTTACTTTAAATGAGTATGTAGACAAGATAGGAGAGGTTTCCGATCCGTTTGGTGGGAGTAAATCTGCATATCTTGAAATATATAATGAATTAAATTTACTGATAGATAGTTTAAAAAATAAAATATTAAACTAATAAATTAGTGAAATTAGTATAAGTACGTTAGTAAATACGTTATAATAAAAACGTGTAGCAAATTTGCTATCAGTCAATTTTGTATGTTTTAAAGCGGTTTGAGATTCAATTACTTTTTATGTCATTAATAAAAAGGGGTGCAAGAATGGAAGATTTGATGTTATTGTTAGATGAATTAAAATCACAATCTTTTTTCAAGGCTAATGAATTATGCATTATCGGTTGTTCAACATCAGAAGTCATTGGTGAACGCATTGGTAGTGTAGGTTCTATGGAAGTAGCTAAAGAAATATTTAATTCATTGAAAGTAATCGAAAATGAAACGGGCGTTTCTTTTGTATATCAAGGTTGTGAACATATAAACAGAGCGGTAACAATAGAAAGAGCACAATTCAATCCCCTCACGATGGAAGAAGTTACGGTTGTACCAGATGTTCATGCTGGCGGAAGTCTTGCCACTTATGCATACAAGCATATGGATGAACCAATAGTTGTTGAACATATATCGGTACCTAAAGGTATTGATATTGGTCAAACCCTTATTGGAATGCACATCAAGCATGTCGCTATTCCAGAACGTACAAGTGTTAAGCAAATTGGTGAAGCAATTGTAACCATCGCTTCTTCAAGACCTAAGAAAATTGGTGGCGAAAGAGCAAAATATAACTAATACAGAAACGAGGGAATTACCAATGTCATTTATTCAAAAGCAAGATAAAGAAATATATGAAGTGATTCAAAATGAATTTAACCGTCAAAATAACAATATCGAGCTCATTGCTTCAGAGAACTTTGTTTCAGAAGCAGTTATGGAAGCCCAAGGATCAGTGTTAACGAACAAGTATGCTGAAGGCTATCCTAATAGAAGATATTATGGCGGTTGTGAATACGTAGATGTGTCAGAAACATTAGCTATTGATCGTGCTAAAAAATTATTTGGCGCAGAACATGTTAATGTTCAACCACACTCAGGATCTCAGGCCAATATGGCTGTTTATCTCGTAGCATTAGAACACGGTGATACTGTATTAGGTATGAATTTAAGCCACGGTGGCCATTTAACACATGGTGCACCTGTGAACTTTAGTGGTCAATTTTATAACTTTGTGGAATATGGTGTAGACCAAGAAAATGAGCAAATTGATTATGATGAAGTATTAAAAGTTGCTAAAGAACATAAACCTAAATTAATTGTTGCTGGTGCATCAGCTTATTCAAGAACAATCGATTTCAAACGATTCAAAGAAATTGCTGATGAAGTTGGCGCAAAATTAATGGTTGATATGGCACATATCGCTGGTTTAGTCGCAGTTGGTTTACATCCAAATCCTGTGGAATATGCAGATTTTGTAACGACAACTACACATAAAACATTACGCGGACCTCGTGGTGGCATGATTTTATGTAAAGAAGAATATAAAAAACAAATTGATAAAACGATATTCCCAGGTATCCAAAGTGGCCCATTAGAGCATGTGATTGCTGCTAAAGCAGTTGCATTTGGTGAGGCATTACAAGATGACTTTAAAGTTTATCAACAACAAGTGATTCAAAATGCTAAAACATTAGCTAACACATTGACTGACGAAGGATTTAGAGTTGTATCTGGAGGCACGGATAATCACCTCGTCGCAGTAGACGTCAAAGGTTCTGTGGGTATTACAGGTAAAGTTGCTGAAGAAACACTAGATGCAATTGGAATAACTTGTAATAAAAATACAATTCCTTTTGATCAAGAGAAACCTTTCGTAACGAGTGGTATTCGTTTAGGTACCCCAGCTGCAACAACACGTGGTTTTGATGAAACTGCTTTTGAAGAAGTTGCGAAAATCATTAGTTTAGTTTTAAAAGACCCAGAAAATGAAAAAGCATTAGCCGAAGGGAAAGAAAGAGTTAATACTTTAACTTCAAAACATCCTTTATATAATTAAAATTGGAGGAAATAAATTTATGGGCAAAGTACATGTTTTTGATCACCCACTTATTCAACACAAATTAAGTTATATCCGTGACGTACATACTGGGACTAAAGAATTTAGAGAGCTAGTAGATGAAGTAGGTATGTTAATGGCATATGAAGTTACAAGAGATTTAGAATTACAGGATGTGGAAATAGAAACACCAGTAACAAAAATGATTGCTAAAAGATTAACAGGTAAAAAATTAGCGTTTGTACCAATCTTAAGAGCAGGATTAGGGATGACACAAGGTATTTTAACATTAGTACCTGCAGCTAGAATAGGTCATGTGGGTCTTTATAGAGATCCTGAAACACTAGAAGCCGTTGAATATTTTGTGAAATTACCACAAGATATTGAAGAAAGAGAAATTGTAGTTGTAGACCCAATGTTAGCAACAGGTGCTTCAGCTATAGAAGCTATTAATTCATTAAAAAAACGTGGTGCTAAAAATATTCGTTTTATGTGTTTAATCGCTGCCCCTGAAGGTGTAGAAAAATTACAAGCAGCTCATGAAGATGTGGATATATTTATCGCTGCATTAGATGAAAAGCTTGATAATCATGCATATATCACACCAGGTTTAGGTGATGCAGGTGACCGTTTATTCGGTACAAAATAGTTTCGCCCAGGAGTGGAGTAAAATGAAAAAAATAATGACTGTCTTCGGCACACGTCCAGAAGCAGTAAAAATGGCACCTCTAATTCAAGCGTTGAAACATGACGATGCGCTAGAACCTATCGTAGTTGTTACGGCTCAACATAGAGAAATGCTTGATTCAGTTCTGACTAGCTTCCACATCACACCAGATTATGATTTGGATATCATGAAACAAGGCCAGTCACTGTCTGAAATTACGTCACGTATTTTATCGAGACTAGAGGATGTTATAAAGAAAGAACAACCAGATATGATACTCGTTCATGGTGACACAATGACGACGTTTGCTGGTAGTTTAGCAGCATTATATAATCAGATTCCTATAGGTCATGTCGAGGCTGGCTTAAGAACATGGGATAAATATGCTCCATTTCCTGAAGAAATGAATAGACAAATGGTAGGGGTAATGGCAGATTTGAATTTTGCCCCTACCAATAATGCTGCTCACAATCTTTTAGCAGAAAACAAACCAGAGGAATCAATCGTTGTGACAGGTAATACGGCTATAGATGCTATGAAGACGACAATACATGATCACTATCATTCTGAGATTATAGCAAAGCATAAAGATAAACGTATCATTTTGTTAACTGCGCACCGACGTGAAAATATTGGTGAACCTATGGTGCATATATTTAAAGCTGTTAGAGATATTGTCGAAGCATTTGAAGATGTCGTTGTGGTTTACCCAGTGCATAAAAATCCTAAAGTTAGGGAAATTGCAGAAACTTATTTATCAAATCACGAGCGAATTGAATTGGTGGAACCATTGGAAGTCGTGGATTTTCATAATTTTGCCCATCAATCATACTTGATATTAACAGATTCTGGAGGTGTGCAAGAAGAAGCGCCTTCATTAGGTAAACCTGTACTTGTGTTAAGAGATGCTACAGAAAGACCCGAAGGTGTGAATGCTGGTACGCTTAAAATAGTAGGCACCCACGAGAAAAACATATTTGATTCTACGAAACAATTATTAGATGACAAAATGTTATATGACAAAATGAGCCATGCACGAAATCCTTATGGAGATGGAAATGCCGCTTTACGAATTTGTGAGAATATCAAATATTATTTTCATATAATTTCCAAAAAGCCAGAATCATTCAAATAATTAAAAAGGGGGAATGTGTCGGTTCTGTGACAATTTGAGAAAAAATTAAACTACATTTTGTATAGAATTGACACGTTAACTACCCCTATATTATTATTAAAACTGTATGATTGAAATGGTTCTCATTATTGCATGAAAAAGATGAAGTGAGGCATAGTCATGGAACGTTTCAACATCATTTTTAATAGATACATTCAATACTATTTATATGGTATAGTTGTACTATTAATTGTGTTTATTTTCACATACTCACCATTTATATTAGGACTTATAATAGGTACAATTGGATCACTTTTTAATACTTTTACTTTCGAATATTATTTAGCAAAGGCAAAAGAAAAAGATAACATACATATTTCAACGGGCAACGTTTGGAGATATTTAATAGTGGTTCTAGCATGTTGTATTTGGTATTTTTATAAGGATGAAATTAATATCATTGGTGTGGTTATTGGTTTAATGATTTCATATGTTTTAATTGTTTTCAAACCATTTTTACACAAGAAATAAATTTTAAAACGAAAGAGGTGAGAAAGCATGAATCATAAAGACCCTCTAGTCAGCTGGAATGTATTTGGTCTAGACGTCGTGTTTAATCTTTCATCAATTATGATGTTGATTATTACAGCAGTTATTGTTTTTGTCATAGCTATTATTTGTACACGCAACCTCAAAAAACGACCAACTGGTAAACAAAATTTCATAGAGTGGGTTTTTGACTTTGTAAGAGGTATTATTGAAAGTAACATGGCATGGTCAAAAGGTGGGCAATTCCATTTCTTGGCAGTAACACTTATATTCTTTATATTTGTGAGTAATATGCTAGGACTTCCATTTCAATTAATTTCAGGGCATACGTTGTGGTGGAAATCACCAACAGCTGATGCGACAGTTACTTTAACACTGTCAACACTCATCATTCTATTAACACATTTTTATGGTGTTAGAATGAAAGGTACAAAAGGTTATTTCCAAAACTATACAAAACCAATCTTTTTATTACCAATTAATATCTTTGAAGAATTCACTTCAACTTTAACGTTAGGTCTTCGACTCTACGGTAATATTTTCGCAGGTGAATTGCTATTAGGATTATTGGCAGGATTAGTAACAGGTGATTCAACTAGAGCATGGGGTTGGATAATCGGTTTACCTGGTTTAGTTGTTTGGCAAGGGTTTTCAATTTTCATCGGTACAATTCAAGCATATATTTTCGTTATGCTTTCAATGGTTTACATGTCCCATAAAGTTCAGGACAGTCATTAATTAATTAAATTTTAAAGAAAAACTAGGAGGATTTTATAAATGAATTTAATCGCAGCAGCAATCGCAATCGGCTTATCAGCATTAGGTGCAGGTATTGGTAATGGTCTTATCGTTTCAAGAACAGTAGAAGGTGTCGCTCGTCAACCAGAAGCACGTGGACAATTAATGGGTATTATGTTCATCGGTATCGGTTTAGTTGAAGCATTACCTATCATTGGTGTAGTTATCGCTTTCATGTCACTATAATTCAACTAATTATTATGGCGAAGTCTGAAAGACTTTCGCCGTTCGTTTTTATCAATAATGTCTTATGATTATAATGTATGAAAGGAGTGTCTATGTAAGTGACTGCTACGACAAATATGTTTGTACTTGGTGCAGCTGGAACTAGCGGCGTTCAATGGGGGACAATAATCGTTACGCTTGTAACTTTTCTTATCTTATTAGCTTTATTGAAAAAGTTCGCATGGGGTCCATTAAAAGATGTAATGGATAAACGTGAACACGATATTAATAAAGACATTGATGATGCTGAACAAGCTAAATTAAATGCACAAAAGTTAGAAGAACAAAATAAACAAACACTAAAAGAAACACAAGATGAGGTTCAAAAGATTTTAGAAGAATCTAAAGTTCAAGCACGAAAACAACATGAAGAAATTATTCATGAAGCAAATATCAGAGCTAATGGCATGATTGAAACTGCACAGAATGAAATCAACAGTGAAAAAGAACGTGCAATTGCAGATATTAACAACCAAGTTTCTGAGCTTTCTGTTTTAATCGCTTCTAAAGTACTGCAAAAAGAAATCTCAGATAAAGATCAAAAAGCTTTAGTTGAAAAGTACATAAAAGAGGCAGGCGATAAGTAATGGCAAACATAGCAAAAAAATATGCCAAAGCATTATTTGATACTGCTAAAGATGCAGACATACTTGACGACATGTACGATGAATTTTCAACAATTAATGAAGCAGTTCAATCTGAAAATAAAAAGCTACAAGCATTGGATGCAGATCCACAAAAAGATGTTGAGCAACGTCGTCGCTTCGTAAGCATTGTATTTGGACAAACGAACCAATACTTGCAGAATATGCTGACAATACTTGCTAGCAATCGTCATTTAGGACACATTCATGAAATATATATCGCGTTTGAAACATTATATAATGAAGAGCATAATCAAGACTATGCTGTAATCGAATCCGTATATCAATTGTCAGAAGAAGAATTATCAAGTATAGAAGAAATTATTAAAGCACGAACTAAACTTTCTAAAATAATGATTACTAACAAAATCAATCCTGAACTTATCGGTGGTATCAGAGTTAAAGTTGGTACGAAAGTGATGGACGCAAGTATTAAAAATGATCTTGCGCAATTAGAAAGACAATTTATTAGAGTGAAATAAAATTTGAAGGAGTGACATAGATGGCCATTAAAGCTGAAGAAATCAGTGCATTACTTCGCTCACAAATCGAAAATTATGAGTCGGAAATGGCAGTTACTGATGTAGGTACAGTACTACAAATTGGTGACGGTATCGCATTAATCCACGGATTAAACGATGTTATGGCTGGTGAGCTAATAGAATTCAAAAGTGGCGTTCTAGGCTTAGCACAAAACTTAGAAGAATCAAATGTCGGTGTAGTTATTTTAGGACCATACGCTGATATCAAAGAAGGGGACGAAGTAAAACGTACTGGACGTATTATGGAAGTTCCTGTAGGTAACGAACTTATTGGTCGTGTTGTGAACCCACTTGGACAACCTATTGATGGACAAGGTCCAGTTAATACAACAAGCACAAGACCTGTAGAGAAAAAAGCAACAGGTGTAATGGACCGTAAATCAGTTGATGAACCATTACAAACTGGTATTAAAGCCATTGATGCACTTGTACCAATTGGTCGTGGTCAACGTGAATTAATCATTGGTGACCGTCAAACAGGTAAAACTACGGTTGCTATTGATACAATTTTAAACCAAGCTGATCAAGATACAATTTGTATTTATGTTGCTATTGGACAAAAAGATTCAACTGTTCGTGCTAATGTTGAAAAGCTACGCCAAGAAGGCGCGTTAGATTACACAATTGTTGTTTCTGCTTCAGCAGCTGACCCAGCTCCAATGCTTTATATTGCACCATATTCAGGTGTAGCTATGGCTGAAGAATTCATGTTTGCTGGTAAAGACGTTTTAATTGTTTATGATGATTTAACGAAACAAGCTGCAGCTTACCGTGAGTTATCACTATTATTACGTAGACCACCAGGCCGTGAAGCATACCCAGGTGATGTGTTCTACTTACATAGTAGATTACTTGAAAGAGCAGCGAAGTTAAATGATGATTTAGGTGGAGGCTCTATTACTGCCTTACCAATTATAGAAACACAAGCAGGCGATATCGCAGCTTATGTACCAACTAACGTTATTTCAATTACAGATGGACAAATCTTCTTACAATCTGATTTATTCTTCTCAGGTGTAAGACCTGCCATTAATGCTGGTCAATCTGTATCACGTGTTGGTGGTTCTGCACAGATAAAAGCAATGAAAAAAGTTGCTGGTACGTTACGTTTAGATTTAGCTTCTTATCGTGAATTAGAGTCATTTGCACAATTTGGTTCAGATTTAGATGAGTTTACAGCTAAAAAATTAGAACGTGGTAAACGTACGGTTGAAATCTTAAAACAAGATAAAAACAAACCACTACCTGTCGAAAATCAAGTATTAATTATTTATGCATTGACTAAAGGTTATTTAGATGACATCCCAGTAGAAGATATTACTCGTTTCGAGGAAGAATTAAATCTTTGGGCTAAGTCTAATGCGACTGAACTATTAAATGAAATTAAAACTTCAGGTGCATTACCAAAAGATGAAGCATTTGAATCAGCAATTACAGAATTCAAAAAAAGCTTTAGCAAATCAGAAGCATAATAGTTAATCTTAAATAAAAGGTGGTGAGATAATGGGATCTCTTAAAGAGATTGATACACGTATAAAATCAACCAAAAAAATGAAGCAAATTACGAAAGCAATGAACATGGTATCAAGTTCTAAATTGCGCCGTGCGGAAAGCAACGCGAAACAGTTCAGACCATATATGGAAAAAATGCAAGATGCAATTACTGCAGTTGCAGGTTCAGATAAAAATTCACGTCACCCAATGTTACAACAACGGGAAGTGAAGAAAAGTGCCTACCTAGTGATTACAAGTGATAAAGGTCTTGCAGGTGCTTACAATGCAAACGTATTAAAACACCTTATAAAAGATATTGAAGAAAAACATGCAAGTAAAGATGATTATTCAATTGTAGTATTAGGTCAAACTGGTGTGGATTTCCTTAAAAATAAAGGTTATGACATACATGATTCACTTATAGATGTACCAGATCAACCTTCTTTTAAAGAAGTACAAGCAATAGCTAAAAAAGCTATAGGTTTGTATAGTGAAGGAGAAGTTGATGAGGTGAAAATTTATTTTAGTCATTTCGTAAGTGTATTAGAAAATACACCTTCTACCAAAACTGTGCTTCCATTGTCTCCTGAGGACTCTAGCTTAGGACATGGTCAAATGTCATCATATGAGTTCGAACCAGACAAAGAGGCAATATTGAGCGTCATTTTACCTCAATATGTTGAAAGTTTAATATATGGAACGATTTTAGATGCAAAAGCAAGTGAACATGCTACGCGTATGACTGCAATGAAAAATGCATCAGATAATGCGTCAGAAATTATTGATGACTTATCTATTCAATATAACAGAGCAAGACAAGCAGCAATTACTCAACAAATCACTGAAATTGTCGGTGGCTCAGTTGCGCTTGAATAATTATTAAAGGAGGAAAAAAACATGGGATTAGGCCGTGTAACTCAAGTTATGGGTCCAGTAATTGATGTTCGCTTTGAGCACAATGAAGTTCCAGAAATTAACAATGCCTTAGTCGTAGACGTTGAAAGAGATGAAGGTACAGTATCTCTTACATTAGAAGTGGCATTACAACTTGGCGATGATGTCGTACGTACAATTGCAATGGATTCTACTGATGGTGTTAAACGTGGTACAGAAGTTCGAGATAGCGGAGATAGCATCAGTGTTCCAGTTGGTGATGCTACGTTAGGACGTGTGTTTAATGTTCTTGGTGATACAATTGACTTAGACGAGAAGCTTGATACTTCTGTCAAACGTGATCCAATTCATAGAGAAGCACCTGCATTCGATCAATTATCAACAAAAGTTGAAATCTTAGAAACAGGTATTAAAGTAATTGATTTACTTGCACCATATATTAAAGGTGGTAAAATCGGTTTATTCGGTGGCGCTGGTGTAGGTAAAACAGTATTAATTCAAGAATTAATTAATAATATAGCTCAAGAACATGGTGGTATTTCAGTATTTGCCGGCGTAGGTGAACGTACGCGTGAAGGTAATGACTTATACTACGAAATGAGTGATAGTGGTGTTATTAAGAAAACAGCTATGGTCTTCGGACAAATGAATGAGCCACCTGGTGCGCGTATGCGTGTTGCTTTATCAGGCTTAACAATGGCTGAACACTTCCGTGATGTACAAGGACAAGATGTTTTACTATTTATTGATAACATATTCAGATTTACGCAAGCTGGTTCAGAAGTATCAGCACTATTAGGTCGTATGCCATCAGCCGTTGGTTATCAACCTACCCTTGCTACTGAAATGGGTCAATTACAAGAACGTATTACATCAACAACTAAAGGATCTGTAACGTCAATCCAAGCAGTTTTCGTACCTGCCGATGATTATACTGACCCAGCACCAGCAGCTGTCTTTGCTCACTTAGATGCTACAACTAACCTTGAACGTAAATTAACGGAAATGGGTATTTATCCTGCCGTTGATCCGCTTGCATCTACTTCTAGGGCATTAGACCCTACAATCGTTGGTCAAGATCATTATGAAATAGCTCGTGATGTACAATCTACATTACAAAAATATAGAGAATTACAAGATATTATTGCTATTTTAGGTATGGATGAATTATCAGAAGAAGATAAACAAACTGTTGAACGTGCACGTCGTATCCAGTTCTTCTTATCACAAAACTTCCACGTAGCTGAACAATTTACTGGTCAAAAAGGTTCATATGTACCTGTTCAAAAAACGGTAGAAGGCTTCAAAGCAATTTTAGATGGCGAATATGATCATATTCCTGAAGATGCATTCCGTCTTGTAGGTAGTATGGAAGAAGTAATCGCAAAAGCTAAAGATATGGGTGTTGAAGTTTAAAAATTAGGAGGTAAAGATAATGAACACATTAAGCCTAAATATTGTCACTCCTAATGGTTCTGTTTACGACCGAGAAGATGTTAATCTTGCAGTATTACAAACTACTGCAGGAGAAATCGGTGTTATGTATGGACATATTCCAACAGTTGCAGCACTTGAAATTGGCTATGTCAAAATAAATTTTGACGGTGGTTCAGAATATATTGCAGTGAGTGAAGGTTTTGTTGAGGTTAGACAAGATAAATTATCAATTATTGTACAAACTGCAGAACCTGCGAATGAAATAGATGTTGCTAGAGCTGAATTAGCAAAATCTAGAGCAGAATCTCATTTGAATAATGAAGAAGATAACAGCGACGTTAATAGAGCTAAACGTGCTTTAGAAAGAGCGAATAACCGCATTCGCGTCGCGAACTTACAATAAATTATATCATTGGTGAGTGGGATGTTACTTTTTCCATTTAGGCATCTACTACTCACTCCAAAAAGAGTCTAAGACATGAAAAATGTCTTAGACTCTTTTTTTAGAGACGTAAGTTCGTATAGTAAAGTAGACACAAAAATAAAAAGTGAATTGCTCAAACAACAAAAGCATTATAGTTAATTAAATTCTGCAGTTCTTAAGTATCTTTTAATGATTATTTCGTGTAAAATAAATTGACAGTCTAAAGTGAGGAGTTATTGTATGGAGTATCTAGGACAATTTTCAATTGTACATCTTATCTTACATGTGGTTTGTATTTGTATTGCTTATTGGGCATTAAATGCAGTGAGATTAGAGCAGTTTTTTAAAAAGGGGTATCCCTTACAAGTTCAAATTTGTATGATTTTTTTAGCAATATTACTTGGAACAGCTGTTAGTAATTTTATTGTGGATTTGTTACAATACTCAACGCAAATAAAATATTTAGCACAATAATTCAAATACTTGTATATCTTTTTGAATTATAGATATAATAATTTAGAAGTACATAAAATAGTTTAATTAAAATGAAATATATAAGTAGCAAAGTGGAGGATTTAAGATGGATATGATAGAAATTAATGGTGGAAATAGATTAACTGGTGAGGTTAAAGTGTCAGGTGCCAAGAATGCTGTATTACCAGTATTAACTGCTTCACTTTTAGCATCAGAAGGTGTCAGTAAACTTATGAATGTACCTGCATTAAGTGATGTAGAAACGATTAATAATGTGATTTCAACATTAAATGCAGAAGTTTCATACGATAAAGACGAAGAATCAGTAACTGTAGATGCAACGAAAGAATTAAATGAAGAGGCACCATATGAATATGTAAGTAAAATGAGAGCAAGTATTCTTGTTATGGGTCCATTATTAGCCCGCTTAGGTCATGCTAAAGTCGCATTGCCAGGTGGTTGCGCAATTGGTTCAAGACCAATTGAACAGCACATCAAAGGTTTCGAAGAACTTGGTGCTGATATTCATATGGATGGTGGTTTTATTTATGCAAGTACTGAAAATGGATTAAAAGGTACAACCATTCATTTAGACTTCCCAAGTGTTGGCGCAACGCAAAATATTATCATGGCAGCTTCACTAGCAGAAGGTAAAACAGTATTAGAAAATGTTGCAAGAGAACCAGAAATCGTTGATTTAGCAAATTATATTAACGAAATGGGAGGTAACGTTTCTGGAGCTGGCACGGATACGATCATTATCCATGGTGTAGAAACACTTCACGGTGTGGAACACGCGATTATTCCTGATAGAATTGAAGCAGGTACACTCCTGATTGCTGGTGCGATTACACGTGGTGATGTACTTGTAAATGGTGCTATAAAAGAACATATGACAAGCCTTGTTTACAAATTGGAAGAAATGGGTGTGAATCTAGATTATCAAGATGACGCAATTCGCGTAAGAGTAGAAGATGAATTAAAACCCGTAGATATTAAAACATTACCACATCCAGGATTCCCTACGGATATGCAATCACAAATGATGGCATTATTACTAACAGCTGAAGGACATAAAGTAGTAACTGAAACTGTATTTGAAAATAGATTTATGCATGTAGCTGAATTTAAACGTATGAACGCTAAGATTTCTGTCGAAGGCAGAAGTGCTAAGATTGAAGGTAAGAGTGAACTACAAGGTGCACAAGTAAAAGCTACTGACTTACGTGCAGCAGCAGCACTTATATTAGCCGGACTTGTAGCTGATGGAACGACGCAAGTAACAGAATTAAAGCATTTAGACAGAGGTTATGTTGACTTACACGGTAAATTAGAAGCACTAGGTGCAGATATAAAACGAACACAAGCTTAATACATGATTCGCAATTGAAGTGGCGATTCAAGAACAAGATGGAGGAAGTAAACAATGGAAACAATTTTTGATTATAACCAAATTAAAGAAATCATACCGCATAGACAACCATTTTTATTAATTGATCGTGTTGTTGAATATGAAGTAGGTACACGTTGTGTGGCTATTAAACAAGTATCAGGTAATGAACCGTTTTTCCAAGGTCATTTTCCGGAATATGCAGTTATGCCTGGTGTTTTAATTACAGAAGCGCTTGCTCAAACAGGTGCAGTAGCGATTTTAAATAGTGAAGAAAATAAAGGGAAACTTGCATTTTTTGCTGGAATTGATAAATGTCGCTTCAAAAAACAAGTTACTCCTGGAGATACTTTAAAATTAGAAGTTGAAATAACAAAAATGCGTGGGCCAATCGGTAAAGGTAACGCAAAAGCTACCGTCGATGGTGAAGTAGCATGTAGTTGTGAATTAACGTTTGCAATTCAAGCAAAGTAAATAAAAGACCTCAAGCTCAGTTGTAAATACAACGGTTTGAGGTCTTTTTATAGTAATTATTTTTCTATTTTTTCATCTTTTAATCTTGGTTTAGATTGCATCATACGATTGAAAGATTTTTTAAGTTCGTCTCCTGTTAAACCTTCATCAATAAGTTGTTCTAATAAACTTTCTGCATATACTTGTCTTAATGTATAAATATGACATTCAAAAACGATGGAGATTGTACTTTCCAGTTTTTTTATGTTTTTAATCGTCGCATCAAAAAGAGCCGGATCATTTGCTGGACGTGTAATCACTACGCGTATATCTAATAAAGTTTCATCATCCATATATTGTTTCATTGTTTCATAATGATAATCTGAAATAACAATTTCTAATAACCAACCAGTTCCACTATTTTCTTTATTGATAATAACGCCATCTTCTATTTCATATTCTGTAACGCCACCACTATCTGATACGATTTGAAATCGAACAGCTTTAAATGATTTCATCGTCCTCACATCCAATTAATAAATTTAACTTCTACAATTATTCGAATTATACAATCATTATAACGTAATTTTAAAAGAGAAAGGTAAAATTTGTAGAATTTAGTATTAAAACATCTTTTGAATTCTGTGTTATTGTACTTTGACGGTATTGTGTAAAATTCATAGAATATAGTTATAAAGGAGGTGACATATGATTAATAACATTGTTATCGTAGGGCGACTAACTAAGGACCCTAAAATATATGATAAGGAGGAGAAAAAATTAGCTACATTTTGTGTAGCTGTATCAAGGAACTATAAAGATAAGAATCAAACCCCGGTATGTGATTATTTATTTTGTAAAGCATTTGGAAAAATGGCAACAAACATTGAGAAATATACGAAGCAAGGCTCACTTGTAGGTATAACAGGCCAAATGCAATCACATAAATATGAAAAAGAAGGTCAGACGCATTTTGTATCAGAAATACTTATTGAATCAATTAAATTCATGTCTCCACAAAACAAAGATAAAAATGATTTACTTTTTGAACCATTCCCGCTAGAGCATTCCCAAAATGCATTTAAAGACATTAACGTACAAAATAATGATATATATGAAATTGTATAAACCACCCACCCTAAATCTACCCCTAATCTAATCATCCACTTTAATATACATTTAAATCCTACTATCAATTATACTTCTATTGGCTATCCCTCTTAAAATATCCCTATAAGAGGGATAGCTTATTTAATATAGAATCAGCAATCAAATCGCTAATAAGTAATTTAAATAAAACTGAATAATCTGATATATTACAATCATATTACGTGAAATTTTACTTTTCATAGCCTTTAAAAACTATCACAGAAGTTTTTAAAGGGATAAAAAATTATATTCAAAGATAAATTAAATGTAATTTCATTGTAAAAAAAGCCGATTTTTTTTATTTCACTGTAACCTACAACGATTTTTTGAATGTTATAGTTGTATTTGCAAATTAATCATAAATAAAAATAAACTTAATTACCTTATAGGAGGACTTTTTTACAATGAAAAAAACAGTAGTAGCATCAACATTAGCAGTTGGACTTGGCGTAACAGGATTCGCAGCAGGAAATTCAGCAGACGCTTCAGAACAAGGCGTTGACAAAGCACAATTAGCACAACAAGCTCAAAGTAATCCAGAATCATTAAATGAAGCGCCAGTACAAGACGGTGCTTATAATATAAACTTTAATTACAATAATACTGATTATAGCTTCCAATCAGACGGTCAATATTGGACTTGGAGCTATGGACAAGGTTCAACTAATGCACCAGCACAAGAAACTGCTGAGCAACCACAACAAGTTGAACAACCACAACAAACTGAGCAAGCTTCAACTGAACAACCAGCAGAAGAAGCTGCACCACAAACTGAAGAAACACAACAACCACAACAAGAAGCAACTACACAAACTACTTCAAGCTCAAATGAATCAACTTCAAATGAATCTAGTTCAAGTGAAGCTTCAGAAGGTTCATCAGTAAATGTTAACTCTCATTTACAAGCAATCGCGCAACGTGAATCAGGCGGCGACCTTAAAGCTGTTAACCCATCATCAGGTGCAGCAGGAAAATATCAATTCTTACAAAGCACATGGGATTCAGTAGCACCATCTGAATATCAAGGTGTATCACCAACAGAAGCACCTGAAGCAGTACAAGACGCAGCAGCTGTTAAACTTTACAACACAGCAGGCGCTTCACAATGGGTTACTGCATAAAAAATTAAGTGTAGTAATGAACTTAAGATAAATATTTAAAGCTGAGACATATATGTCTCAGCTTTTTTTATAGTCAGTTATTTTGCAAATTTGTCAGTATTTTGTTATCTTTTAATTAAATAAAATATAAAAACGCTACTAGGGGAGCCAGTTGGCTGAGATGATTAAATTCAGACCCTTACAACCTGATTTGGTTAATACCAACGTAGGAAAGTAGTTTAATCTAAAGTTGGGGTATAAATCCTCGCTATTAATTAACTACGTTTCTGTCGGGAATGTAGTTTTTTTATTTATAGGAGGATTTTTGTGTTATTTTCAGAACAGTTAAAAAAAGAAGCTAAACCAATTATTAATCAAATCTACCACGATCCATTTATACAAGGTATGTTACATGGGAATTTACCGACTGAAGCAACCAAATTCTATTTAAGAGCAGATGCTTCTTATTTAAATGAATTTGCGAATATATACGCACTGTTAATTCCAAAAATGGGGAACTTAAATGATGTTCGATTTTTGGTTGAACAAATTCAATTTATAGTAGATGGTGAAGTGGAAGCACATGAAATTTTAGCGGATTATGTCCAAGAAAGTTATAATGAAATCGTACAAGAGAAAGTTTGGCCACCGAGTGGCGATCATTATATTAAACATATGTATTTCAATGCGTATGCTAAAGAAAATGCTGCTTATACGATTGCTGCAATGGCACCTTGTCCTTATGTTTATCAATTCATTGCTCAAGAAGCATTAAGGGATAAAGAATTAAATAAAGATTCTATTTTAGCTAAATGGTTTGAATTTTATAGTACTGAAATGGATGAATTAGTTATTGTATTTGATAATTTAATGGATAAATTGACGAAGCATTGTAGTGAAAAAGAAAAAAATGAGATAAAACAATGCTTTTTACAAAGTACAGTACATGAAAGAAACTTTTTTAATATGTCATTTAATGAAGAATCATGGTCATATGGAGGTATGAAAAATGAATAAACCCAATATTGCATTGACAATTGCTGGTACTGATCCAACAGGAGGTGCTGGTGTAATGGCAGATTTGAAATCTTTTCATGCTTGTGGCGTATATGGTATGGTGGCTGTTACAAGCATTGTTGCGCAAAACACTAAAGGTGTACAACATATTCACAATCTTGAGCCACAGTGGTTATCTGAACAACTGGCAAGTGTGTTTGATGACGAATTACCACATGCCATTAAAACTGGTATGATTGCTTCAAAGGAAATGATGCAATTAATTCAAGAATACTTAGTGAAATATCCTGAGATACCATATGTTATTGATCCAGTTATGTTAGCTAAAAGTGGTGATTCATTGATGGATGATGACGCGAAAGCAGATTTACAAAATATATTGTTACCCTATGCAACAGTAGCGACTCCAAACTTACCAGAAGCTGAAGAAATCACTGGATTAAAGATTGATAATGAGGCAGCGATATATAAAGCAGGCAACATATTTATTAATGAAATTGGGAGTAAGGGTGTTGTTATTAAAGGCGGACATGCTGAAGATTTAGAAACTGCTAAAGATTATTTATTTACTAAAGATGAGGTCTATACGTTTGAAGAACCTCGTTATGATACGCAGCATACCCATGGTACAGGTTGTACTTTTTCAGCAGTAATTACAGCTGAACTGGCAAAAGGTAGAACGATTTATGACGCAGTGAAAAAAGCTAAAAAATTTATTTCATTAAGCATTAAATATACGCCAGAAATTGGTCAAGGTAGAGGACCTGTAAATCACTTTGCATATATGAAAAAGGTAGGTCTAGATGATGAATAGTTTAAATAATTTAAGAACGAATAATCCACTCGTTATTTGTTACACAAACGATGTCGTAAAGAACTTTACGGCAAACGGACTTTTAAGTTTGGGTGCAAGCCCAGCAATGAGTCAAGCACCTGAAGAAGCGATAGATATGTTAACACCTGCTAATGCACTGCTCATTAATATTGGTACTTTAACTAAAGATAGAGAGCAGGACATTTTAGAAATTGCTAAAACAGCTAATGAAGTAGGCACGCCAATTGTATTTGATCCAGTTGCTGTCGGTGCATCCCAATATCGCAAGGATTTTTGTAAAACTTTTTTAAATACTGTAGATGTAGTAGTTATAAAAGGGAATGCATCTGAAATTTTAGCGTTGATAAATAATGATGCTAAGATGAAAGGAACGGACAGTGATGATAATTTAAATGCGATAGAAATTGCCAAAGAAGCGCATAAACGATTAAATAGTGCGATAATCATCACTGGCAAAGAGGATGTTGTGATTCAAGACAATCAAATATATCAACTGAATAATGGATCGGCTTTGTTGGCCAAAGTAACGGGTGCAGGCTGTTTATTAGGTGCTGTCATAGCTAGTTTTTTACCGACAGATGAAACAACTTCAATCAGCCAGTTAGTTGAAGCCACTTCAATTTATAATATCGCTGCGGAAAAGGCAGAGCAACTTGCGGAAGACAAAGGTCCTGGTACATTTATGACGTTATTATTAGATGCACTATATCAAGTGACTTATGATGATTATTCAAATCAAAGTGATATACAAGAGGTGCAGTAATGTTTGATAAAAATAATTTGAAACTGTATTTTATTTGTGGCACGCAAGATATTGAAAGTAAGACAACTATTATAGATGTTGTGACTGAAGCACTTGAATCTGGAATAACCATGTTCCAATTTAGAGAAAAAGGTAACGGTGCATTAATTGGAGATGAAAAAGAGGACTTAGCACGGAAATTATTAGCTTTGTGTCATGATTATGCAGTACCATTTATCGTTAATGATGATGTTGCCTTAGCCAATAAGATTGGTGCGGATGGGATTCATGTTGGTCAGGATGATATGGATGTTAAAGTATTTGCTGAACAATTTAAAGGAAAAATTATTGGTTTAAGCATTAGTAATATAGATGAATATAAAACATCTAATTTAGCACATGTGGACTATATTGGCGTTGGGCCAATGTACGCAACGACATCTAAAGATGATGCAAATTTACCAGTAGGGCCAGAAATGATAACGAAATTAAGAGCGCATGTTAATCATTTTCCAATCGTAGCAATCGGTGGTATAAATGTTGAAAATACGAGGGAAGTTATGCAAGCTGGTGCAGACGGTATATCCATTATTTCAGCTATTACAAAGAGTGAAAATATTTCAAATACAATTAGTCAATTCTTACAAAATGTTGAATAAAGTATAAATATTTCTTTTTTTGTTTTCTACTTCCCTTTGAGTATGATAAAATAAATTCTATGTGAATATATCATTAGAGGTGGAAAAATGAAAAAGAAAGCACTACTACCTTTATTATTAGGTGTAATGGTCTTTTTAGCAGGCTGTGACTATTCTAAACCTGAAAATAGAGACGGTTTCTTCTATAATACGTTTTATGTGCCAATGGATAATGTAATACATTGGTTGGGAACTAGTTTTAATAATGACTATGGTTTAGCAATCGTAGTACTTGTGTTAGTAATACGTATCGTATTGTTACCATTCATGTTATCAAACTATAAAAATAGTCATATGATGCGTGAAAAAATGAAAGTTGCAAAACCGGATATTGATGCAATTCAAGAGAAGGTTAAGCGTTCGCGTACACAAGAAGAAAAAATGGCAGCAAACTCAGAAATGATGGAAGTTTATAAAAAATACGATATGAATCCGATGAAGAGCATGTTAGGATGTTTACCAATCCTTATTCAAATGCCAATCATTATGGGACTATTCTTCGTATTGAAATATCCATCAAGCGGTGGATTTACAGAACATCCTTATTTCTTATGGTTTAACCTAGCGAAACCAGACATTTGGATTACAATTATTGCAGGTATCTTATACTTCTTACAAGCATACGTATCAAGTAAGAGTATGCCAGCAGAACAACGTCAAATGGGTTACATGATGATGGTCATTTCACCAATTATGATTGTGTGGATTTCATTCTCATCTGTTTCAGCATTAGGTCTATATTGGTCAGTCAGTGCGGCATTCTTGATTGTACAAACGCAAGTAGCGAATATGTACTACTCTAAACTTGCACAAAGAGAAGTTGCACCGATGATTGAAGCTATGGAGAAAAATAAAGCTGAAGCATCAGGTAAAGGTAAAAATACGCAAGTTGTTTCTAAGAAAAATAAAAAGAAATAATAAGTTAAACTATTTTTAAGAACTAAAAAAGCACAATCTACTCAGTAGGTTGTGCTTTTTTGTATGATTACAATGTTTTATCTAAAAATACCATTCTTCGAAAAATTGATTGATAAAATTTTCCATATATTGATGTCTTTGCGCTGCTAATTGTTTTGCTGTTTCTGTATGCATTAATGACTTTAATTTCAAAAGCTTTTCATAAAAATGTTTGATCGCTGATGGCGACCATTGATCATAATGTGCGTCATCCGTCTCTGTTATATGCTTTGTTGAATGCTCAACCCACATGGGTTCATTAAAATGACCCGCAAATTGGAAAGTGCGTGCAATACCAATCGCTCCTATTGCGTCTAGTCTATCTGCATCACGTACAATTTGTCCTTCAAGTGTTAATGAAACTTCATTATTTTGACCATGTCTATAACTTATATGTTTAATTATATGTAATATATGTTGTTGCTGTTCTTTAGGTAATTGTAAGTCTTTCAAAAAGCTTTTTAACTTAGTTAACGCTTTTTCATGATTGGTTAATTTACTATCTACAGTGTCATGTAATAAACTTGCTAGTTGAATTGTTAACATGTGTTGCGATTGTTCTTGTTCAGCTATATAAGTTGCTAAACGCAATACACGATTAATATGTGCAATATCATGGCCAGTCGCGTCATCTTTATGATATGTACACATGTAATTATATGCACGGTTTAGTATTTCAGTTTCTTTCAAATTAGCTACACCTCTCAGTTTAGTCATATTAAATAAATTCATAAAATAAAAGGTCTAAGCAACAGTAGGGAAATTGTTACGTTAGACCTGATTTTTTATAAAATCGGTGACAATAGTCGTGAAATACCTTCTTTAAATTTAATCCATAAACTTCTTTGTTCATAAATTTCTTTTGTTAATTGATAAGATACATGTAAATCACTTTCAAAAGCGGATCTTAATGCTTTTGAGATGTATGTATCATAGATAAATGCATTAATTTCAAAATTTAATGTGAAACTACGATGATCCATATTAGTTGTACCTACACTTGCTACTTCATCATCTATAACGAGTGTCTTAGAATGTAGGAAGCCATTGTTATAATGGAAGATATTGACACCTGCATCTAAAAGGGAAGCTACATTATTATAAGTCGCCCAATAAACAAAAGGGTGATCGGGCTTGTTTGGAATCATAATATTTACGTCAACACCACCCAGTGCAGCTATTTTGACTGCATCAAGAAATGCTTGATCAGGTATGAAATAGGGCGATTGAATATAAATAGATTTTTTTGCTGAAGCAATCATTTTTAAATAACCGTATTTAATTTGTTCCCAGGTTTCATCGGGACCACTTGAAGCGATTTGTACACCGGTTGTACCACCTGAATCAACATCAGGGAAATAACGTTCAGCATAAGATAAGCGATCACGTGTTGATTGTGAATTCCAATCAAGCATAAAACGTAATTGTAAGGCATTCACAGCATCTCCAACAATTCTTAGATGTGTGTCTCTCCAGTAACCAAATTTTTTCTTAAGACCTAAATACTCATCACCCACATTGAATCCACCTACGTAACCAATATGACCATCGATAACCACGATTTTACGGTGGTTCCGATTATTCATTCTCAGATTAATTAAAGGCAATTTAGAAGGGAAAAATGCTTCAACATGGCCACCTTTTTTTCTAAAGTTCTTAAAATGTTTTAGAGATAAACCCCTAGACCCCATATCGTCGTATAGCATTTTCACTTCAATGCCTTCTTCGAGTTTCTGCTCAAGTGCAGATAGTATCTTTTTCCCGAGATTATCATTTCTAAATATATAATATTGGATATGAATATAGTCTGTTGCATTATTAATATCATTTAGCAGTGCATCAAATTTTTCTTTGCCATCTGTATAGATACTAATTTCATTATCTGTTGTTAAGAACGCAGCATTATTGTATAACAACATTTGTACCATATCTTTAAATTTCACAATTTGATGATTGCCTTTTGAAAAATCATCATTTTTTAAAGCTTCTAATTGCTCATTAACAATCATTTCAATGCCAATTTTATCTTCATCATTTAAGGAAAATATATGGTCCCGCTGAATTTGTCTGCCAATGAATAAGTAAATGATAAATCCTAAAATTGGTATCAGCACAAGTACTAGTAGCCATGCCCAAATTGAACCAGCAGATCTACGTTCCATAAAAATAATTGTAAAAGCAAAGATTAGGTTTAATATAAACGCGCCAATTAATATAATATTAATGATGACGTTCGTGTGATTAAACATAATTGAAAAGATATCTATCATATTAAACCTCCAACAAATAGCACAGTAATTAAATAATGTAAAAGTCTCCACTATTGTAACATGGAGAACATGTTTTATCACTTGACTAATACCTAACAGGGGTATATTATATGATGGGTATAGAATAGGAGGCGTTTGAGAAATGACTGAAATACAAAAAGCGCATCATTCAGAAGAAATAAAAGCAAATTTAAAATCAAGACTTAATAGAATCGAAGGTCAAGTTAAAGCCATAAATCGTATGGTAGAGGAAGATGTGTACTGTGACGATGTGCTTACACAAATAAGAGCTACGCGATCCGCATTAAATAGTGTCGCTACTAAATTATTAGATCATCATATGAAAAGTTGTATTATGGATAAAGTTGAACAGGGTCATGAACAAGAAGCGATGGAAGAACTACTTGTAACTTTTCAAAAATTGATGAAGGATTAAGTAAGGTGAAACATATGCAATCAAAAGTTATTTATATTGCTGAACTTTATAATGAGAAGCAAAAATTACAAATTGAAGAAAGACTAATGAAACTTTATGGTGTGTTTAAAGTTAGTACAGATATAGAAGAAGGCGCAATCTTTGTAGATTTTGAAACGCCTGCAAATTTGAATAATTTAGAAAAAGAAGTGTACGATTTAGGTTATAAAATAATTTATTAATCTATCTAAAGGGTATATATATTGTAGGACTATATAAAATGTAATGAATTAATTCTTCATATATAACAGTACAAAGGATAGTTTATAATTAGTGAAATTTCACATTAAAAACTCTGTTTTTTTGAATTAAAATAAAAAAATTGAATATAATGTGGTATTTTACATTTAAATAGGGTAATATGTAATAGAAGCAATAGATTAGGAGTGATGATATGAGTAAGGATAACGAAAAAATTCAAAATGTAGTTAAACTATTATCATCATTAGGGGTAAACATAAAGAAAACCAAATCAAGATTAGAAGTTATGCACACTTTACCAACGACTGTGAAAGCCGCTAACGAATTGAAATAGTCAAGTTACCCAATCAAGTGATTAGAGCCCATTGTTCTGGTCACTTTTTATTTTGCCTTATAATAGTTTAGAAAAAAGGTCAAAGCCAATGTATAAGGTACATTAGATAATGATACACATTTAAAAATTGAAATAATTTTTAAGGGTAAGATATTAGTGTAAGTGTAGTATAAACTTTTATAAATGTTTAAAACGCATAGGATATAGATTAATTTGTTTAATTATATAGTATACATATAAAAAGCTGGGACATCGATGTCCCAGCTTTTTTAGTATGACAGGTCATCATACATTATTCTGTTGTACGTAATTGTTGTTTATCACCAGAGTATTGTTTGGGCTGATGATAGTAAATAGATAAAAGTACACCAATACCACACATGAGACTCCATAATGAACTACCGCCATAACTAATAAATGGTAGTGGAATACCAGTGATAGGTAGTAATTGGACAGTCATTCCAATATTTTGTAATACGTGGAATAAAATGAGTGAAGCATATCCAATTATGAATAATTTACTAAAAGGTAATTCAATTTTAGTTGCTAAGCGTACGAGATGGAATATAAAGGCTAAGAAAATTAATATTAGAATTACTGAGCCAATAAAACCAAATTCTTCACCAATAACTGAAAAAATAAAATCGGTATGATTTTCTGGGATGTATACTTCACCGTGATTAAATCCTTTACCAAATAGCTGACCAGAACCGATTGCTTTAAGGGATTCTGTTAAATGGTAACCATCACCACTACTGTACGTATAAGGATCTAACCAAGAATTAATTCTACCTAGTTGATATGTTTTAATTCCCAATGTGTTTTCTATAAGTGAAGGTTTATAAATAATAGACAATATTAAAGTTGAACCTATTACGATACCCGCAATAAAAAGCGGTGCTAATATTTTCCATGAAATACCACTAACAATCATGACACCAGCAATAATAGCGCAAATAACTAGTGTAGTACCAAGGTCATTTTGTAATAAAATTAATCCCATAGGTACAATCGAAATACCTACAATTTTTAGTAATAATTTAAAATCGGTTTCTAATGATTTATTGAACGTGAATTGATTATGTCTAGAAATCAATTTTGCGAGTGCTAGTATCAACACAATCTTCATAAATTCTGAAGGCTGTACACTGATAGGCCCTAGTTTATACCAGCTTTTAGCACCATTAATAATTGGTGTGATTGGTGTTTCAGGGATAATAATTAATATGAACAGTCCAATACATAAGATAAAATATAATAAATATGTATATTTCATGAGCTTTTTAGGTGAAACCAGCATAATGAGTAATGCAATGGCACCGCCCAAAACATAATATAAAATTTGTCTGATGCTAAAGTTAGCGCTATATTGACCGCCACCCATAGCTGAATTGATAATCGTAACGCTTACGAATGCTAATAATACGAGGATGCCTATTAAAACCCAGTCAATCCGCCGTATCCAATGATTATTTTTTAATTGACGTGAAGTACTCATTTCTTACTCCTTTAAACAGCTAGATTTCTCTATCTTTAGTATTATATATAGATTTTACCGAACTTTAACATATTTTGCTAGAAGTAGGGTGTCGATTTAAAAAATTATAAATATGAAGTTTTATGATATGTCTTTGCGAATGATAAAAGAGAACAAAAAATAAATGCTTTTTATACCACTTAACAAATGCAAAAAAATATTAAATCGTGATATGATGTAGTTTAAGAATTGTATATGGAGGCTAAAAAATGGCTAAAGAAAATGTATGTATCGTATACGGAGGAAAAAGTGCAGAACACGATGTTTCAATATTAACAGCACAAAATGTCTTGAACGCAATTGATAAGGAACAGTATCAAATTGACATTATTTACATAACAAATGATGGTGCTTGGAAAAAGAAAGAAAACATTGTAGATACGATTAACGATATCGACTCATTACGCTTAATAGATGTTGAAGCGGGTGAAATTTCAAAATTATTAAGTCAAGGAAGTACAGGAAATGCATATAGTGCAGTATTTCCATTATTACATGGGCCTAATGGTGAAGATGGCACAATCCAAGGTTTATTTGAAGTTTTAGATATACCGTATGTTGGTAATGGCGTTTTAGCTGCCTCAAGTTCAATGGATAAATTGGTAATGAAGCAACTCTTTGCGCATAGAGGTTTACCACAATTACCCTATGTTAGCTTTTTAAGAAGTGAGTATCACAAATATGAAGGTAACATCTTAAAATTAGTACATGATAAATTAGAATATCCAGTATTTGTAAAACCAGCTAACCTAGGATCTAGTGTAGGTATTAGTAAATGTAATAATGAAGAAGAGCTTAAAAACGGTATAGAAGAAGCTTTCCAATTTGACCGCAAGTTAGTTATCGAACAGGGTATTGAAGCGCGTGAAATTGAAGTTGCTGTATTGGGAAATGACTATCCAGAAACGACATGGCCTGGAGAAGTTATCAAAGAAGTGGCTTTCTATGACTATAAGGCAAAATATAAAGACGGAAAAATAAAATTAGATATTCCAGCTGACTTAGACGAAGAGGTTCAAATGACGTTAAGAAATATGGCTGTTGAAGCTTTTAAAGCAACAGACTGTGCAGGGTTACTACGAGCTGATTTCTTTGTAACAGACGATAATCAAATTTTTATAAATGAAACTAATGCGATGCCTGGATTCACTGCATTTAGCATGTACCCAAGCTTATGGGAAAATATGGGTGTGAGTTACTCTGATTTAATTAAGAAATTAATTGAGTTAGCTAAAGAAAAACATGAAGATAAAAAACAAAATAAATACAAAATTGACTGAGGCGAATAAATTATGATAGAGGTAACGTTAGAACAAATTAAAACATGGATTCCATGTGAAATAGAAAATGAATTTATGGATCATGGTATTAAAGGTGTTTCTATTGATTCACGTGACATTCACAATCAAAATTTATTTATTCCATTTAAAGGCGAACATGTAGATGGCCATAAATATGTAGCACAAGCACTTAAAGATGGTGCAGGTGCTGCATTTTATCAAAAAGGTGAACCGTTAGACGAAAATATTGATGGACCTATTATTTGGGTCGATGACACATTAGAAGCTTTACAACATTTAGCAAAAGCATATTTAGAATTTGTCAATCCACAAGTCATTGCAGTTACTGGTTCTAATGGTAAAACAACAACGAAAGATATGATTGAAAGTGTCTTGAAACCACAATTTAAAGTTAAAAAGACGCAAGGAAACTATAATAATGAAATAGGTATGCCATTAACCATTTTACAATTAGATATTGATACTGAAATTTCCATTCTTGAAATGGGCATGTCAGGTTTCCACGAAATTGAATTATTATCTAAATTAGCTCAACCCGATATTGCCATAATCACTAATATTGGTGAGTCTCATATGCAAGATTTAGGGTCAAGAGAAGGTATTGCTAAAGCTAAATCAGAAATTACACTTGGTTTAAAACCAGGAGGCTTATTTATCTATGACGGTGACGAACCATTACTAGAACCGTATGCTAACGAAATACAAAATGCTGATTTAGTAAGTTTTGGTAAAAATTCTGATAATACGCTGGTAAGTACTATTGAAACAATCAAAGATCATGGTATTGCATTCACAATTAATCATGATGAACATTATGAACTTCCTATCTTAGGTGAACATAATATGAAAAATGCTACGATTGCTATTGCAGTAGGTAAGAGATTAAATTTAACATACCAAACTATTTTCAATAATTTGAAAAATGTCGTACTTACTGGCATGAGAATGGAACAACATCATACAAAAGATGAAATACTTGTCATTAATGATGCTTATAATGCAAGTCCAACGAGTATGAAAGCGGCCATAGACACACTTTCTGGCATGGAAGGTAGAAAAATTATTGTCCTTGGCGATGTATTAGAATTAGGTCCTGATAGTCAAATCATGCATGAAGCTGTAGGACTATATTTTGAAGACAAAGATATTGACGCATTATTTACGCTTGGTAATGAGGCGGCTCACATTAGTCATACTGGTAAAGCTTTCGTTAAAAAGTCTGAAGCTTTTAAAGAAAAAGCAGACCTTATTCGTTCATTAAAAGGTTATGTTCAAGCGAATGACAAAGTATTAGTCAAAGGATCAAGAGGAATGAAATTAGAAGAAGTGGTGGAAGCGTTAATTTAAAAAGATTAACTACCATAAATATGGAATCAATATATTATTGAGCTCAAAGAACCCGGGACGTACAATCGTCTTGGGTTCTTTATTATATGAGATAATGACCAAATCAACTGAATAATGCGGTAGACAGTTTTAAATATAAAATGATATTTTATGAAACTAAGTGCTTTTATATTAATCAGTTATTATTTTACTAAGATAAGGTGAATCAAAAATTTCATTTTATTAAAGTGTCATGCTTAATTATTATTTTCTTTAAAATTTGCATAGGCTAAAAGATTTGTATGGAAAATAGTTTGGTTTATGAATCATACTTCATAATATCATTTTATAAAAATGCTTAAGTCATAATAATTAAGTGGAATAATTTAATCATTAACAGAATAAATAAATTAACAAATTTTTTTCAGAAAGTAAAAAGTAATATGAAAAAATAAAATTAAACGCTTACAACCTATGTATTTCGGCGTTTATAAGCTGAGAAAACGTGATGATTACAAGAGATTCACTCAATTTATTCTAATTTGGTTTATTGCGATTATGCACTTGAGGTGGTACTATAAAGAAGTTGAAGAAACTTAAGTGAACATATATGTATAGAAATACAGATAAATAAAGGAGAATTATATTGCAAAATTTTAAAGAATTAGGGATCTCAGATAAGATGGCAGAAACCCTACAATCCATGGGGTTCAATGAGGCCACTCCTATTCAAAAAGAGAGTATCCCTCTTGCCTTAGAAGGCAAAGATGTTCTTGGTCAAGCGCAAACAGGTACAGGTAAAACAGGTGCGTTTGGTATTCCATTAATTGAAAAAGTGGCAGACCAAGAAGGTGTACAATCATTAATCCTTGCACCAACAAGAGAGTTAGCAATGCAAGTTGCTGAATCATTAAAAGCATTCGCTAAAGGACAAAATATTCAAGTTGTTACTGTATTTGGTGGTATGCCAATCGACCGTCAAATTAAAGCACTTAAAAAAGGTCCACAAATCGTAGTAGGTACACCAGGTCGTGTAATTGACCATTTAAACCGTCGTACATTAAAAACGAATGATATTCATACGCTTATCCTAGATGAAGCAGATGAAATGATGAATATGGGATTCATTGATGATATGAAATTCATCATGGACAAAATTCCAGCTGAACAACGTCAAACAATGTTGTTCTCAGCTACTATGCCTAAAGCAATTCAAACATTGGTTCAACAATTCATGAAATCACCAGTTATCGTTAAAACGATGAATAATGAAATGTCAGATCCACAAATTGAAGAATATTATACTATCGTAAAAGAATTAGAGAAATTTGATACTTTTACAAGTTTCTTAGATGTACACCAACCAGAATTAGCTATCGTATTCGGACGTACAAAACGTCGTGTTGATGAATTAACAAGCGCGTTAATCTCAAAAGGATACAAAGCTGAAGGATTACATGGTGATATCACTCAAGCTAAACGTTTAGAAGTATTGAAAAAATTCAAAAATGATCAATTAGATATTTTAGTTGCAACAGATGTTGCGGCAAGAGGACTTGATATTTCAGGTGTAAGTCACGTATACAACTTTGATATCCCTCAAGATACTGAAAGTTATACGCACAGAATTGGTCGTACTGGTCGTGCTGGTAAAAAAGGTGTTGCAATCACATTTGTAAATCCAATTGAGATGGATTATATTCGTCAAATTGAACAAGCAAACAAACGCCAAATGACAGCTTTAAGACCGCCTCATCGTAAAGAAGTGTTAAAAGCACGTGAAAACGATATTAAAGGTAAAGTACAAAACTGGATGTCAAGAGACAATGAACCAAGATTACAACGTATTGCTACAGAGTTACTTGGTGAATATAATGATGTGGATTTAATCGCGTCATTATTACAAGAGCTAGTCGAATCAAACGACGAAGTTGATGTTCAATTAACATTTGAAAAACCATTATCTCGCGGTAAAGGTCGTCAAGGTAAAGGTGGACCAAAACGTGGCGGTAACCATAAACGTGGTGGCGGCAAGTTTGATAACAAGAACCGTCGTTCAGGTAAAGGCGGATTCAACAATAAGAAGAAAAATGATAGACCTTCTTCTGACAGAAACAATAACAAGAAATCAATGAAAGGTCGCACGTTTGCAGACCATAAAAAATAAAACGATTTATCATATATGAAATTTAGGTTTAATCACTCCATTTATTTGGGGTGATTTTTTTATGTTAAATGGAGTTTAGATGGGAATGAAAGAATAAAATATTTTAATATTTTAATTGTGTTGATACATATTTTGAAGTGAGGATGAATGCGCACTATACCCTGTGTTATAATGGGGGGAATCTTAATGAAGGAGTGTATTTATGACAAACGACCAGCTCTTTAAAAAAAGTCCAAAAGAAGCTATAAAATATTATTATTTAATAGAAGGACTAGAATTTATAGTGCATTTGATCGTTATGATGGTATTAATATTCTTATGGAGCCATTTTAATTGGTGGCACTTTTTAATTTATATATTCATTTTTCTTATCTTAATAGATATAGTTTATGCTGCATTTGGACCTTGGATTAAGTACCATTATACATATTATCGAATTGGTGAAAATGATATAGAAGTTAAATATGATTTTTTCTTCAAATCACAAAAATTCGTAAAATTAGAACGTATGCAATATATAGAACGTAAATATAATCCAATACTGAAAAGGTTAGGTTTAGCTAAAGCATCATTAGTGACTGCTGGTCATCATGCAACATTCCCATTACTTAGCATTAAAGATGCAGAAACATTTGAAGCGATAAGTCTTGATTATTTGAGAGGAGCTGATTATGATGTATAGTCCTCAAAAATTACATCCAATTTCATATATAACGGGTGTGATCGAAGCAATCAAACAAAATATCGTTTTAATCATTATTTTTCTAGTGTTTAATATTCGTGATTTTGATTTCACTAATATTTATGCTTATATTTTCCCAGGTATTGTAACCATATTATTTCTTTTTTCATTCATAGCTCAGGTTTTAAAAGTATATAACACAAGATATTGGATTGAAAATGACCACTTTGTACTTGCTACAGGTATTTTTACCAAAGAAAGAAAAGAGCTCAATATACGACGTATCCAAACACTTGATACAACGCAAGGCATCATAAATCAAATCGTTGGCGGTGTTAAATTACAGATTAAAACCCCAAGTGATGGAATTGATTTGGATACTGTTTCTAAAAAACAGAGCGAATGGATACAACAAACTTTAAAGGAAAAGCAACATGAACTATCTACTAGCGAAGCACAAGCAGTAGATCCTGTATCTACACAAGAGATCGATGATTCAGAATTGACGAACGATGATATCAATGTAACGACAAATGAAACAAATGCTAAAGATGAAGTTAAGTTTTTATATAAATTGAATTTTAAAGAATTGTTATTTATGGCATTAACGAGTGGAGCCATTGGTGTTGCCTTCGCTGCACTTTCTCCGATAATTGGGGGATTGTCAGACGTTATTCCATGGGATTGGATAACTGATGAGTTCTCACAAATTTCACAAGCAATTTTTGTCATTGTCTTAATGATGGTTGCGACCATTGCCATTGCGAGTTATATCATCGGGACATTAATTGTTATTGTACGCAACTTTAATTACACGGTGACGAAGCATGGTAATCAATTAAATATTAAGTATGGACTATTTAATGTTAAAAATATTACCGTTCCCACAGATAGGGTACAGGCTGTCGTTGAAAAGCAATCATTTCTTAGAAAATTGTTTGGGTATACATCCATTCATTTTGTAATAACAAGTGATATGAATGATATGGATAAAAATGACGTATCCTTAGATGGCAATGTGATGATACTTCCTTTCATTAAGCGTAAAAAAGCATTTGAAATTATTAAAACTTTAATGCCGAATATGACGTTTGAAAAAGCAACAGTAGGTATGCCGTGGAGAGGTTTTCATCGCCATTTTTGGAAACAAGCTTTGTTACTTATCATGGTAGCTGCGGTAATTAATTATTTTTGGGCGGCATGGGCCTTTTTAATTGCAGGAGTTATTATATTAATTTTTATTGTGCGTAGTTACCTTGTGACTAAATTTTCTGGTATGAAATTAGTTGAAGATGAACTTGTAGTACGTAATGTCACTTTATTTGGATTTAAAAATACTTATTTCAAACAAGATAAAATGTTAGGACTAGAAGTACGACGTACCCCATTTTTAATTAATAGTGACTTAGGTAATTTTAATTTTATTATTGCAAAAGCTGCTGGTAATGAACATATTGGGTTGAAATTCAATGCATATCAACGAGTTAAATCCTTACAATCATGGTATTTGAGAGGTGAACAAAATGAGTAATTATCAGTATATGCACGCATCTGGTAAAACAGTCATGCGCATAGCAGCGTCAATTGTTACTGTGATATTATGTGTTTTATTAGTAGCGTTTTATTTAGTAAATCATTTGTGGCTCGAGTGGTTTGCACAAGAAACAATGAAATGGATTTTAATTATCGGTGCAGTAATCATATTGCTGTATATTATTGTCGAATTGGTTATTGTACCCAAATATCGTTATAAAATATTTAAATATAATCTAGAAGATCACACGATAACGGTTAGAAATGGTTTGTGGTTTGTAAAAGTTGTGAAGATGCCTTTATTCAGAATACAAAATGTTGACACACACGAAGGTATTTTAATGAGAAAATATCAGTTAGCAAGTTTAACATTGTCTACAGCTGGAGGAAATACTGAAATTAAACTGGTCAATAAAGAGGTAGCCGCTAAGTTAAAACAAACTATAAAACAAGTGAATCAAGATAGTGCTATAGAAAACACAAATCATTAAACGAAAGCCATATAACAAGATAGCGTTAGTATAAAGACGTTATATGGGAGGTAGGAGACGGAAATGATACACGGTATAGGTGTCGATTTAATTGAAATAAGTAGAATAAAGAATCTTTATAAACGTCAATCGAAACTGGTTGATCGCATTTTAACAATAAATGAACAACATAAGTTTAATCAATTTAATAATGAACAACGAAAAATGGAATTTTTAGCTGGTCGATTTGCAACGAAAGAAGCGTTTAGTAAAGCTTTAGGTAGTGGTTTAGGAAAAACAGTATCTTTCACGGATATTGATTGTGTTAATGATGAAGATGGTAAGCCTTGCATACATTATGAGGGGTACAAAGTACATGTGAGTATTTCGCATACAGAACACTATGCAATGAGTCAGGTTATTTTAGAGGTTTAAATTAATTTAGGTGATTTCAGTTTATTAAATTTGGATATATTATCTGTATTGTTATAAAATTAAGATAATATATTTATTACACAGGTTATGAACTGATATAGGAGGTACGTGCTTTATGTCTGATAAGTATTATAGATCGACTTACGTCAATGTAGATTTAAATGCAATCGTTGCAAATTTTCAAGTCTTTCAAAAATTACATCCAAATAAGACGGTTATGCCAGTAGTGAAAGCAAATGGTTATGGCCTTGGAAGTATTAAGGTAGCAAGACAGCTCATGGATAATGGTGCTGAGTTTTTTGCTGTAGCAACTTTGGATGAAGCGATTGAATTACGTATGCATGGCATTGATGCTAAGATTTTAGTTTTAGGCGTTATTCCAACGGAGCATATTAATAAAGCGATTCAACATCGTGTTGCAATCACTGTACCATCAAAATCATGGCTAGTAGAAGCCGTGAAAGAAATTCCAGAATCAAATGAAAAAGATTTATGGATACACGTAAAATTAGACACGGGTATGGGTAGATTAGGTATGAAGACAGCAGAAGAATACAAAGAAGTCATAGAGCTTATTAATGGCCATAGCCATTTAATATTTGAAGGTGTATTTACGCATTTCGCATGTGCAGATGAACCTGGCGACTCAATGAACCGCCAACAAACAATGTTTGAAGAAATCGTTGGACAAGCCGATAAACCAGATTATATACATTCACAAAATTCTGCTGGTGCTTTGATGAAAGACACACAATTTTGTAACGCAGTTAGAGTAGGTATTTCCCTATATGGCTATTATCCATCCGCTTATGTTAAATCAAATGTGAAAGTGCATTTAAAACCAAGTGCACAGTGGATAAGTGAAATTGTACAGACGAAATTACTTCATGCAGGTGAATCAGTCAGTTATGGTAGTGTATATACGGCTGACGAAAAAACTAAAATTGGTGTCATTCCAGTAGGTTATGCGGATGGTTATCCTAGAATGATGAAAGGTTTCTCAGTGAATGTGAATGGCAAACAATGTGAAGTCATAGGAAAAGTGTGCATGGATCAAACAATTATTAAAATTCCTGATGAGATTCAAGTTGGGGATAAAGTAATCATAATGGATCATCACAGCGATACCCCACAATCAGCCGAAGCGCTGGCGCATCAGCAACAAACCATAAATTATGAAGTGTTATGTCGCTTGAGTAGAAGACTACCACGTGTTTACCATAGTTCTAAAGACCTAGAAATTCGCAATGAATTACTAAAATAGTATAGTCACTGTTTGTAAAATTTGTTATCATGTATCTAACAACCAATCTCGAAGATTTATATTTTAGTTACATGGAGGTCTTTATTCATGGCAAGTTTCAACCAAAGTAGAATTCATAATATAGAACAACTTTTAAAAGAAGGCTATTCTCAAATGGCTGATTTGAACCTCTCCCTCGCAGCAGAAGCATTTCCGTTTGAATGTGAAGCTTGTGATTGCAACGAAGTATATATTAGCTCCAAGAATAATAATGAATGATGAGACGTGGTGACGTTTATTTAGCTGATTTATCACCAGTCCAGGGGTCTGAACAAGGGGGAATAAGACCTGTCGTAATTATACAAAACGATACTGGTAATAAATATAGTCCTACCGTAATTGTAGCCGCAATTACTGGTAGGATAAATAAAGCTAAAATACCTACACATGTAGAAATAGAAAAAAGTAAATATAAATTAGATAAAGATTCTGTTATATTGCTAGAGCAGATTAGAACTTTAGATAAAAATAGGCTGAAAGAAAAATTAACTTATCTTTCTGATAAAAAAATGAAAGAAGTTAATAATGCCATTGATATTAGTTTAGGATTACATACTATTAGGAGTCACAAAGCCTGATTTTCAAAGGTTTACCTAATAAGTTAATAAAATAGTGAATTATAGACATTGATTCTCTATAACATGCAATAATCATTTATTAATGAATTAATCAATTTTAACCAAGATTGCTTTTAATAAATGGTAGTGACCTTTGAATAAGATGTCTAATTTAAAAGCTTTAGGGTTTCCTAAAGCTTTTTTAAGTATCTAAAGTACATTTAATAAAAGATGCATGAATATTTAACAATTAAAGTTGTTTTATTCAATGGAGCGATTGACATACATACAGAACATTTGAATATGTTGCATTCAATGTATGCGATTTATATTTGCATTTTGAGGAGGAATTACTGCGTGAAAGAATTCAAAAATCAATATAAAGCGCTAATTGATGAAAGCTTACACACGATTGATACAAGCGATTTAATAAAGAAGTGTGAAGGTTTTACTGAAGAAGTTATAAAAAAAGATATTTTGCCCGAAGATATCGTTCAAATACATAAAGATTATATAAAAGGTCAAAATTTAAGTGAAGCACAAATTTTGAAAACCTTTAATGTGTTAAAAGAAATTGTTAAAGGGTTTGGTTACAGTTATAGAGACTATAAACAATTAGTGGACAGATTACAGTATCACGATAAAGAAATAGATTTAGCTTCACGTCTGCAGCAAACCATGTTAAAAACAGATATACCTCAATTTGATAGTATACAAATCGGTGTCATTTCAGTTGCAGCGCAAAAAGTAAGCGGTGATTATTTTAACTTAATTGATCATAAAGATGGCACGATGAGTTTCGCTGTTGCGGATGTCATTGGCACAGGTATCCCAGCTGCATTAGCTATGAGTATGATTAAATTTGGAATGGATTCATATGGTCATTCACAATTACCAAGTGATGGTTTAAAACGACTGAACCGAGTTGTTGAAAAAAATGTGAATCAAAATATGTTCGTAACAATGTTTTATGGCTTATATGAAGAATTAAATCATTTATTATATTGTAGTTCTGCAGGCCATGAACCAGGTTATATTTATCGAGCTGAAACAGAAACATTTGAGGAAATGGGAGTTCGAGGAAGAGTACTTGGTGTGAGTCAACAAACACGTTATAAGCAACAAGAAATACCTATTTATTTAGATGATTTAGTTATTATTTTTACAGATGGCGTAACTGAAGTCAGAAATGAAGCGGGCGACTTTTTAGACAAACAACATTTATTAGATATGATTCATAAATATAAACATATGCACCCTCAAGATATTGTGCAATTATTATATGAAGCCATATTAAAAATACAAAACCCAGATAAAAGAGATGATTTAACGATATTAATCATTAAAAGAGTAAATTAGTTTTTAGTGTTTAGATTTAAAATTTAAATTTAAGGGTATAAATGTTATTAATGAGACTATAATTAGGAGTGTAATGTTATGAAGCTTAATATTGAGACTGTAACTCATGATTCACATTATGAGGTGAAAGTTGGCGGTGAACTGGATGTATATACAGTTCCTGAATTAGAAGAAGTCTTAGTTCCAATGAGACAAGAGGGAACACACGATATCTATGTGAATTTAGAAAATGTGAGTTACATGGATTCAACAGGATTAGGTTTATTTGTAGGTACATTAAAAGCATTAAACCAAAACGATAAAGAATTATATATATTAGGTGTTTCAGATCGAATAAGTCGTCTTTTTGATATAACTGGATTAAAAGATTTGATGCATGTTAATGAAGGAACGGAGGTCGAATAACATGCAATTTAAACAAGATTATATAGAAATGCGTTTACCAGCATCCGCAGAATATGTAAGTTTAATTCGTTTGACATTATCCGGTGTATTTTCAAGAGCAGGTGCGTCATATGATGATATAGAAGATGCTAAAATTGCTGTCAGCGAAGCAGTGACTAATGCAGTGAAACACGCTTATAAAGATGATTACAATCAAGTGGGGATGATTAATCTTTGCTTCGAAATCTTCGATGATAAAATTAAAATTATTATTTCTGATCAAGGTGATAGTTTCGATTATGAAGAAACAAAAGCAAAATTAGGACCATATAAAGAAAATGAAAACATAGACTTCCTTAGAGAAGGCGGTTTGGGTCTGTTTTTAATTGAATCTTTAATGGATGAGGTTACAGTTGATAAACAATCAGGTGTGACAATCAGTATGATAAAGTATATTAAAAAAGAGCAGGTGCGAAATAATGGCGAGAGAGTCGAAATCAGTTAATGATGTATCACCTGAACAAATAAACCAATGGATTATGCAGCATCAAAACAATGAAAATACAGATGCACAAGATCAACTTGTAAGACATTATAGAAAGTTAATCGAATCCTTGGCATATAAATATTCTAAAGGTCAATCTCATCACGAAGACCTCGTTCAGGTTGGTTGGTTTAATCGGTGCAATCAATCGATTTGACTTGTCCTTTGATAGAAAGTTTGAAGCCTTTTTAGTACCAACTGTAATTGGTGAGATTAAACGCTATTTGCGTGATAAAACATGGAGTGTTCATGTACCTAGAAGAATCAAAGAAATTGGACCACGAATTAAGAAAGTTACAGATGAATTAACAAATGAACTCGAACGTTCACCTTCTATTACTGAAATTGCAGATCGATTAGAAGTGAATGAAGAAGATGTGCTTGAAGCAATGGAAATGGGTCAAAGCTACAATGCGTTGAGCGTAGATCATTCTATTGAAGCAGATAAAGACGGTTCGACTGTAACTTTACTAGATATCATGGGTCAACAAGATGATAATTATGATTTAACAGAAAAAAGGATGATATTGGAAAAAATACTTCCAATACTTTCAGAACGAGAAAGACAAATTATTCAATGTACTTTTATTGAAGGTTTAAGCCAAAAAGAAACAGGAGAACGAATTGGCTTAAGTCAAATGCATGTATCAAGATTGCAGAGAACAGCGATTAAGAAATTACAGGAAGCAGCAAATAAATAAATTGAATATATAGACAAGGCAGATTTCGAATTTTATGGAATCTGCTTTTTAATTGTATTGATGATTCTGAGAGAGTCATGTGATACAGATATGTTAAAATGTATTTATTAACAAAATAATATTACATAATGATAAGCGGAGGATTTCATGGATAGTAATTTAATTCAATCAATCAGAGATAAATATAGCTTCACAACCAAGCAAATTAATGCTGTTTTATCTTTATTAGAAGATAAAAATACAGTACCCTTTATAGCTCGTTATAGAAAAGAGCAAACAGGTGGTTTGGATGAAGTAGAAATTAAACAAATTGATGATGAATATCAATATATGGTAAATCTACAGAAGAGAAAAGAAGAAGTTATTAATAATATCGAAGAACAAGGCTTATTAACTTCGGATTTGAAAAGTGATATTTTAAAACAAAAAAAATTACAAAGAGTAGAAGATTTATACAGACCGTTCAAACAGAAAAAGAAAACAAGAGCAACTGAGGCAAAACGAAAAGGATTAGAGCCATTTGCGCAATGGTTACAACAAACAAATATAGACACATCTGTTGAAACGAAAGCACAACAATTTATTAACGATGAAGTCACAAGTGTAGAAGATGCAATCAAAGGCGCTCAAGATATCATTGCAGAAATTGTTTCAGATAAACCTATATATAGAAGTAAAATACTTAAAGATACATTTCAACAGGGCAATATTATAACGCAAAAGAAAAAGCATGCAGAAGATGAGAAAGAAATTTTTTCTATGTATTATGATTATACCGAACCGATTAAAAAAATCGCCAATCATCGAGTGCTTGCAGTTAATCGTGGTGAAAAAGAAAAGGTTTTATCAGTTAAAATAGAAATGGATATACAAGGGATAGAAAATTTTATTAGAAGCAAAGAAATATCATCTGAACATAATGGTACCTATGTCATTATAGATGCTATTAAAGATAGTTTGAAAAGATTAATCATGCCATCGATCGAAAGAGAAATAAGAAGTGATTTAACTGAAAAAGCTGAAAATCATGCAATCGATGTATTTAGTGAAAATTTGAGAAACTTGTTATTACAACCACCTATGAAAGGAAAGCAAATACTTGGTGTTGATCCCGCTTTTAGAACAGGTTGTAAACTTGCAGTCATTAATCCATTTGGTACATTTGTAGCTAAAGGAGTCATGTATCCTCATCCTCCAGTAAATAAAAAAGAAGATGCTGAAAAAATATTTGTGGACTTCGTTAAAACATATGATGTCGAATTAATAGCTATCGGTAATGGTACAGCGAGCCGTGAAACTGAACAATTTGTTGCTTCAATGATACAAGAACACCAATTAAACGTTCAATTTATCATTGTTAATGAAGCGGGGGCATCTGTATACTCTGCATCGGAAGTGGCAAGAAATGAATTCCCAGATTTTCAAGTTGAGGAGCGTAGTGCTGTTTCGATAGGTAGAAGAGTACAAGATCCATTGAGTGAATTAGTGAAAATAGATCCAAAATCTATCGGCGTTGGTCAATATCAACATGATGTTAACCAAAAGTCATTAGAAGGTGCATTGTCATTTGTTGTTGAAACTGCGGTTAACCAAGTGGGGGTTGATGTGAATACTGCTTCACGTTCATTACTACAATATGTATCAGGTTTAACGCCCACAATTGCACAAAATATTATAGATTATAGAGAAGAGAATGGTGCTATAACGCATAATAAAGAAATTGCTAAAGTTAAAAGATTAGGTGCGAAAACATTTGAACAAAGTATTGGATTTATGAGAATCGTAGGTGGTAAAGAACCCTTAGACAATACTTCGATTCATCCAGAAAGTTATAATGTAGCAAATCAATTATTAACTGAAATTGAAATGACTACACATGATTTAGGAATGGAAAAACTTAAACTTGCCTTGAACAAAATTGATATTGTAGCAATGGCAGAAAAGTTAAATATTGGTCAACCGACACTTGAAGATATTATTAACTCATTGATTGCACCTAATAGAGATCCAAGAGATGAATTCGAAACTCCTATTTTAAAATCTGATGTACTATCTATTGAAGACTTAACTAAAAACATGAAACTTAGTGGGACTGTAAGGAACGTGGTTGATTTTGGTGCATTTGTAGATATTGGGGTAAAACAAGATGGACTCGTACACGTATCAAAGCTTGCTAAGAAGTTTGTTAAAAACCCAATGGATATTGTAAGTGTTGGTGATATTGTAGATGTATGGATATTAGATATTGATGATAAAAAAGGTAAAGTATCATTAACAATGATTGATCCAAATGGATAACAGTGCATTACAAAAATTAACAGAGACAATCTCGTTAAAGTATTTTAAAATGCCATTTAAACATAAAGCATATTTCAATAAGCGTTTAAGAACGACTGGTGGTCGCTATTTATTAAGTTCACACAATATAGAAGTGAATGAAAAGCAATTTGCTAAGTTTGGTGAATCAGCTATCATTGATATTATTAAGCACGAATTATGTCATTATCATTTGCACTTACAGAAGAAAGGATACCAACATAAAGATAAAGATTTTAAACGTCTGTGCCAACAAACAGGTGCGCCTAGATTTTGTTCTGCAATTGAAAAATATGAAGATCGAGTTAATTATATATATCAATGTCAAAAATGTGCGTCTAGATTTCCAAGAATAAGAAAAGTCGATACAAATAAAATGGTTTGTGGAAAATGTAATGGAAAACTGAAAGAATTAAACAACTAATATACTTATAAATAATGAACGCCTATCGATAATTTAGTCGATAGGCGTTCATTATTTATATATAGAATGTATTTTATGGAAGATTTTTAGCAATGATTAAGGAAAAAATAGAGTATTTTGTGTGTACTTTCACCAAATTAGAAAGTTTAATTAATTAATCTTGTTAATTTACTCTTTTTAGTTTTGTTTATTCATTGACGATGAGCGAAATATATTATATGATATTAAACGTTGCGAAATTAATAGCAACTTTGGTTAAGGAAACATTAATTTTGTTAAATACAATTTAAAAAGTTGTTGACAAATGATTAAGAATATATTACAATGTTATTTGTTACTTAATGAACGAGAAACAAATTAACCGTTTGGCTAAGCGGCCGTGGCGGAACGGCAGACGCGCTAGGTTGAGGGCCTAGTGGGAGTATTCCCGTGGAGGTTCAAATCCTCTCGGCCGCATCAAATACCTTTAATGAATAAATATGCGGGTGTAGTTTAATGGCAAAACCTCAGCCTTCCAAGCTGATGTTGTGGGTTCGATTCCCATCACCCGCTCCAATAGAAATTTAAATGAACATTGAAAACTGAATTGCAATATGTCAACGTTAATTCCGAACGCAACATTAAATTGTTGGTTCAAAACAAGTGTTAGAAATAACACAAATTAGTATTTTATGAGCTAATCAAACATCATAATTCATTTATGGAGAGTTTGATCCTGGCTCAGGATGAACGCTGGCGGCGTGCCTAATACATGCAAGTCGAGCGAACAGATAAGGAGCTTGCTCCTTTGACGTTAGCGGCGGACGGGTGAGTAACACGTGGGTAACCTACCTATAAGACTGGGATAACTTCGGGAAACCGGAGCTAATACCGGATAACATTTGGAACCGCATAGTTCTAAAGTGAAAGATGGTTTTGCTATCACTTATAGATGGACCCGCGCCGTATTAGCTAGTTGGTAAGGTAACGGCTTACCAAGGCGACGATACGTAGCCGACCTGAGAGGGTGATCGGCCACACTGGAACTGAGACACGGTCCAGACTCCTACGGGAGGCAGCAGTAGGGAATCTTCCGCAATGGGCGAAAGCCTGACGGAGCAACGCCGCGTGAGTGATGAAGGGTTTCGGCTCGTAAAACTCTGTTATTAGGGAAGAACAAACGTGTAAGTAACTGTGCACGTCTTGACGGTACCTAATCAGAAAGCCACGGCTAACTACGTGCCAGCAGCCGCGGTAATACGTAGGTGGCAAGCGTTATCCGGAATTATTGGGCGTAAAGCGCGCGTAGGCGGTTTCTTAAGTCTGATGTGAAAGCCCACGGCTCAACCGTGGAGGGTCATTGGAAACTGGGAAACTTGAGTGCAGAAGAGGAAAGTGGAATTCCATGTGTAGCGGTGAAATGCGCAGAGATATGGAGGAACACCAGTGGCGAAGGCGACTTTCTGGTCTGTAACTGACGCTGATGTGCGAAAGCGTGGGGATCAAACAGGATTAGATACCCTGGTAGTCCACGCCGTAAACGATGAGTGCTAAGTGTTAGGGGGTTTCCGCCCCTTAGTGCTGCAGCTAACGCATTAAGCACTCCGCCTGGGGAGTACGACCGCAAGGTTGAAACTCAAAGGAATTGACGGGGACCCGCACAAGCGGTGGAGCATGTGGTTTAATTCGAAGCAACGCGAAGAACCTTACCAAATCTTGACATCCTTTGAAAACTCTAGAGATAGAGCCTTCCCCTTCGGGGGACAAAGTGACAGGTGGTGCATGGTTGTCGTCAGCTCGTGTCGTGAGATGTTGGGTTAAGTCCCGCAACGAGCGCAACCCTTAAGCTTAGTTGCCATCATTAAGTTGGGCACTCTAGGTTGACTGCCGGTGACAAACCGGAGGAAGGTGGGGATGACGTCAAATCATCATGCCCCTTATGATTTGGGCTACACACGTGCTACAATGGACAATACAAAGGGCAGCTAAACCGCGAGGTCATGCAAATCCCATAAAGTTGTTCTCAGTTCGGATTGTAGTCTGCAACTCGACTACATGAAGCTGGAATCGCTAGTAATCGTAGATCAGCATGCTACGGTGAATACGTTCCCGGGTCTTGTACACACCGCCCGTCACACCACGAGAGTTTGTAACACCCGAAGCCGGTGGAGTAACCATTTATGGAGCTAGCCGTCGAAGGTGGGACAAATGATTGGGGTGAAGTCGTAACAAGGTAGCCGTATCGGAAGGTGCGGCTGGATCACCTCCTTTCTAAGGATATATTCGGAACATCTTCTTACGAAGATGCAGGAATAACATTGACATATTGTATTCAGTTTTGAATGCTCATTGGAGTATTCATTGCATTATTTTGTACATTGAAAACTAGATAAGTAAGTAAAATTTATGATTTTACCAAGCAAAACCGAGTGAATTAGAGTTTTTTAACAAGCTTTGAATTCAAAAAGAAATAATCGCTAGTGTTCGAAAGAACACTCACAGATTAATAACATTTTGGGTTTTCAACCGACTTGTTCGTGTTGAAAGTCAAAAAAGATTAAGTTATTAAGGGCGCACGGTGGATGCCTTGGCACTAGAAGCCGACGAAGGACGTTACTAACGACGATATGCTTTGGGGAGCTGTAAGTAAGCTTTGATCCAGAGATTTCCTAATGGGGAAACCCAGCACGAGTTATGTCGTGTTATCGATATGTGAATACATAGCATATCTGAAGGCAGACGCGGAGAACTGAAACATCTTAGTACCCGCAGGAAGAGAAAGAAAAATCGATTCCCTGAGTAGCGGCGAGCGAAACGGGAAGAGCCCAAACCAACGAGCTTGCTTGTTGGGGTTGTAGGACACTCTATACGGAGTTACAAAAGAACAGACTAGACGAATCATCTGGAAAGATGAATCAAAGAAGGTAATAATCCTGTAGTCGAAAGTTTGTTCACTCTTGAGTGGATCCTGAGTACGACGGAACACGAGAAATTCCGTCGGAATCTGGGAGGACCATCTCCCAAGGCTAAATACTCTCTAGTGACCGATAGTGAACCAGTACCGTGAGGGAAAGGTGAAAAGTACCCCGGAAGGGGAGTGAAATAGAACTTGAAACCGTGTGCTTACAAGTAGTCAGAGCCCGTTAATGGGTGATGGCGTGCCTTTTGTAGAATGAACCGGCGAGTTACGATTTGATGCAAGGTTAAGCAGTGAATGTGGAGCCGTAGCGAAAGCGAGTCTGAATAGGGCGTTGAGTATTTGGTCGTAGACCCGAAACCAGGTGATCTACCCATGACCAGGTTGAAGTTCAGGTAACACTGAATGGAGGACCGAACCGACTTACGTTGAAAAGTGAGCGGATGAGTTGTGGGTAGCGGAGAAATTCCAATCGAACCTGGAGATAGCTGGTTCTCTCCGAAATAGCTTTAGGGCTAGCCTCAAGTGATGATTATTGGAGGTAGAGCACTGTTTGGACGAGGGGCCCTTATCGGGTTACCGAATTCAGACAAACTCCGAATGCCAATCAATTTAACTTGGGAGTCAGAACGCGGGTGATAAGGTCCGTGTTCGAAAGGGAAACAGCCCAGACCACCAGCTAAGGTCCCAAAATATATGTTAAGTGGAAAAGGATGTGGCGTTGCCCAGACAACTAGGATGTTGGCTTAGAAGCAGCCATCATTTAAAGAGTGCGTAATAGCTCACTAGTCGAGTGACACTGCGCCGAAAATGTACCGGGGCTAAACATATTACCGAAGCTGTGGATTGTCCGTAAGGACAATGGTAGGAGAGCGTTCTAAGGGCGTTGAAGCATGATCGCAAGGACATGTGGAGCGCTTAGAAGTGAGAATGCCGGTGTGAGTAGCGAAAGACGGGTGAGAATCCCGTCCACCGATTGACTAAGGTTTCCAGAGGAAGGCTCGTCCGCTCTGGGTTAGTCGGGTCCTAAGCTGAGGCCGATAGGCGTAGGCGATGGATAACAGGTTGATATTCCTGTACCACCATTATTCGTTTTAAGCGATGGGGGGACGCAGTAGGATAGGCGAAGCGTACGATTGGATTGTACGTCCAAGCAGTGAGATTGAGTGTTAGGCAAATCCGGCACTCTTAAGATTGAGCTGTGATGGGGAGAGGAAATTGTTTCCTCGAGTCGTTGATTTCACACTGCCAAGAAAAGCCTCTAGCTAGAATTGTGGTGCCCGTACCGCAAACCGACACAGGTAGTCAAGATGAGAATTCTAAGGTGAGCGAGCGAACTCTCGTTAAGGAACTCGGCAAAATGACCCCGTAACTTCGGGAGAAGGGGTGCTCTTTAGGGTTAACGCCCAGGAGAGCCGCAGTGAATAGGCCCAAGCGACTGTTTATCAAAAACACAGGTCTCTGCTAAACCGTAAGGTGATGTATAGGGGCTGACGCCTGCCCGGTGCTGGAAGGTTAAGAGGAGTGGTTAGCTTCTGCGAAGCTACGAATCGAAGCCCCAGTAAACGGCGGCCGTAACTATAACGGTCCTAAGGTAGCGAAATTCCTTGTCGGGTAAGTTCCGACCCGCACGAAAGGCGTAACGATTTGGGCACTGTCTCAACGAGAGACTCGGTGAAATCATAGTACCTGTGAAGATGCAGGTTACCCGCGACAGGACGGAAAGACCCCGTGGAGCTTTACTGTAGTCTGATATTGAAATTCGGCACAGCTTGTACAGGATAGGTAGGAGCCTGAGATACGTGAGCGCTAGCTTACGTGGAGGCGTTGGTGGGATACTACCCTCGCTGTGTTGGATTTCTAACCCGCACCATTTATCATGGTGGGAGACAGTGTCAGATGGGCAGTTTGACTGGGGCGGTCGCCTCCTAAAGAGTAACGGAGGCGCTCAAAGGTTTCCTCAGAATGGTTGGAAATCATTCATAGAGTGTAAAGGCATAAGGAAGCTTGACTGCGAGACTTACAAGTCGAGCAGGGTCGAAAGACGGACTTAGTGATCCGGTGGTTCCGCATGGAAGGGCCATCGCTCAACGGATAAAAGCTACCCCGGGGATAACAGGCTTATCTCCCCCAAGAGTTCACATCGACGGGGAGGTTTGGCACCTCGATGTCGGCTCATCGCATCCTGGGGCTGTAGTCGGTCCCAAGGGTTGGGCTGTTCGCCCATTAAAGCGGTACGCGAGCTGGGTTCAGAACGTCGTGAGACAGTTCGGTCCCTATCCGTCGTGGGCGTAGGAAATTTGAGAGGAGCTGTCCTTAGTACGAGAGGACCGGGATGGACATACCTCTGGTGTACCAGTTGTCGTGCCAACGGCATCGCTGGGTAGCTATGTATGGACGGGATAAGTGCTGAAAGCATCTAAGCATGAAGCCCCCCTCAAGATGAGATTTCCCAACTTCGGTTATAAGATCCCTCAAAGATGATGAGGTTAATAGGTTCGAGGTGGAAGCATAGCGATATGTGCAGCTGACGAATACTAATCGATCGAAGACTTAATCAAATTTTAAATGTTTTGTTTGGTTGAATCATATTTTACTTACTATCTAGTTTTGAATGTATAATTTTATACATTTCATTGTCTGGTGACAATGGCAAGGAGGTCACACCTGTTCCCATGCCGAACACAGAAGTTAAGCTCCTTAGCGCCGATGGTAGTCGGACTTACGTTCCGCAAGAGTAGGACGTTGCCAGGCAGCATTAATAGGATGCGATGAGCCGAGACCGAGAGGTCTCTTTTTTTATGTCAAAAAAGGCTTAACTTCTCCAGTTCGAAGAACTGAAAAGCCTAAAATAAGCTATTATGAGAAAGCGTTTGAAGCTGACGAACTGAGCAAAAGACGAAGCGAGCTTACAAGCAGTGTTGATTAAATGAACATACGAGTCAAAACTCGTATGTAAGAATAACTAAATCCAATAAATTGGAAAGTTATTCTTTATAGGAAAGCGTGAAAGTGAGAAAAGATGCGAGCGCTTGCCTCATGATAGGAAAAGCTCCTTAGCGCTGATGGTAGCCGACTTACGTTCCGCAAGAGTAGGACGTTGCCAGGCAGCATTAATAGGATGCGATGAGCCGAGACCGAGAGGTCTCTTTTTTTATGTCAAAAAAGGCTTAACTTCTCCAGTTCGAAGAACTGAAAAGCCTAAAACAAGCTATTATGAGAAAGCGTTTGAAACTGACGAACTGAGCAAAAGACGAAGCGAGCTTACAAGCGGTATTGATTAAATGAACATACGAGTCAAAACTCGTATGTAAGAATAACTAAATCCAATAAATTGGAAAGACACTCTATATATGAACGTACTTACTGCAGTAAATAGAATGAGTGCGACTACAGGAGCAAACATACACCTAACAAGTAATGTACGATCAAAATTGCAAAATAATTTTAAATATAAAGAGGCCTAACCCTATATAGTAAGGATTAGGCCTCTTATAATGCTTAAATCAGCAATGAATATAACATTTTATTTTCGTTAATATAAATATTTGATTTATCAAATTCATCGACATTTGCTTTTAAATGTCCCAAATCTTTATGATTATTCAACTGAATACCTATAATTACAGTTCCAGTATTTTGGGAAGATTTTTTGAGATATTCAAATTTCGTAATATCATCTTTAGGACCAAGTACTTCGTTAACAAATTCTCTTAATGCGCCTGGACGTTGCGGGAAATTTAGGATGAAGTAATGCTTCATCTCTTCAAATAATAATGAACGTTCTTCAATTTCCTTCATACGATTAATATCATTATTGCCACCACTAACGACACAGACAACAGTTTTTCCTTTGATTTCTGCTTGATATTGATCAAGTGCAGCTATACTTAATGCACCCGCAGGTTCAGCAATAATAGCTTGTTTAGAGTACATATCTAAAATAGTTGAACAAACAGCACCCTCATGTACTTGGATATAATCATCAACGATATCTTTAGAAATATCAAAAGTAATTTGTCCAACACGCGCTACAGATGCGCCATCTACAAATTTATCAATATCTGGTAAAGTAACTAGTTGATTTTCCAATACTACTGAAGTATACATACTTGCTGCACCCGCAGGCTCAACACCTATAATTGAAGTTTCTGGAGAATGCGTTTTGAAATAAGTACCAACTCCAGAAATTAAACCGCCACCACCGATTGCAGCAAATAAATAATCGAATTGAATGTCGTTATCTTTAGATTGTTCAAGTATTTCTTTAGCTAATGTGCCTTGACCAGCAATAGTATAAATATTATTAAAAGGGTCAATAAAGTTCATTTTATTTTCTTCAGTATAAACAAGGGCTTCTTTAAGGCAGTCGTCAAAAGTATCACCAGTTAATACGACTTCAGTATTGTCGCCACCAAAGAATTTCACTTGGTTAATTTTTTGAAGTGGGGTAGTTACTGGCATAAATATGACAGCATTCAAGTTTAATTTACTAGCTGTATAAGCTACGCCTTGTGCATGATTACCCGCACTTGCACACGTGATACCGTTTTGACGATCAGCTTCATCTAAAGCAATAATCGCGTTATATGCACCTCTGAGTTTAAATGACCTAACCCATTGCAAATCTTCACGTTTTAAATAAACCTTACAATCATATTTTTGTGATAAATAGTGATCTTTTTGTAATGGTGTCTCTTTAACTATATCTTTTAATTGTAAATAAGCTTCATCTATATCCTTTGAAGAAACTGTTGTTTTTACAGTCATTAGTTTCACCCTTTTTGTATTAATTAGTATGTTTTTGCTGCTTCGTAATTTTTTATTGCATCTTCAAACTGTAAAGTGATATCAATATCATCAAGTCCATTGACGAGTTTTTTCTTCCATGTTTCATCAATTTGAAAATCAAATGATTTATCTTTTGTCGAAACAGTTTGATTTGGTAAATCTATTGTAATCTCTCCAGCATCTGCTAGATACTCTCTTGCTTCTTTGTCTAATACAATAGGCAACATTGCATTTTTAGTACAATTCATATAAAAAATATCACTATAGCTACCGGCGATAATAATGTCAAAACCATAGTCTTTAATAGCCCATGCCGCATGTTCACGACTGGATCCACATCCAAAATTTTCACCAGTAATTAAAATTGAAGCATCTTTATATTCTGGTTTATTAGGATTAAAATCCGGGTTATCAGAACCATCATCTAAATAGCGCCATTCATCAAATGCAAAAGGTCCAAAACCTGACTTAGAAATACGTTTTAAATGTACTTTTGGAATAATTTGATCGGTATCAATATTGTCATTAAAAAGTGGTACGACTTTACCAGTGTATGTTGTGATTGGTTTGATTTCCATTTTATACAACCACCTTTCTAACATCTACAAATTTTCCATTAATAGCAGCAGCTGCTGCCATTGCAGGTGATACTAAATGAGTACGAGCGCCTTTACCTTGTCGTCCTTCAAAGTTACGGTTACTCGTAGAAGCACAATGTACACCATTAGGCACTTGGTCTGGATTCATTCCTAGGCACATGGAGCATCCAGGCTCTCTCCAATCAAAACCAGCGTCTTTAAATATTTTATCAAGACCTAATTTTTCAGCTTCTATCTTAACTGTACGTGAACCTGGTACAACAATTGCAGTAATGTTTGGGTGTACTTTATTCCCTTTAACGACGTGACTTGCTTCAACCAAGTCAGAAAGGCGAGCATTAGTACAAGAACCTAAGAATACATAACCTAAGTCTATGTCCTCAGCTTTTTGACCAGGTTGAAGGCCCATGTAATTATAAGCACGTTCATCATTTACATTTTGTATTTCAGGGAAGGGCGTATTAAAACTTACACCCATTTCAGGATTTGTACCCCAAGTTACTTGAGGTTCTAGATCAGTTACATCTAATGTGATCACTCTATCAAATTCTGCATCTTCATCAGTATATAGTTCGCGCCATGCATCAATATCATATTTATAATTTGTAGCATAAGGACGTCCTTTAACATACTCAAAAGTTGTTTCATCTGGAGCCATCATACCGTATTTTGCACCAGCTTCTATAGCCATATTGCAAATTGTCATTCTCGCTTCCATGGATAAACTGCGAATTGTTTCACCAGAAAATTCTAGAGCATAACCAGTACCGAAATCAACACCATGTTGATTGATAAGATGCAAAATAATATCTTTTGCGTAAACACCTGTAGGTAATTTACCATTTACTTCAATTTTTAAATTTTTAGGTTTAGTTTGCCAAAGTGATTGTGTTGCAAAAACGTGTTCAACTTCACTTGTACCAATACCAAAAGCGATTGCACCAAAAGCACCATGAGTCGCAGTATGTGAGTCACCGCAGACGATGGTTTTTCCTGGTTGAGTCAATCCTGTTTCTGGGCCAACCATATGAACGATACCTTGTTCATCGGATCCCATATCAAAAATATGAACACCAAAGGCCTTTGCATTTTTTTGTAAAGTTGTGATTTGTTTGTTTGCAATTTCATCTTTAATATTGAAAATATCGACCGTTGGCACGTTATGATCAAGTGTTGCATAGGTTAAATCAGGTCTACGCAATTGTCTATTTTGTAGTCTTAATCCTTCAAAAGCTTGAGGAGATGTGACTTCATGTATTAGATGTAGGTCAATATATAATAATTGTGGGTCACCTTCTTTACCAGTTAAGACATGCTTGTTCCAAACTTTATCAAATAGTGTTTTACCCATATGACATCTCCTCCTTTTTAAAGATTTTCTTTGACGTAATTAAAAATTTCTGATGTAAGATAATTACCATTGAGATCACGGGTTGTTTTTCCTTCTTTTATTAATTGATATATAACATTTTCTAATTTATCTGCTGCTTTGTCTTCATTTAGACTTTCTCTAAGACACATTGCCACGGATAGTAACATGCCAAAAGGATTGGCAATATCTTGATTTGCAATATCTGGAGCTGAACCATGAATAGGTTCATATAGTCTTGGACCTTGTTCGCTAAAGCTTGCTGAAGGTGATAATCCCAAAGAACCAGGAATGACTGAAGCTTCGTCACTTAAAATATCGCCAAATAAATTTTCTGTCACAATGACATCAAATTGTGATGGATTTGTTATTAAGTGCATGGCACAAGCATCGACGAGTAAATGGTTTACCTCAACATCAGGATATGATTGAGATACTTCATTTATTACATTTCGCCATAATTTACTAGATGAAAGTACATTTTCTTTATCAACTGAAGTTAACTTTTTATGACGCTTTTGAGCTAATTCAAAACCAACTCTAGCAATTCTTTCGATTTCATCTCTAGTATAAGTCAAGGAATCCAGTGCGTCGTTTTCACTTAATTGTTTTGGTTCACCAAAATAGATGCCACCGGTTAATTCTCTTACTAAAATAAAATCTGTATTTGCGACACGTTCTTCTTTAATAGGGGATAAATGGCTTGTGCCATTTGTAACTGTAGTGGGGCGTATATTTGCAAACAGACCCAAAGCTTTACGAATGCCAAGTAAACCTTGTTCTGGTCTATTATTTGGATCTGTCCACTTGGGTCCCCCCACAGCACCTAATAGGATTGCGTCTGCATTTTTACAAGCATTTAATGTGGAATCTGGAAGTGGTTTGCCATGATTATCTATAGCAATACCACCAAAGTCATGTGATTCTAATTCATATTCAAAATGAAATTCTTTACTTAGCTGTTGTAATATTTCTAATGAACCATTTAATATTTCTGGTCCAATTCCGTCTCCAGGAAGGGCTACAATCTTATAACTCATGAATGAATACCTTCTTCCACTTTTGTATTAGCTACATATTTCGCATGCGCTTCAACATATGATTTACAAGAAGCGAGTAAGATATCGTGGTCAATACCTACACCAGTAACAATTTGATCATCTATCTTAATCTGAACATGTACTTCAGCTTGAGCATCTGTGCCTTCAGTAACAGAGTCTATGCGATATTCAATAAGTTCTGTTTTACGATCAAAGATACGATCAACAGCGTTGTATACAGAAACAATGGAGCCTGTTCCAATACTTGAATCTTGGTACGTATTACCGTCTATATCTTTAATTACAACGACAGCACTTTGTAAACCATTAGAAACAAATTGTAATTGAAGTGTCTCTACTTTATAAATTGCATTTTGTTCATGTTCCGTACCTTGAATTAAAGCATGGATGTCACGATCAGTTACTGCTTTTTTCTTATCAGCGACCGTTTTAAATTGTTTGAATAAAGTTTTTTGTTCTTCAGGATCAACATCGTAACCTAGGGCAGTTAGTTTTTCTGCAAAAGCGTGCTTACCAGAAAGTTTACCAAGTGGTAATTCTGTTGTTTTAACTCCGACAAGTTGAGGTGTCATAATTTCATAAGTTTCTGGATTTTTAAGAACGCCATCTTGGTGTATACCTGATTCATGACTAAATGCGTTTTGTCCAACAATGGCTTTGTTTCTTGGGACTCGAATACCTGCGAATCGAGCAATTAAATCAGATGTTTGTTTTGTTTCTTCTAAATTAATTTGAGTTTGATTATCATAATGATCTTGTCTAACATAAAGGCCCAGTGCAACTTCTTCTAAAGCTGTATTACCAGCACGTTCGCCAATACCATTAAGCGTGCCTTCAATACGTTTTGCGCCATTCTCTATTGCTGCCATACTATTTGCTACTGCTAGGCCTAAATCATCGTGACAATGTGCGCTATAAATCACATCATGATCAGCATGAACAGATTCTTGTAACGTTTTGAAAATTTCACCATATTCTTTAGGATAGCTAAAACCTACAGTATCAGGGATGTTAATTACACTAGCGCCTGCATCAACAGCTGTTTGAACACATTCAATTAAAAATGGTAATTCCGTTCTTGTTGCATCTTCTGGTGAAAACTGAACAACATCAAAATATTGTTTAGCATAAGAAACATGCTCCTTAATAGATGCTAATACTTCTTCTTTTGACATCATTAGTTTTGAATCACGATGGATAGGGCTTGTTGCAATAAATACATGAATCCTAGGTTTAGCTGCTGCTTTAGTTGATTCGTATACTGCATCTATGTCTTTTTTTACACAACGTGCTAAGCCACAGACAGCGGTAGTAGTTAATGTTTTAGCAATAGCTTCAACTGATTTGAAACTACCAGAACTAGAAGCGGGGAAACCTGCTTCAATAATGTCTACGCCCCATTTTTCAAGTTGTTTAGCAATCTTTAATCTTTCATCGAATGAAAAATTTACGCCAGGTGTTTGTTCGCCGTCTCTTAGTGTTGTATCAAAAATTTGAATATGGCTACTCATTTTCAACATCTCCTATAAATGAATTTTAGACAATCATATTTATCGAGAAATTTGAAACATCTTACCAAGTTAGCTAATGCAAAATATTACGATTTGCATTAGAACTTAGCTTGATGTCATTTTTATCGATAGATATGGTAGTTTGCCTAATTATTTTTCAATGCTCTTAGATTTGATGAATGGCATCATATCACGGAGTTCTCTACCAACCGCTTCGATTTGATGACCATGTTGTTCTTCTCTTAATTTATGGAATTCTTCAAAATTATTTTGATTATCTTTAATGAATCGATCACTGAAGTTTCCTTTTTGAATATCATCTAATACAGCTTTCATATTATCTTTAACATCCGGTGTGATAATACGTGGTCCAGAAACATAGTCACCAAATTCAGCTGTATTTGAAATTGAATAGCGCATATTTTCCATACCGCCTTCATACATTAAATCAACAATCAATTTCATTTCATGCAATACTTCAAAGTATGCAATTTCTGGTTGGTAACCTGCTTCTACTAACGTTTCGAAACCAGATTGTACTAATTTAGTCGTACCACCACAAAGCACTGCTTGTTCACCGAATAAATCTGTTTCTGTTTCTTCTTTAAATGATGTTTCTAATACACCTGCACGTGTTGCACCGATACCTTTAGCATAGCTTAATGCTAAATCTCTAGCTTCACCACTCGGATCTTGTTCAACTGCGAATAGGGCAGGGACTGCGCTTCCTTCAGCAAATGTACGACGTACTAAATGTCCAGGTCCTTTAGGCGCTACTAAGAATACATCTACGTTTTCTGGTGGTTGAATAACACCGAAATGAATATTAAAACCATGCGCGAATACTAATGCATTGTTTGCTTCTAAGTTTGGTTCAATTTCTTCTTTATATACTTGGCCTTGAATTTCATCTGGTAATAACACCATGATGACATCAGCTTGTTTTGCTGCTTCATCTACAGGATATACTTCGAAGCCATCATCTTTAGCTTTGTCAAAAGAACATCCAGGTCTGATTCCGATAATGACATCATAACCGTTGTCTTTTAAATTTTGAGCATGTGCGTGTCCTTGAGAACCATAGCCTATGATTGCTACTTTTTTACCTTGTAAAGCGTCTTTCGTAACTGATTGGTCATAATAAACTGTTGTCATAATAAAATCCTCCATTTTTGTAATTAAGTATAGTTGAAGCTTTGTTAAACTAATGCTGCTGCACCAGTTCTAGAAACTTGTTCAATTTCATATGATGATAGATCATCTAATAAGTTGTCCATTGTATATTGTGGGCCTGAAGCTTGAAGATACGTAAAAGGTGCTTCATGTTTTAATATAGAGACTAGCGCATCATATGGTTTGATTACATTTTGTAAATCTTGCTGATTCGTCGGTGTTTTTAATTTCACTAGCACCAACTCTCTGTTGTAAGTGTTACTTTCAGTAATGTCTTCAACATCAATAATGTTTATTTGTTTTTCTAGTTGTTGAAGTAGATTACGTAACACATCTCTATCAGGTACTTCTGCTACAAAAGTAATGTCCGAAATACCTTCTTCTAAAGTTGGAGTCGCTGACAATGTCACGATGTTAAACTGTCTACGGACGAAGATACTTGTTAAGCGATTTAACGTCCCAGCTTTATCTCTTACTTTTGTTCTAAAAGTCCTTCTCATAATAGACCCTCCATTTCATGATTAGCTTTGCCGCTTGGTACCATTGGTGATACAGGTTCAATAGGTGAAATACGTACATCAATGAGTGCAGGTCCTTCATGTTGAAAAGCTGCATCTAACTGTTGTTCTAATTGGCTTGGATTTTCAACTAAGTAACCTTTCACATTGTAAGCTTCAGCTAATTTCAAAAAGTCTGGTTGGCCATTAAATACTGAGTGAGAGAAACGTTTATTAAAGAATTTATCCTGCCATTGCTTAACCATGCCGAGTGTACCGTTGTTAATAATGACAATCTTGATATCAAGGTTGTATTCTTCTAAAATGGCCATTTCTTGGTTTGTCATTTGGAATCCACCATCACCAACAAAGACAACGACTGTTTTATCAGGTGCTGCAAGTTTTGCTCCAATAGCAGCAGGGATACCAAATCCCATTGTGCCGAGACCACCACTTGTTACTAATTGACCATGATTTTTAAATGGATAGAATTGGGCAACCCACATTTGATGTTGTCCGACATCGGTAGTTACTACGGCGTCACCTTGTGTGATTTCACCAATATATTCAATCGTTCTTTGAGGTTTAGAAAATACGCCGTCCTCATCTTCTTTATATGCAAAAGGTTTTTTAGCTTTATTTTCATTACAAGTTTCTAACCAGTCATCATGTCTAATTGAATAACTATCGAAATCTAATAATGCTTCTAAAGTTGCTTTACAGTCAGCAACGATACCTAAATCTACTTTGATGATTTTATTTATTTCAGATGCGTCGATGTCCACATGTACTATTTTGGCATTTGGTGCAAATGATTCTGGATCACTTGCTAATCTATCGTCAAACCGACTACCAAAGTTAATGAGTAAATCGCAATCCGTTAATGCCATATTGCTGGCATATGAGCCGTGCATACCACCCATACCTAAAAATAGGGGATGTTCATATGGTATAGCACCGAGACCTAATAGCGTACTAACGACAGGTAATTGATGTCTATTTACAAATTCAGTAAATACTTTATTGGCTTTGGCATGATTAATACCTGCACCTGAAAGTACAACAGGCTTTTTAGCACTTTTTAAATAATCACGTAGTTTTTGAATTTCTTCTTTTTTAGGTTGATTTGGTACGGAATAACCTGGTAATTCTAATTCTTCTGTTACTTGTGCGTTTGTTGATAAGATCCCCATATCTTTTGGAAAATCAATTACAACTGGACCTTTTCTACCAGTATTGGCGATATGAAACGCTTCATGAATGATAGTAGGGATGTCGTTTACATTTTTTACTTGATAATTGTGTTTGGTTATTGGTGTTGTCATTGAAAGTAAATCAGCTTCTTGGAAAGCATCTTTACCAATACCAGGTGTAGCGACTTGACCAGTGATGACAACAAGTGGCAATGAGTCACTATAAGCATCAGCAATACCTGTAATTGCATTGGTTGCTCCTGGCCCGCTTGTTACGACAACAACGCCTGTATTACCGGATACTCTTGCATATCCTTCAGCTGCGTGTGTAGCACCTTGTTCATGTCTTGCTAAGATATGTTCAATTTTCCCATCATAAAATGTGTCGTAAAGGGGGAGTACTGCACCACCCGGATACCCAAAGATAAAGTCTACGTTCTCATTTGCAAGTGATTCTACTAACAATTCTGACCCGGATTTCATCTCATCTATTGTTTGTTGTTCTAACTCTACCTCAGGTTCAACGGCTTCAGCTGCTTCTAAAGAATCAAAATTTTCTGACAATTCGTTTTCAAGTGTTTCCGTTTGTTTAGACATAATGCTCACTCCTTAAATGAGATTTTCTGGTACTTGCATGATACCACCTGTATTAGCACTTGTTACTAATGCAGTGTAACGCGCAAGATAACCTGTTTTTACTTTTGCTTTAAATGGTTTTACGTTTTGCTTTCTAGCGTCTAATTCTTCAGTTGAAACATTGACATCTAATGTACGATTCGTTAAATCAATCGTTATTTCATCTCCGTCATTTATTAACCCAATTGGACCACCTGCTGCAGCTTCTGGTGATATATGACCAACAGCAATACCACGTGTAGCACCTGAAAATCTTCCATCTGTGATAAGCGCTACATCTTTTCCTAAGCCTCGTCCTACAATGGATGAAGTAGGGGCTAACATTTCTGGCATCCCTGGACCACCTTTAGGGCCTTCATATCGGATAACAACTACGTGACCTTCACGAACATCATGGTTATCAATCGCTTCGACAGCTTCGTCATGTGAGTCAAAACAAATTGCTTTACCTTTAAAGACTTTAATAGAAGGGTCTACACCACCAACTTTTATAACAGCACCTTTGGGAGCGATATTTCCATAAAGGATGGAAAGTCCACCTTGTTTATCATATGGATTATCTAAATGTCTTATAACATCACTATTTAAGATTTCTTTATCTTCATTGTTTTCACGTAATGTTTTACCTGTAGCTGTAATTCTATCTGGATGCAATGTACCTTCTTTTTTAAATAATTCGTTTATGATAGCTGGAACACCACCAGCTTCATGTACATCATGCATTGAATAGGATGAGCTTGGTGCTATTTTTGAAAGATATGGTGTTTTCTTAGCAATTTCATTAATTCTTGTTAAATCATAATCAATACCTGCTTCATTTGCGATAGCAAGTGTATGCAGTACAGTATTGGTTGAACCACCCATGGCCATGTCTAATGCAAAAGCATCGTCAATTGCTTCTCGGGTTACAATATCTTTTGGTTTAAGATCGTTTTTAATATTATCTACTAGTTTGAATGCAGCTTCTCTAATCATTTCTCTACGTTGGTCACTTACTGCAAGTGCAGTACCATTATATGGAAGGGCTAACCCTAACACTTCCATTAAACAGTTCATTGAATTCGCAGTAAACATACCAGAACATGAACCACAAGTTGGACAAGCATTTTGTTCCATATCTAAAAATTCATCTTTTGAAATAGATCCATCTTTAAATGCACCAACTGCTTCGAACATTGAAGAAAGTGTTAAAGCTTTACCTTCTGAAGATAAACCGGCTTTCATTGGACCACCCGAACAAAAGATAGCTGGTACATTGGTACGAACAGATGCTAATAACATGCCTGGTGTAATTTTATCGCAATTTGGGATGTAGAATACACCATCAAACCAATGTGCATTAATAACTGTTTCAGCTGCATCAGCTATGATTTCTCTAGATGGTAGGGAATATCTCATTCCAATATGGCCCATTGCAATACCATCATCTACACCGATTGTGTCAAATTCAAAGGGAATCGCACCAGCTTCACGAATGGCTTCTTTTGCTATGTCTGCTAATTCTCTAAGATGTACGTGTCCAGGGACAATATCAATATATGAGTTACAAATTGCCACGAATGGCTTGTTCATATCTGTTGGTTTATCTAATGCACCCGTTGCATGTAAAAGACTTCTTGCTGGTGCTTGTTGATCTCCTTTTTTGATCATGTCACTTCTCATATTTAATTCCCCCATAAAATTGAAAATAAAAAAAGTGTCCCAATAAATTATTGGGACACTTTAAAGCCCCATTCAACTAGAATAAGGACTTAAACGTTTAGTAGTTTCTTTACTAAAGTTCCAGTCCTATGAGCATAATAAAATGACTAAAATATTTGAAGTTGTTGGTTGAGCTTGCGTTGTATGTTTGGTCATTTTATTATACTCCTCTCGATAGAATGGTTTATTTTTCTGATTTGTTTGAAATATCTAAAAATTTGATAAATTAAATTTACTACATCAAATGGGTTGTGTCAATAACTTTTTGTATTTTTCTGTCAATTCAAATATTTCAAAATTAAAGGAACTTGTTTCACTTTGAAGTATTATATGGAAAAATTTGTTAAACTAGAGTAGTTAATTTTAAGATATATATAAAACCGTTAGTAAATGACAAGGCTATTCATAAGCTAGCTCATATTAAATAAGAAAATCAGCTACGCACAATAAATTTAATGAAGGAATAACTGAGCTGAAGCTCATGCATAAATGTCGCTAACCAAATCATATTAGAGGAATACTTGAGCTGAAGCTCATGCATAAAAGCAACTATTCACAATAAATTGTGAAGTTGCTTTAAAAAGGAGAGGCCAATGATAAAAATTAAAAATTTAGAAGATATGGAAACATTTGCTGGCATTTTAACAAAATATTTATCCGCTGGTGATGTGATTTTGTTAAATGGTGATTTAGGTGCGGGTAAGACAACGTTAAGTCAGTTTATAGGCAAAGCATTGGGCGTGAAGAGAAATATTAATTCTCCTACTTTTAATATCATAAAATCTTATCAAGGTAGTCATCTGAAATTACACCATATGGATTGCTATAGATTAGAAAATACGGAAGAAGATTTAGGCTTTGATGAATATTTTGAAGATCAAGCGATTGTATTAATAGAGTGGAGTCAATTTATTTCAGAATACCTTCCTGAAACGTCACTAACACTAGATATTAAAGCTATAAGCCCTACAGAAAGAACCATAGAATTCAACGCTATTGGAAAGCATTATATAGATATTAAGGAGTCGATTTTGCGTGAATTATCTACTGATTGATACATCTAATCAGCCTTTATCTGTTGCTATTATGCAAGATGATAAAGTACTAAGTGAATTTAATACAAATGAAAAAAAGAACCATTCTGTTCAATTGATGCCAGCAATTGCTAATATATTAGAAGAAAGTCAATTAGATAAAAAGGAACTTGATGCAATTATTGTTGCGGAAGGTCCAGGATCTTATACTGGCTTAAGAATAGGTGTGACTGTAGCTAAGACATTGGCATATGCACTTAATACGAAGTTATACGGTGTGTCCTCATTAAAAGCCTTAGCAGCTACAGTAAAGGAAGAAAACATTTTAATTGTACCTGTCTTTGACGCAAGACGAGAAGCAGTTTATTCAGGTGTATATCAGTATCAAAATGGACATTTAGTACAATTGATTGAAGATCAGTATCTTTCGATTACAATGTTAAAGGAATTGCTATATAAACAAGGTGAACATTTTAAATTTGTAGGGGCAGATACAGAAAAATTAGCTGATTTATTAAACCATGACTGCATACCTAATTTGCCAAAAGCAAAAGAAATGAAAGCACTGATTGATCATCCAACTGAAATTCATCAATTCAAACCCAACTATATTAAAATATCAGAGGCAGAGAGAAATTGGTTAGACCAACAGAACAAGAATTAAATATTCGTTTAATGGGTTTAAATGATGTGCCACAAGTATTTGATATTGAAAGAAATAGTTTTAATGATAGTAGTTGGTCAATTGATGCATTTTATCACGAAGTAGAGCAAAATGAATTTGCTCATTATTTTGTTATAGAATTTAATGAAAAAATTATTGGTTATATCGGAATTTGGTTAGTTATAGATCAAGCACAAATTACCACAATTGCCATTGATGAAACATATAGAGGATACGGGTTAGGACAGTTATTGCTTAAGTATGCTATGAATTACGTGCAGACAAAATGTGACGTGATGAGTTTAGAAGTACGAGTTGATAACGATGTAGCACAACATGTGTATACGAATTTAGGTTTTCAATATGGAGGAAAACGTAAAAATTATTATGGTGAAGGTGAGGATGCAATAGTGATGTGGGTGAATTTAAATGAGTGAAACAACATTGATATTAGCGATAGAATCAAGCTGTGATGAAACAAGTGTTAGCATTATTGAAAATGGAAAAAACATACTTAGTAATATCGTATTAAGTCAAATTGAGAGTCATAAACGATTTGGCGGTGTTGTCCCTGAGGTAGCAAGCAGACATCATGTTGAAGGGATTACGACAACCATTGATGAGGCATTAAACAGTGCCAATACTACAATGAATGATATTGATGCAGTGGCTGTAACACAAGGACCTGGCTTGATAGGTGCATTATTGGTAGGGATTAATGCTGCAAAAGCACTTGCATTTGCTTATGATAAACCATTAATTCCAGTTCATCATATTGCTGGTCATGTTTATGCGAATCATCTAGAAAAGCCATTACAGTTCCCTTTAATCGCACTGATTGTTTCAGGGGGACATACTGAATTAGTTTATATGAAAAATCATTTGAGCTTTGAAGTGATCGGTGAAACGCGAGATGACGCTGTTGGTGAGGCGTATGATAAAGTAGCGAGAACCATTGGATTAAGTTATCCGGGGGGACCTCAAGTAGATAATTTAGCGGCTCATGGTGAGGATAGTTACGATTTCCCTAGAGTATGGTTAGATAAAAACAGTTATGATTTTAGCTTTAGTGGTTTAAAAAGTGCAGTAATTAATAAATTGCATAACTTACGCCAAAAAGGTGAAGCAATAAATGAAGCAAACGTAGCTACAAGTTTTCAAAATAGTGTCGTTGAAGTATTGGTTGGTAAAACAATAGCGGCATGTAAAAATTATAACGTGAATCAACTTATAGTAGCTGGTGGCGTTGCAAGTAATAAAGGATTAAGAGCGCATTTATCATCCGCATGTGAGTCAAATGACATCAATTTATCCATACCTAGTCCTAAACTATGTACAGATAATGCAGCAATGATAGGCGCTGCAGGTTATTATTTATTTAAAGCTGGTGTGACTGCAGATATGGCATTAAATGGTTATAATCATATGGATATTGAACAATGTTCAATTGAATCATAAAATAATAAAAGAACTGAGATATTTATATCTCAGTTTTTTTGTTAGTAAGTTAAATTTAAACAAATGAAATAAGGGTATAGGTATTTTAGATTAATTGAACAACATAAAATTTTTTGAGATGAAGATTTTTAAAGGAGGAGAAATAAAATGAAAGCTGTACAATATTTCAATTTTCAAAATAGCTTAGCAGCATTAAATTTTTATGAAAAACATTTAGGAGCAACAAATATTCAACGTGTTAGCGGAGACAATGAGATGTTTAATGATATGCCTGAAGAATTTCAAGTACCTCCAGATTTTACGATGAATGCATCTTTTGAAATACTTGGAGAAAGATTTTATTGTAGTGACACGTGGAAAAATAAAAAGATTGATAATAGTGGTGCCATCGTGACATTTACTTTTGACCATAGTAATGAAGCGGATAAAGCAGCTGCTCAAGCATTTTTTGATAAAGCTGTTGAAGCTGGTTGTGAAGTGACGATGCCATTAGGTGCTACGGAATGGTCTGAATTTTATGGTATGTTCAACGATCCATTCGGTATTACATGGATGATTAATGCAGAATAAGCAGAAATAAGTTTTACTAAGGTAGCCAGGAGTGCGGCGCATGTCGTATATCAAATTATAAAATACGCTTAATATTCAATAAGTGTTTTTTAAGTAATGGAGCATATCATGTAATCAAAGTGATTTTTGATTACATGATATGCTCCTATTTTTAATTATTATGATTTGCTTTAGCTTTAGCACGATGGTAAACATGATTTGGAAATTCCATTATGCGTAATAATTCAATCGCATTTCTGGTATCAGCTTTGCCTGCTTTAATTTTAAAATCAAAAGAGATTTCATTATCTGTGATGGATTCATTAAAATGATAATTTGAATAAGTATCTTCTAATAAAGTGGATAACTCAATATCGTGTGTAGCTGCAATGATTCTAAAAGATTGTAAATGATTTAAATAAGTTAATACGGATTCTGATGCTGCAATCCGTTCCGTTGTATTGGTGCCCTTGAAAATTTCATCAATAAATACATATATCTTTTTATGTGATTGAATATCGAAAAGGCGTTTAATCGATTTAACTTCACTCATGAAGTAACTATCTCCAGATAAAATATCATCTTGATTAACCATTGAAGTATAAACAAGCCCTGGTTTGTAAATAAATTTATGCGCTGTTGCAGTATGAATTGTTTGAGATAACACAATATTCAAAGCGACGGCTTTCATAAATGTTGATTTGCCTGAAGCATTAGAACCAGTTAATAAAATATGTTGATCTACCGTTAAGGAATTAGGTACTGCATCAGAGATGAGCGGATGGGTTAAATTTTCAAATATAATCGAGTCATTCTGTGATGGTTCAGGTATGGTATAGTCATCTAATGTTTCTTGCCATAAAGCAACGGCATAATGATTATCGATACTTGCTACATAATCATAACAGGCCATTACTTCATCTTCGTATGTTTTAAAACTATTTTGAATTAAATGGAACAAATGGTAATCCAACATAAATATTAATTTAAAAAGCATTGAGAAAATTGAAGTTTCATCATTCGTATTCACGCGCCCGAGTAATCCACTAAAACGACGTGCTGTCGTAAAATGTTTGAAATTAACATCTAAACTAGGTGTTTGTTCAAGTTGCTGGATTGCATATGCTTTTTTAATAACATTAGATGTATAGAACATTGAATTTAAATCTTGCTCAAATGTCCGTTTTAAGAAACCACTCAAAATCATATTATAAATACAAGCAATGATGGTTAATGGGATTCCAACACTTGGTGATATGAAAGATAAAAGTAAACCTACAATAGGGATATATGTACAAATCATATAGAAGTGATTTCGTTTTATAAATGCAATTTGATCAGGAAAAATTGGATAAATAGATTTTCCGATTTGTGCTAAGTGCAATGACAGTTGATTTCTAAAATGACTATCCGATTTAAAGTGATGTATGAGTGACTGATTATTTACTTCAAACATCTGTCTTAATGTAGCAAAAAGTCTCATTTCACCAATTGCTGTAAAATTAAAATTCATATTTTGGAACACACTATCTAAATTTAAATCGGACCAGGTTTTATCATCGAGTAGTTCATCGCTATCATGCTTATGCTTATATGTATCGAATTGATAACTATAATTATGATTTGGTCTAATGAATGATTCTAATGGTCGTTGTGCTGACCATAACATTTTTATCTTTGTCATTAATTTTTTATTTTCAATGATAGGCATGATGATCGTTAATAATAGGGAGGCTAATATCAATGCAATAATAAACCATAAAATTGCAGGCATAGTTACAAAACTTCCTTTCAATAACTTAAATTTGTACTTATTCATTATGACATTGTCTCATTTGTTTCACAAACTAGATTTGTCTATGACTACATGAGACGAAAATGATGTCAATAGGGAACGTGCGTACTTATCAACAAATAGTGCACAACTTGTGGATAAGTCGGTGCAAATGGTGTGGATAGGGATTGAATTCTGAATTTTATATAGAAATAAACATTACATTTTACTTGTGGATAACTAGGATAACTTTGTGGATAGCTTTTATCATAAGTTTTTTTGTGTGAATAGTTTTGGTGATGAATCATGAAATAAAAAAATGAAAGTAGAAAATTCTACTTTCATTTTTTAATAGGATGAGCGTTTAAATTAACTTTTCTTGTAATTCTGCCCATTCAGACATAACCTGTTCTAATTTTTGTTCGGTATGTTGTTTGGATATTGCTAAATCATTCGCTTTTTCAGGGGTTGAATATACATCAGGTAATGTGAGCTGCTCATTGATTTCATTAATTTGCGCTTCAAATTGCTCAATATCCGCTTCACAAGTTTCAATTTGGCGTTCGATTTGACGTTGTTTACGTTTCTGAGCTTTCTGATCAATATAAGAATTAGTTGTTGATGCTTCTATTTCAAGTGAAGTAGGATTCTCTGAGTCTTTTTTCGCTTGTATTGCTGCTTGCTCTTCTACTTTTTCAATGAAGTATTGATAATCACCTAAATACATCGTGCCACCGTCATAATTTAAATCATATACTTTATTAGCTAGTTGATTAATGAAATAACGGTCATGTGAAACAAAAAGAATTGTGCCCTTAAAATTATCCAAAGCTTGTTCTAACATCTCTTTAGAATCAATATCTAGATGGTTGGTAGGCTCATCTAATATGAGTACATTATTACGTTCTAACATTAATAAAGCGAGTTGCAGTCGTGCTTTTTCTCCACCAGATAAATCATTAATAATTTTTTTTACATCTTCTTGAACGAATAGGAAACGACCTAAAACAGCTCTGATATCTTTTTCATTCATAGTAGGGTATTGATCCCATAAATAATCTAAGATCGTTTTATTTGATTTAAATTCAGCTTGCTTTTGATCATAGTAACCTATTTTTAAATTGGCACCCGTTGTGACTTCGCCGCCTAATTGATCATGTAGACCAGCGATGGTTTTAATTAAAGTTGATTTACCTATACCATTCGGGCCAATAATAGCGATATGATCACCCTTTGTAACTTCGATGTTAATCCCTTTTGTAATAGGTGTATTGTACCCAATCTCTAGATTTTTTATATGGAATACGTCATTACCTGTATTACGGTCGAAATCAAATTGAATATTTGTACTTTTAGCATCAATCATAGGTTTATTAATGCGATCGATTTTATCTAACTTTTTGCGACGACTTTTTGCCATCCCAGTCGTAGAGGCACGCGCAATGTTTTTTTCTACGAATGTTTCTAAGCGTTTGATTTCAGCTTGTTGACTTTCATAGGCTTGCATGCGCTTTTCGTAATACTTATCTCGTTGTTCTATGAATTGTGCATAGTTTCCTACATAGTGTTGTACATCACCGAGTGCTACATCATATATTTGAGTGACAATTTTATCTAAGAAGTATCTATCGTGACTGATGATTACAATGGCCCCGTTAAAATAATTCAAATAACTTTCTAGCCATTGAGTTGTTTCCATGTCTAAATGGTTGGTAGGCTCATCGAGTAATAATAAATCTGGTTCACTTAGTAACATTTGCGCTAAAGATAGTCGGGTCTTTTGACCACCACTAAAATCATTAATGGGTCTATTAAAATCTGATTCAGTGAAGTTTAAGCCATGTAGCACCGTTTTAATTTTACTTTCATATTGATAGCCATCTTGTTTTTCAAATGTGTTTGATAATGACTCATAACGATCAATATGTATTTTATATGCTTCTGTATCGTATTCATTGGCATGTTGTGCAAGCCAATCCGTTTCTTTTTTCATTTCTAGTTCTAATTTTTTCATTGCTTCAAATGGCTTAGACATTTCTTCAAATACAGTTTGATTTGTGTCTAAGGTCATTTGTTGTGTTAAGTAACCAAGTTTTAAATTTTTACTTTTAGATACATAACCACTATCATACCCTTCGACGCCAGCGATTATTTTCATTAATGTTGATTTTCCAGCTCCATTACGTCCGACAATTCCAATACGTTCGCCCGTTTTGACTTCGAAATCCACATTGTTAAAAATATCTTCACCGTCGAATGACTTTGTTAAATCATTAAGTTGTAATAATATCATCCGATTTGCACCTCTCTATTCAATTATCATTCTACAGTATTCACGCTGTGGTTAAAACTATCATTGTTTATTTTTATGATGCATTCATGTATAATGTTGTAGTGATTATAAGATTATACAGTATTAGACATTGAAATAGGGGGACATGATCTTGGCTAATCAAAGCGAAAAGATTCCTCGTGCTACATTGAAACGTTTACCGTTATATTATAGATTCGTCAATACATTAAAATCAAAAGGTATAGACAGAGTTAATTCAAAAGCAATTAGTGAAGGCTTAAACATTGATTCTGCAACGATACGTAGGGATTTTTCATATTTTGGTGAATTAGGTAAAAAGGGCTACGGCTATAATATAGATAGCTTATTACATTTTTTTAAAAACGAAATAAGCGAAAACGATGAAATTAAGATTGCAATTGTAGGTGTAGGGAACTTAGGTAAAGCATTATTAACATATAACTTCTCAATACATGATGAAATGACAATAACAGAAGCATTTGATATTCGAGAAGAGGTCATTGGTACACAAATAGGGAAAGTGACAGTTAGTCCATTTGAAAAAATTACAGACATACTATCGCATGAACAGATAGATGTCGTTATTCTGACAACGCCTGAGGAAGCGGCTCAGAAGGTTGCTGATACATTAGTGAAAGCAGGCGTTAAAGGTATATTGAACTTTACGCCTAGTCGTGTACAAACGCCATCCGATGTACAAGTACATCACATTGATTTGGGTATAGAACTGCAATCTTTATTATTCTTTATGAAGAATTATAGTCATAAATAAAATGTAATGAACTAGTTTTTGATAAATACGGCATGTGATAACCATGTGGACAAAGTATTTATGGAAAGCTAGTTTTTTATTTGTCTTCGAGTTGTTAATTATTTTAAAAGCCAGCTGATTTTTAAAATAAATTTTCGTGAAACTGTAAGGTTGAAATTTTATACGAAATCTAATATTATTAATCTTATTGATTTTATCGGGAAAGAGGTTATGATATGACATGGTTAATTATCAGTGGACTGGTCGTAGGCGCTCTATTGGGGTTTGTTATGCAGCGAACACGATTTTGTCTAGCTGGTGGATTCAGGGATATGTATATTCAAAAGAGTAACAAAATGTTTTACGCCTTATTAATTGCGATTTCTGTACAAAGTATTGGCTTATTGCTATTAACTTCAACAAGATTAGTTGAAATACCAGAGTCAACATATCCTATCATTGGTACAGTGATTGGATCATTTATTTTTGGATTAGGTATTATTATGGCAGGTGGCTGTGCTACAGGAACATGGTATAGAGCTGGTGAAGGACTAATCGGTAGTTGGATGGCGTTAATTGCTTATGCATTTACTTCCGCCGCAACAAAATTTGGTTTATTACTACCATTAATGAACGGTTTAAATAAACCTACTAATGTAAATACGAGTATGTCACAAACAACAGGTATTCCAACCTGGGTTTTCGTAATTGTACTCATAGTAATCACTTTATTCTTCGTAGTAAAAACATTACGTAAACCAAAATTTGCAGTACCTAAACTAAAGCAAAAATTCACAGGTATACGTCATTATTTATTTGAGAAAAAATACCACCCATTTGTGGCAGCAATCGCAGTAGGACTTATCGCATTGCTCGCATGGCCGGTGAGTGAATCAACTGGTAGAATGTATGGTTTAGGTATTACAACACCTTCTGCAAACTTGGTACAATTTTTTGTAACGGGTGACTTGAAATTATTGGACTGGGGTGTCTTCCTGGTTCTAGGTATATTCTTTGGCTCTTATATTGCGGCTAAAGGTGCTAAAGAGTTTAAATGGAGATTACCGGATAAAAAAACAATACGCAATAGTATTATAGGCGGTGTGTTAATGGGATTTGGTGCATCTGTAGCAGGTGGTTGCTCTATAGGGAATGGTTTAGTTGAGACAGCGACAATGTCATGGAAAGGCTGGATTGCACTTGCTTCAATGATATTAGGCGCATGGACAATGAGTTATTTTGTATTTATTAGACCAATGAAAAAAGCACAAAGCCAAACTTCAAACACGAAAGTTTCATCACAAACGCAAACATCATAATTAAAATGGAGGTAATACGATATGGTACATGAATTAGGTACAGTTGGAATGGTTTGTCCATTTCCATTAATAGAAGCACAAAAGAAAATGAATACATTAGACAATGGTGAAGAATTAAAAATTGACTTCGATTGTACACAAGCAACAGAAGCATTACCTAACTGGGCAGCAGAGCAAGGTTACCCCGTAACGAATTACGAACAATTAGACGATGCTTCATGGACGATTACAATTCAAAAAGCTTAAATATACATTAAACCAATTTGTTTAATCTAAGGTAGTATACCTTGATTGAAGCAAATTGGTTTTTAATTTAAATAGTATTTAAAGCGATTCCATTATGATAGAATTGATATTGTTCATAATAGTGAAGTAATGAGAGTGAGAAACTATGAAAAATATTGATGATATAGCAAAACTAGCCGGTGTCTCTAAAAGTACAGTTTCTAGATATTTAAATGATGGCTCGGTAAGTATGAAAACAAAAGAAAAATTAGATAAAATCATACAAGAACATGATTATCAGCCGAATCAATTCGCACAAAGCTTAAGAGCACATCGTACAAATATGATAGGCGCTATCATACCAAGAATGAATTCGTTTGCAGTTGATGAAACGATTAAAGGTGTTAAAACGATATGCGATAAACAAAATTATAGGCTATTGCTTAATTACACCAATTTGAATTCAGATTTAGAACTAGATGCACTAGAGACTTTTTACAGAAGTAAAGTGGACGGGATTATCTTTATGGCCACAGATATTACAGATAAACATTTAGAAGTGATTCATAAAATCAATGTACCTGTGATCATTGTTGGTCAAACTCATGAACAATTACATTGTATTGTTCACGATGATTATCAAGCTGGTTATCTTGTTGGAGATACACTGGGAAAACAGGGCTATAAGGATATTCAATTCTTTGGTGTTACGGAGACAGATACGGCTGTAGGTATCTATAGAAAGCAAGGATTTATCGATGGACTTAAAGTTCATGGTATTGAGCCCAGTATTTCGATAACATCTTTTAACTATCAAGAAGCCAAACCAGACGTAGCTAGCGTATTACAAAAATATCCACATTTTGATGCCATCGTAGGGGCGACTGATTCGATAGCTTTAGCTGTTCATAAATATAATTCGGAACATCATATGTCTAAATATATCGTTGGTTTTGGTGGAGATCCAGTTACAAAAATTGTTTCGCCATCTATACATACGGTGAGATATGCTTTTGATTATGCAGGAGAAGTTGCTATGGAAAAATTAAATCAATTAATACAACATAAAGACGTAGAAAAACAAATCACTATTGAAATTGACCATTCGTTTAAAAATTAAACGAAACATGATATTATAAATATGAATAAATGGAACCGGTACCAAAAATGACAATGAATTACTTGAAACTAGGAGGAAGCTCGAAATGGTAGAGTGGACAAAGGAAGCACGTTATCAAAAATATGAAGACGCAGATCAACAATATTTAGCTGAATTAACAGAACGTGTTAATCAATCTAAATACAGACAAACTTTTCATATACAACCTAAATCAGGTTTACTTAATGATCCAAATGGATTGATATATTTTAATGGTAATTATTATATATCACATCAGTGGTTCCCATTAGGACCAGTGCATGGACTAAAATATTGGTATACATATACGAGTAAAGATCTTATTCATTTTAATGCAGTAGGACCAACACTCAAACCAGATACAAACGACGATAGTCATGGTGTATATAGTGGTAGTGCATTTGAATATAACCAGCATTTATATTATATGTATACTGCGAATCATCGCGATGAAGATTGGCATCGAATTTCTACCCAACAGATAGCAAAAATGACAAAGAATGGAGAAATAAAAAAATTTCCAAAGCCTGTCATTTCAGCACCACCTTTTGGTTACACGCAACACTTTAGAGACCCGAAAGTTTATGAAAAAGATGGTACATATTATGCTGTAATTGCTGCACAAAATATTGACAAGCAAGGTCGTATTTTACAATATCGATCCTCAGATATTGTTAATTGGGAATTCCAAGGTGAAATACAAACAAATTTAGATGATTTTGGTTTTATGTGGGAATGTCCAGATTATTTCAATTTAAATGGATATGATATGTTATTATTCTGTCCACAAGGTATTGACGCTGAAGGGGATCAGTTTAGAAATATTTATCAATCAGGCTACATCATGGGACAATATGATATGAATCAATTAACTATGAATCATGGTGATTTTCATGAGTTAGATCATGGATTTGATTTTTATGCGCCACAAACATTTTTAGATGAACAAGGACAGCGTATACTCATTGGTTGGATGGGCTTACCAGAAATTAATTATCCAACTGATGAAGACGGATGGGCACATTGTTTAACTATTCCACGTGTACTTACAGTAGAGGAAGGTAATTTAAAACAACGTCCGATTAAAGCACTAGAAAAGTTACGTTCAAATGAAGAAACTGCTTTGGGATATGCTAATAAATTTACGAAACAGTTACATCCATATGAAGGTAAACAGTTTGAATTAATTATTGATATTTTGGAAAATGAAGCAACAGAAGTATACTTTGAAGTGAGAACGAGTAAAACGGAGACGTCGCTAATTACGTATAATACTAAAGAACAAAAATTAACATTTGATAGAAGTGAAAGTGGACCATTGCCTAATCCTGTAGAAGGTACGTCTCGTAGTACTTATTTAGATACACCTTTATCGCAGTTACAGTTATATGTAGATACTTCAAGTATTGAAATTTTCTGTAACGATGGAGAACGAGTGATGTCCTCTAGAATATTTTCTGGAGAAGATGCAACTGGCATTAAAACATCAACAGAATCAGGACAAGTATACTTACGATTTACAAAATATGATTTGAAAGGTGATACACAATGAGACGTCTACTCGCAATAGGTGAAGCACTAATTGATTTTATACCTAATACAACAGATTCTAAACTCAAAGATGTAGAAGGATTTTCGAGACAAGTTGGTGGGGCACCTTGTAATGTTGCTTGTACTACGACAAAATTAGGTGGTCAGGCAGAAATGATTACCCAATTAGGAGAAGATGCTTTCGGTGATCTTATCGTAGAAACATTAGAAGATTTGGGTGTCGGTACGCAATATTTGAAACGTTCATCTGAAGCGAATACTGCGCTCGCATTTGTAAGTTTAACTAAAGAGGGAGAAAGGGATTTTTCATTTTATCGTAAGCCTTCAGCAGATATGCTATATAATGAAGAACAAGTGAGTCAAATAGAAGTAACGGAACAAGATATACTACACTTTTGTTCAGTAGACCTCGTAGATAGTCCGATGAAAATGGCCCATAAAGCCCTAATTGAAAAAGTTAGACATGCTAATGGGACAGTTGTATTTGATCCTAATGTGCGTTTACCGTTATGGGATAGTGAAGCGGATTGTAAATCAGCAATTCAAGCGTTTGTACCTTTTGCAGATATCATCAAAATTTCCGATGAAGAACTGTCATTTGTGACAGGATATGAAGATGAGAACCAAGCAATTCAATGGCTATTTCAAGGACATGTCCAAGCGGTTATTTATACCAAAGGTGCAGAAGGTGCTGCAATTTACTTAAAGGATGGAACAACAATTGTTGAGCAAGGCTATAAAGTAAAGGCGATTGATACGACAGGTGCTGGTGATGCATTTATTGGTGCGGTGATTAGTAGATTATTGGATAGTAATGAGCGAGATATAATCCAGTTACTGAAGAATGAGGGGCATGCTATCCTAGAATTTAGTAATTATGTTGCTGCTATCGTCACGACGCAATACGGTGCAATAGAAAGTATCCCTTCACTAGACAAAGTGAAAGAAGCATTAAATATTAAATAGGAATTGTTGAAGCAATCAAAAAAGAAAGCCAAACCATTTGTCAGTAATGACTATTGGTTTGGCTTTTTTATGTATATTATATTTTTTTGACATTTCTAACAGATGCATAGCAATGTTCATTATTTTTAAAATAGACAACACGTGACTTAGAGTCAATAGAATCTATATTGTGTCTATTGACGACAAAGCTATTATGACATCTGAAAAATCGCTCATCAAGTTGATCTAATTCTTTTAAATTGCCATAAAACTCAATTTGACGATTATCAAGATGTGCAATCAATCGATGCGATTTAGTAGATGATTCAAAGAACATAACATCATCATATTGGACATAAATCGAATTACTTCCACGTTTTAATTCAATTGTTTCAACACTACTTTCTTTTGAAAGAAGCTTCAATCTTGATTCTGAAGTTTCAAGACAGTCAATAATTCTTGATTTTAATTCATCTGGATCATCTTTAAAAATGAAATCCATCGCGGCTACCTTATAGACAAATGTTAGGTAAGTTAACTCACTGTGACTTGTAACAAAGATGATATTACCTACAGGATCATGTTTACGAATCTCACTAGCAAGTTTGATACCATTAATATCAGCTTCAAGCTGAATATCTAAAAAATAACACCCAATATCATTGAGGTTCTTAGAGCGTTCTAAGATGTCATAAGGATCAGCAGTGGCAACTTCGATTTCCATTGGCTTTTCTTCAATCATGATGTAGTTATTAATAATAGAAACCATGTGCTCACGTTGTCTTTCATCATCTTCACAAATGAATATTTTCATAGTTACACATCCTTATGAATCAGAATTTAAAATTTCTACCTTTTGGATAAAGTAGTTATTATCAATGGTTGTATCTAATAAAACATTTGTTGTGGAATCCGTCAATTCCTTCAGAGTAGATAAACCGAGACCACGATTCTTTCCTTTTGTAGAAAAGTTTTCTTGGAAAAGGGTATGAACTTTTGGCATATTTGGTTCGCATTTATTCATAACGATGAACATAACAGAATCATCTTCGTTTTTAATAAACGCGATACGTATCAATGGGTCATCTTCAATTTTTTCTGAAGCTTCTATCGCATTATCCAGTATAATACCAATAATTCTACTTAAATTAATCGTTGGCATTTCAATTTTTTCAATTGGGTCAGGTACCTCTATACTGATACGGATACTTTTTTCTTGTGCTTGTAATATCTTTGTTGTTAGCAGTCCTTTAATTTCTCGAATATGTAAGTTCTCAAGACCATTGATTTTAATTGCATTCATTTGCATGCTATCTTGCATTGGAAGTATTTCAGATCGAAAATACTTTCTAAGTCCATCCATATCTTCTTCTCTAATAAAATCAGATAAAGTAGATAAGATGTTGACATAGTCATGTCTGAATTTGCGCATCTCATGGTTAATTTTTTCAATTTGTAATGTGTATTTATAATAATTCTCAATTTCTTGCATATTACGTTTGTATTGTATTTGGCGAATAATGCTAAAAGAAATTGTAATGATAAGAATAGCAGTGGTGATAATGACAACTGCATACATAATTGAAATGAATTTTGCATCACCAAAAGACATCTCTCTATTAGGTAAATAAAAGTAAATTAGACCTAAGATAGTTAATAAAAATAGGCTAACTAATGTTAAATATATTTTATTTAACGATAAGTCTGAAACTGATAATTGTTTAATAAAGAATTTTGCTATATAAGCGTAAATTATGGAGAATATAGTGAATGAAATAGCTACAAATAGCATATAAACACTATCAATACCAATTGCATTTACAATCACACTACTTAACCATAAACTTGTAAAGTTAGCCATGTATAAAATGAAAAAACAGATTAATGAAGTAACAACTCCTATAAATTTGTTTTTATAATACATAAGAATTGTACTTGTAAAAAATAAAAATATAACAGATGCAGAAGAAAAAATAAAAAACAAAATGGTTGAAGGGATTATTATTCCAATAATTGAAATAAAATCCCTTTTAGTATAGCGGATGCCGCTAATAAGTTTCATATTGTAAAATATAATAATTGCTTGTAATAATGAGAAAAACAAAGAATAAAAAACTGCCATATTATACACACTTTCTACATAACTATTATTCGTAAAGATCTGTTAATTCTTTTGGAATTTCAGATTCATCAGTATAACCAAAACAAGGATTGATAGTAGATATTGAACCTATAGAAGCAAAGACTTTAGCGAAATAATTTGAAATAGATTTTGAAATAGATTTTGAAATAGATTTTATAACATTCATTATTAATAATCCTCCTTAGGGAAAAATATCGGGAACTGCAAAATAGATATAATCACAATACCTAATAACATTAATTGCTGGTAGGGCTCATTTAAAAAGAGCGAAATTAATAAAAAGATTAATGTTAAACATATTGCTTTAATTTTTTTGCCTCTTCTTAGTCGTTCAGGTATAGGTTGCTTTTTAGTAGCAGAAGGTGCATATATACTAATTATGATTAATCCAACTAGTGCTAAAGTATACATAATTAAAGATGACACTTGTACATACCCGACTATCCAAGGTAGTAAAACAAAATAAATTACACTTTGTATATAACAAAGTAAAGAATTCTTAGCGTGTGCGCCATGCGCAAAGTGTCTAATAAAAAAAAATGTTAAATGAACAGTTAGTGTGTATAAAAACATATGGCAAAGGAGTGAAACACCATAAATAACAATTGTTTTAAAGAAATTATTTACGACAACTTGCATACCTAAACGCATCTTTAAATATTCAATACGGTCCAAGTTATTTCGTTGTTGCAGTTGTTTAGCAAAATTGTCTATTTTAGCATCTATAAATTTTACCATGTTGGTTTCTCTCCTTACTCGTATTATACAATTGTAATTAAGTTTTATGCGTCTTATTGCTTAACTGTATATTTTGAATTCCTAACTGTTTGAAAATCTTATCTGACTAATTTTATCATATTTTTAAAAACATTTAGGCACGAATTTTGTCGAGTTAGGGAATTTTTAACTCTAAGTAGAAAAATCATGGTTAAATGTACTTGTATCACAAAGAAGTGATTACATTTTACAAATCATTTAATCAAATTTTGTTTGAAATTTTTGTTTGAATGATGAAGTTGGTTAGACTTTTGAGCAGGGGTCTAATGAACACACTAATCTTTGTAACTGTACTTTCTTCGTATAGTTGTTATAGTTACACAATTAGTACTCGTTTTTTCAATTAATTGATTACAAACAAGAGGAGGCTGATGTAGTGACAAACCATTTCTCAGCAGTAATTAGTGATTTCGTAAAATAATACTTTCAGGTACACAACGCGCTTAAGCAAATTAAGCAATCCCTAATTTGAATTTGTAGAACATTCCCAGTCTCAATTCAAATATCATTTTAACATTGTCTATAACAGAGACAATTAAAGTTTTAACATGTAAGCTATCGTAAACATCATTCAATTTATCATTTTAAATCGGTAAATTCACTAAATTTTTTCATAATTAATAACATCCCCAAAAATAGATAGAGAAATAACTGTAAAAACATTCCCTTAATAATAAGTTACAAAAACCGTGAGTCCCTCCCAAGCTCACGGTTTTTTATTATTTATATAAATGTGGTCGTAAATTTTTAAACACTGGAATAGTGTCTCTTTGCTTGTCAACTTCCTCCAAATCAATTTCGCAAGTTATGTGGTCAGGTTTATAACCTAATTGTGACAATATTTCGCCATTAGGATTAATGACGATAGAATTACCTGCGTATTCCGTTTGACCATCATCTCCACATCCATTACATCCAATGACATACATATCATTTTCAATAGCACGTGCTTTTAATAGCGCAATCCAATGATCTAATCTGACTAATGGCCATTGTGCAACATAAAAAGCAATTTGTGCATCTTTACGTGCTGGATAACGTAATAATTCGGGGAAACGTAAATCGTAGCAAATGATTTGTGTGACTCTCGCACCATTCGATAAATTAAATGGCTCAGGCACAGCATTACCTGCATTTAAAAAGCTAGGTTCATTCAACATGGGTACTAAGTGTACTTTATCGTAGTTATTTAAAAGTTTTCCGTATTTTGAAACGGCAAAGGCAGTATTATATACTTCATTACTTTTTGCATTTGAAACAGATCCAGCAATAACATCAACCTGATACTTTATTGCAAGTTTAGAAATAAACTCGTAACTACGAGACAATCGGCTATCAGATAATGCTTGAAGTTGTGGTAGGGCATATCCGTTATTCCACATTTCAGGTAATACAACGACATCTGTTTGTGATGTAACATAGTTAGAAAACCAAGTAGCAATTGTTTCTTCATTTAATTCTGTATTTGCTGGTTCTACTTTAAATTGAAAAATTTCTATATTCATATTAATCGCCCCTTAAAAGCTGTTTGTCCCAATATACTAAAAAAATTCTGATAACTCAAAATAAGCACTGTTTGAATAATTTATTTAATAAAAAAAACGAGGTTGGACAATATCATCTATGTCCGAACCTCGTTAATTTTATAGAAAACGATGAATCGCAGGTTAATTTATTATTTTCTAACTAAGAAACGATCTTTAACATCTTGGAATGCTTTTTCTCCAGCTTCGTCACGAATGTTACCAAATGGCATTTGTGCAACAAGTTTCCAAGTTTTAGGAATATCGAAAGCCTCTGTAACTGCAACATCTACCAGTGGGTTATAATGTTGTAAAGATGCTCCGATACCTTTTGTTCCTAATGCTGTCCAAACAGCAAATTGGTGCATTGCATTTGTTTGAGTTGACCAAACAGCAAAGTTTTCAGCATAGTTTGGCATTTGATTTTGTAATCCTTCAACAACGTCTTGGTCTTCAAAATAAAGAATTGTACCGTGCGAATGTTTGAAGTTATCAATTTTGTCAGCAGTTGCTTGGAATTCACGATCTGGACCCATTGCATTTTTAAGTTCTCTTTTAGTAATGTCCCAAAATTTATCATGATTATCATTTAATAATAAAACGATACGTGTAGATTGTGAGTTAAATGAAGATGGTACATGTTTAATGGCATGTTCAATAATATCCTCAACTTCTTTATCAGATATAGAAATTTCTTTTTCTAAACTGTAAATAGAACGTCTTGTTTCAATTGCATTTTGAAAAGTTTCTAATGTTGAAGCATTTTTTGTAAATAATCCCATGTGAAAAATCTCCTTCAAGTCAATTTATTTTATATACCTAGTATAATTATTATATCTTGATTTGTAAATAGATTTTACATAAAATTTCAAAAGTATTAATATTTTCTTTCAAAAACCAACTTTTAATGAAAAAGTATAGTATTTTCTATATACTGTACATAAATATATTTGTTTTTTAATGGAGGTGATGATGTGAAGCGGTATAATGCTCATAAATTTGTGATATCAAGTTTTGCTATTGCTTTAAGTACGTCTATAGTTGCGCACCCGACACAAGCAATAGAACAGCAAGAAAATGAATTAGATAAAAATGCGCAAAATAATAGTTCATCAGTTATTAAGGATGATAATGATGTATTAACTAAAAATAGTGAAAATACAAATAAAAATGATCAAAGCAGTGATGTAGACCGTTCTAATAATGTGTCACTTCCTAGCAATCAAAAAGTATCTGATAGTCAAACTAGAGCAACTGAGCAAACAGATAACACGAGTGAAGTGAATGACGAAGAACGATCAACCGGAGATCCAAATAAACAAAACGAAAAAGAAGATAAACAGTCAGCCGAAGATCCAGATAAACAAAATGGAAAAGAAGATAAACAGTCAGCCGAAGATCCAGATAAACAAAATGGAAAAGAAGATAAACAGTCAGCCGAAGATCCAGATAAACAAAATGGAAAAGAAGATAAACAATCAACAGAAGATCCAGATAAGCAAAATAATCAAAATGGCAGTGATGGAGAATCAGGAGATTCAGAGGATTCCAATAACCAAGGTGGAGGGAGCAAAGAACCGAACTACTCAGGCGGTAGTGGTGGCGGATCAGGTAAGCCAGACAACTCAAATGAAGATGGTGGAGGGAGCAAAGAACCGAACCACTCAGGCGGTAGTGGTGGCGGATCAGGTAAGCCAGACAACTCAAATGAAGATGGCGGAGGAAGCGAAGAACCGAACCACTCAGGCGGTAGTGGTGGCGGATCAGGTGAGCCAGACAACTCAAATGAAGATGGTGGAGGGAGCGAAGAACCACAACAACCAAATGGCAGTGGTGGTGGATCAGGAAAACCACAAAAACCCAATAAGCATGGTGAAGGAAATGGAAAGCCAGAACAGCCAAACAAGGGCAATGGAACTACTGAAAAGCCAGAGAAACCTAATAATTCAGGTGGCAACGCTTATACACCAAGTAATTCAAATAAATCTAGTAATGAGACTGGCAACGCATCGAGCACAGAAACAAATAATCGTGACAGTGTAAATAGAACACATCGCTCAAGTACGCAAAATGATTCAAATAGTCAATCAAATAATGGGAAAAATAGCTCGAATTCGAATAATATAGATCAGCCGTCTATGAATCAAACAACAGAAAATAACCAAAATAGGGAATCGAATGAACACCAATTAATGAATCGATTTAATCAAATGACAACCGGTTCTTTTAAATACAATCCATTTGTATTAAATCAAGTTAAACAATTAGGTAGTAATAAAGAACAAGTTTCTGATAGTGAAATTTCCGCAGTTTTAAAAAAACAAAATTTCGCGGATAATGCATTTTTAAATGAATTACAAAAAGATACAAATTATTTTAAATTCCAATATTTTAATCCATTGAAATCAAGAGATTATTATAAAAATTTAGATAAACAAGTATTGGCTTTGATTACTGGTGATATTGGTTCTATGCCAGATTTGAAAAAACCAGAGAATAAAAATACTACAGGTAAATATGAATATCATACAAGTAGTGATGAAGAAATGACACATACGAAAGATAAAGAAGCCAGTGATACGATTCAAATGAAATTTGAAAGAACTTTATTTGCTTTAATCACAGCAATGCTTATTATTTTTGTTGGTGTGGTTATTGGCTACTTTGTTAGACGCAAGAATGACAAATTAAAATAAAAACAATAAAAGGGAAGTACGTACTAAATGAATCATACGTACTTCCCTTTATATATTTACATTATTAAAAATAAAAGATTAAATATGAATGATGTTGATTCTTGTAGCTCTTTTATCTTTTCTGGTCCAATAAGTACTTGTATGATGACAACAAATCCATTTTGCATCATGTGCACTAAGATAGGAACCCAAATTCGTTTGGTATATACGTATAATGCAGCAAAAATGAAGCCCATACCAAAATAAATTATAAAAAATGATGGATCTGCGTGTGCTGCACTAAATATGATGGAACTTACAATGGCAGCAATTAAAAATTTTATCGTTTTATTTGCATTAATTAAATTGTAAATTTCACCAAAAATAACTTTTCTAAAAACAAACTCTTCAAGTATTGGTCCTACAATTGAAATTAATATGATAAATAGGGGTATTTCTTGTGCAACTTTCATCAGTCGTTCAGTATTTGGACTTGATTGAGGCGCACCAAATACGTACATATTAATCATGCCTGCAAGTATCTGATAAATCATAACAACGAAATAACCAACAATTGCCCAAACAATAACGTAACGTTTCTTTTCTTTTGTTTGTTGCTCTAATCGGGTAGGATTAGAAATAAAGTTATTGATTATAATTATTAAAATAGCAGCTATTATAAATAAACCAACTTGTGTGTATATGTTAGCAAAGACAAGTTCCTTGCTACTTAGATTGTTAAATAGGCCAGCCATATGTAATAAAATAACACCAAATTGTGCTAAACCATAAATAACTAATGTCAATATGGACACCCATAAACGAGACATAATGAACCTCCAAAAATTAAATGATACTTTATTTTATCGCAAAATCATCGTTTGTACAAAATTAAGAGGATAATGGTTTTAACTTGAAAAGTTGACCAAATTTGATTATTATAGAAAGTACATTAGCACTCATTAACTTAAAGTGCTAACATTTAAACTTTTGAGGAGGAACGAAAAATGTTAAAGCCATTAGGTAACCGAGTAATTATTCAAAAATCAGAACAAGAGCAAACAACTAAAAGTGGTATCGTATTAACTGATAGCGCTAAAGAGAAATCCAACGAAGGTACGATAATTGCAGTAGGTGCAGGACGTATTTTAAAAGATGGTTCTCGTGTTGCTCCTGAAGTAAACGAAGGCGACAAAGTAGTATTCCAACAATATGCTGGAACTGAAGTTAAACGAGGAGACGAAACATATTTAATCGTTAATGAAGAAGATATTTTAGCAATAATTGAATCTTAATATAAAAAAATTTTAAAAATAAACAATAATTATCATAGAAACAACATGGAGGTATATAAAATATGGCGAAAGATTTAAAATTCTCTGAAGATGCACGTCAATCAATGCTAAGAGGTGTAGATAAATTAGCAAATGCCGTTAAAGTTACAATCGGTCCTAAAGGGCGTAATGTTGTATTAGATAAAGAATATACATCACCACTCATCACTAATGATGGTGTTACAATTGCTAAAGAAATTGAATTAGAAGATCCTTATGAAAATATGGGTGCGAAACTAGTTCAAGAAGTAGCAAATAAAACAAATGAAATTGCTGGTGACGGTACGACAACAGCAACAGTGCTAGCACAAGCTATGATTCAAGAAGGTTTGAAAAACGTAACAAGTGGTGCAAACCCTGTTGGTTTAAGACAAGGTATTGATAAAGCTGTAGAAGTAGCAATTGAGGCATTACATGAAATTTCACAAAATGTAGATAATAAAAATGAAATTGCACAAGTTGGTTCTATTTCAGCTGCAGATGAAGAAATTGGTAAATACATTTCTGAAGCAATGGAAAAAGTAGGTAATGATGGTGTCATCACTATTGAAGAGTCTAGTGGTTTTAATACAGAATTAGAAGTAGTAGAAGGTATGCAATTTGACCGAGGTTATCAATCACCATATATGGTGACTGACTCAGATAAAATGGTCGCTGATCTTGAAAGACCATATATTTTAATTACTGATAAAAAGATTTCATCATTCCAAGACATCTTACCGTTATTAGAACAAGTCGTACAATCAAATCGTCCTATCTTAATTGTTGCTGATGACGTTGAAGGCGATGCATTAACTAATATCGTGCTTAACCGTATGCGTGGCACATTTACTGCTGTTGCAGTGAAAGCACCAGGATTTGGCGATCGTCGTAAAGCAATGTTAGAAGATTTAGCTATCTTAACAGGTGCACAAGTAATTACGGATGACTTAGGTTTAGAATTAAAAGAAGCGACTATGGATATGTTAGGTACTGCAAATAAAGCTGAAATTACGAAAGACAACACAACAGTTGTTGACGGTGATGGAGATCAAAACAGTATCGATGCACGTGTGAGCCAAATTAAAGCTCAAATTGAAGAAACTGATTCTGAATTTGACAAAGAAAAATTACAAGAGCGCTTAGCTAAATTAGCTGGTGGCGTTGCAGTAATTAAAGTTGGTGCAGCAAGTGAAACAGAATTAAAAGAACGTAAATTACGTATTGAAGATGCATTAAACTCTACTAGAGCTGCAGTTGAAGAAGGTATTGTAGCTGGTGGTGGTACTGCATTTATGAATATTTATGAAAAAGTAGCTAAAATTGAAGCAGAAGGCGACATTGCTACTGGTATTAATATTGTCTTAAAAGCTTTAGAAGCACCAGTTCGTCAAATTGCTGAAAATGCTGGACTAGAAGGTTCAATTATTGTTGAACGACTAAAAAATGCTGATATAGGTGTTGGTTTTAATGCTGCGACAAATGAATGGGTGAATATGTTAGAAGCAGGTATCGTAGATCCAACGAAAGTGACACGTTCATCACTTCAACATGCTGCAAGTGTGGCAGCTATGTTCCTTACTACAGAAGCAGTTGTTGCTAATATTCCAGAAGAAAGTAACAATGATGCACAAGCAGGTATGGGTGGCATGCCAGGTATGATGTAAAATAGCATTCAAACACTGATTTGAAGGCATTTAAAAGTCATAAATAACATCATATTGACATAAAAATTTAAAATAATTCATTAGAGACGTTTTCCATTAGGGCACTCAACCCTTTGGAAAGCGTCTTTTTAGTTTCCTAATTGTTATTTGAAACGGACGTTGATTATTTTCGGTTAATCCTTGTGATATAATTGTCCATGTATTTCAATAATACTAAATCAATATCAATTAAAATGATGTCGTGCATGTGTCTGTGTTGCATTGAAAAGTAATTAGTTAGATAATTATATATATAATGATTACATAGGGTGAATATAGATGAATGAAATTTTTGTTTTTATAATAGAAACGAATGATGGGAATGTATTTCGCGAGTATGTAGAAAATGTTTTAGAAATCGATGAAAGATTAGCTTTGGAACGATTTGAAAAAGCAATTAGAAAACATCGTTATTTTTATTTAAAAGATAGTGGCAGATATATAAATGTTAGTCATATAATATCAATAAAAGTAGAAATAATGTAAAACTCATCCATTTTTAACTAACCTTTGTATGTTTATTGATAACTATCATTTAACTTTTAAAAATTTAATGTATTATTTTATTTATGCTTTCCATAAGTTTTACACTTTTGGGAAGCGTTTTTAGTTTGAATAATGATTTATGGTGTGATTGTTTCATATGTTAAAATAAACCCAAATGATTATTAGGAGCGACGTAATGACTAAAAAAACAACTTTTTTAAAAGCGATTGACCAACTTTATGAAACCGCACACTTATTAAATCAATATGAAAATATACCGAGAAAATATGGTACAGATGATGAATTGTATATGGTCGAAGCACATATGATTAATCTGATTGGTGTCAATAAGGTAATGAATATATCTGAAATTGCTAAACAAATGAATAGAACTAAAAGCGCGGCTTCACAAAAAATAACAAGGCTTGTTCAAAAAGGCTTAGTTGTTAAAAATAAAAGTACACATAGTTCTAGAGAAGTCAGTATCGAATTAACTGATAAAGGCGAAAAAGTATTTCAATATCATCAGGCATTAGATAGTAACGTTTATAACACTTATTTAGAAAAACTAGAAACATATGATACTAAAGATTTTGAAAACATTGAGCATTTTTTAAACATGATAAGTGAAAACTTAAATTATTTAATAAATGATACACGAACTCATTAACCTATATATTAAAAGATAGACACTACAATTAATCCAAATTTTTAACCAAATTAAAGCATTGTATGCCGCCATGTTTAGATTCAGAAACGCCATAATTTATATAGCTATATTGTTCGTAAAAAGAAATCAAAGAAGCTTTGCAAGTTAATGTTATACCTTGACGTTCATGTTCTATTGCAAGATGTTCTAAATGATCCAATAATTTTCCTGCAAGACCTTGGTTTCTATAACTTTCACCTACAACCAGCCCTAAAATAGCGATATAGCCGCCATGGGGAGGGTTCTTTGTAGTTTCATCAAATAAATCATCAGTGATAAAAGCTTGATTAATAACAGGACCATTGACATAGCCAGCGATTTCGCCATCATATTCTGCTACGATAAATGTATCTTTGATAACATTAATTCTATTAATAAGTGCTTCTTTTGAAGCGGCTTCTTCAGATGAAAAACCCTTATTCTCAATTTGTAAAATAGTATTCAAGTCACGCATAGCCACAGTTCTGAAATGATACATTAATGATTCCTCACTTTATTTTTGAATTTTTGAAATTGAAAATAGTTTAGCACCTTAACTATTTTCCGTCAAATATTAAAAATATGTATAGAAATTTGGTTATATAACAAATATTAAGTGTCAATGAGTCGTATCGTTCATATTAAGAAAATAAAATTTCAATATATAAGATAAGGGATTACATTTGTTATATGAATAATCTTTTAGCGATTTGGGTAAAGTAAGTAGGTATAATTAGTAACGGTTCTTATACAAGTGTGATAAGTTTCTAATATTTTATAAGAAAAGGAGATAAATTATGACAAAACCAACAGTGTATGAGGTTCTTGATTCAGGAGTGAATTATCTGTTATCAGGTTACGATAATTGGAGTAATGAACAGGTATTAGACGATAAAATTGACGCTTTTCCTAATACAATTCACTGGCAATATGGGCATGTGCTAACGATTTTTGAAAGTGTATTGTCATTATGTGAACAAAATGAAGTTGATATTGCTAAGTATACAAATTTATTTGGATATGGTTCTTCACCTGAAAAATGGGGAGATAGTGACGTACCTACAATTGATGAAATATTTAAACACATTAGAACATTACCTGAACGTGCTCGCAAACTTACAGATGAACAATTAGAACAAGAGCTTACTGAAACAATAGCTGGTTGTAGTACATTAAATGAATTATTAGTTCTCAATGCGATTCATATTCCGTTACACGCTGGAAAAATAGAAGAAATGTCGCGTGTACTTAAACAACAACAATAAAAAAATGGAGCGTGTCTGATGTGACATGCTCCATTTTTTTAACTATATTATTTTTGTAACTCAGCAATGGCTTTTGCAATAGAATCAAATACATGTGGAATATCATCTTTTTCAACACAACTAAATGCAATTCTAATATCAGTATCGTTAAGTGCGATGATACCGATAGAATAGTTATTGATAAGATGAAGTCGTAATTGTTCAGGATCTACATCATAAACTTTTAAAGCCATGAAATAACCAGAATTAAAGTCGTAAGCTTTCCAGTAGGATGCATATTGTGGGTCATAAACCACTGCTTTTGTAACTTCGTATCTCGCTTGTAGCGTATCAATATTTTCTTGAATCTCTTTGTCGAAAGTTTCAGGATGCTCTAATACATATTTCACTGCACTTTGTGAAGGCATAGGTCCGCTAGATATATTACTTCTGATTAGTCCTTTAACTTTTGCTTCTAGGACTTGTTTTGTTGTTTCATTGGATACACCAAAGCTCATAAAACCTACACGTAATCCCCAAGCGAAGAACTCTTTCGTTGCACCATCTAATCTGATAGGTAATAAATTATCTAAATGCAAGTTTGTTAGTGCAGTAAATAATGATTGTGTATAAACATCTTCATAGAATAAGCCGTAATAAGCATCATCTACTAAAGCAATTACATTGGTACCACGTTTAGCTAATGCTTGAATTGCTTCAACTATTGTTTTTACTTCATCTTTTGTAGGTGTATAGCCTGTTGGGTTATTTGGATAATTTAAAATTAACATCACTTTATCTTTTGTATAATTTTCTAAAGTTGCAATTAAGTTTTCTGTCGTAAAGTGTCCTGACTCATCAAAAATATCATAAGTTTCGATATCCGCACTATGTCTCGTACTATAAACTAATTTATAATTTCCCCAATTGTGCGTTGGTAATAAAATCGTATCGCCACTATCAATAAACATATCTGCAACGAGTGATAAACCATGTGTTAACGCATTTGTAAGTATTGGTCTTGTCATATCAGTTGCATTTAATTCAGGATTTTCTTTTAGCATTTTCTGGTGCCATAAATCGCGTAGAGATTCTATACCTTGTGGTGGGGCATATGGAAAGATTTCATCTGGTTCTAAGTTTGTAAAAACGTCATTAAGCGTGTCAGCATACATCTTGCTATGCTTATATGTTGCCATACCAATTGTGGCATTATATTGAGTAGATTTTGCTTCAGCAGATTGAGATAAAATGCCTTTTGGATAATACATTAATTTTCCTAGGTCAGATAACATATCTGCAATTTCAGGGTTTGATTTAGATAATTGTTCATTTAAATCTAAAGCTAAAGGATTCATATGTGGGTCAACCTCTCTTTTACTTTTTCAATGATACCTTTATATTATCTTGAAATAGCTTAAAATTAAAGCTTAGTGGCTATATTAAATTAAAATTTAAAAAATCTATACATTTATACGAACACACGTTCTGTTTTGTGTTAGAATGTGGATAGGCCATCGAATTCCTACATGGTACTTTTTTCTGTGGGAGGTGTAATATGATCTCGTGGTGGCAAGAAATAATTACAACTTTATTAACAGGTAGCTTACTTGTTGTTTTTCGTGTTTGGTTAGAAAATAAATGGAATGACAAATAGGTGGCCTTACACAAAAAAACCCCAAGTCTGTTGGCCCAGACTTGGGGTTGTGTAATATAATCCGTGGATACATTTACAAGTTTATCATCCAGAACGAAATACTGCAATCAATTTATTTTACAGTTAACATAACTTATGATTAAAAAAATATAAGTTCTCAATTATAGGTTTTTAGTAATTATTGGTAAAATTTGATACAATAACATTGTTTGAGGTGAAGAGATGAAACATTTAACAAAGATATTTGTAATTATTGCAATCGTCTTGTTCATCGTTGGTTATTATTTACAGGCAACAGGACAAGAAGATTCTGGAATTAAATTACTTATTGCTGCAATTATGTTTATGATTTGTGCTTTTATTAATAGAAGCAATAATAGACGTAAGAAGAGAAATCAAAATCGAAAATAGAGTCAATAAAACTATAGTTAGTGTGGAGCTGAGTCGAATTTAGCAAAGCACTAGCTATATTTTTTTATATTTTAAAACGCAAAATGACTAATGACGAATTGCATTATCAAGTAAAATAATAAAGTGTATGTAATTATAAATTAACACTTTACAAACGTGTATATATTGTATATATTGCGTATATACAGTTGTAGGGGAGGACGTCCATGAAAATACTTTTAAAAAATAGTAGTGAACGACCTATTTATGAACAAATTAAGCAACAAATTAAAGAAAACATTTTAAAGGGCTATGTTGCACCAGGTGAGCATTTACCGTCTATGAGAGAATTAGCACATGATTTAAGTGTTAGCGTGATAACAACAAAGCGTGCATACGAAGATTTAGAAAAAGATGGCTTTGTTTATACTGTTAGAGGAAAAGGTACCTATGTTAAGGAACAAGATAATTCGATTTTAAAAGAAAAACAATTTATTGTTATTGAGTCATTAGCTAAATCAATGAGTAAAGAAGCTAAGACAATAGGCATGTCTTTATCTGAATTACAAGAAATCGTTGAGCTGATTTTTGAGGAGGACGAAGAATGAACGCGATAGAATTGAATGCTGTCAATTATCAGTATAAAGAATTCAAACTAAAGGACGTTTCTTTTCGAGTTCCTCAAGGATTTGTTACTGGATTTATTGGAGCTAATGGCGTTGGTAAAACGACAATCATTAGATTAATTATGGATCTTATAGAACCAGATGAAGGTGAAATTCGCTTATTTGATAAAAGAATGGATCGTCATGCAGTTGAAATAAAAAATAAAATTGGTTTTATTTATTCAGAATTATATTTAAATGATAAGTGGAATGTTAAAAAAATTGAGTCTTATATTGCGCCTTTTTATAGTGAGTGGGATTATGAACGCTTTGATTTTTTTCTTGAAAAATTTAATTTACCTGTAAACAAGAAGATTAAAAGTTTTTCAACAGGTATGAAAATGAAACTATCCATAGCAATAGCATTTAGTCATCATGCAGAGCTATTTATACTTGATGAACCAACCTCTGGTCTCGATCCAATTATTAGAAATGAAGTGTTAGATGTCATTCAAGAAGAATTAATTGATGAAAAAAATCCGTTTTTATTTCTACACATATCATTTCAGATTTGAAGAAAATTGCTGATTATCTGGTTTATATCAAGGATGGAGAAATCATTTTGAACCAATTTTCAGATGATATTCTAAATCAATATCAAATTGTTAAAGGCGACCCAAATCAACTAGATAATGAATTGATTGATTTAACGCATTACATTGAATATAATCATACGGGTTTTACAGCACTTACGACACATGCTAATGTGTTTAAAGAACTATTTGGTAGTGATGTGGCAATAACGAATCCAACCATCGAAGAACTAATGGTTTACCTCGAAAAAGGGCAACGAAAACATAAACAGTATAGTGATGGAATTATATAGTGGGGAGGCCATTCGATGAAGAATTTACTAATTAGAAATATTAAACTACGTAAATGGACTATCGTTATTTATGCCGTATTATTATTAATATCTCCATTACAATTAATAATCGAAAATCATTCATTGCTTACAAGAATACTTTATTCTTTAGTTGCTATGATTTTACTATTTGTTTCTGTCCTTGATTCAGGACATGTATTTCGACTGAATAGTAAGTTAGGCCACTCAAATGCGTATGATTTTTTTGGTAGTTTGCCAGTATCCAAAAAGGATATGCTTAATGCAAACTATGTAACCTTAATTTTATTTACACTGATTGGGGCTGGAATATTATCACTTTCCCATATTCCTAATTCAAATTTTGCTGCTAGTGGCATTAGTATTGATGTTACTTTACCTTATTCATATATCGCAATTAATTTCTTTGCTATACCTATCGCATTTAAAAAATATTCCGAACAAAAATCTGAAAATATTTCTTATTTAATGTATTTGCTTGTGATGTTATTCATTATTCCAATTGTTGCAGTGCTTATAACATTAGCAGTATTACTCATATTCAAAATTAAGTTAACTGCACTTGATTATTTTGAGCCAGTTTTTAATTATGGCTTTTTAGGCTTAAGTATCATTTTTCTTATAGCTAATTATTTTATACAGTATAAAAAAGTAAATTAACTTTAAAAGGAGGCGCATTTATGCAATTAAAGAATATAACAAAAACATATGGAAATAATAATGTGCTTGACCATATTGATTTTGATTTTGGTCAAAGTCAGATTGTTGGTTTGATTGGTAAAAATGGTGTCGGAAAGACAACCTTAATGAAAGTCATGAATGGAAATATTATCAATTATAAAGGAGACGTCAAATTAGGTAATAAGCAAAATGTTGGTTACTTAATTGAACATCCTAAATTGTATGATAATAAAACAGGTTTATTTAATTTAAAACTTTTTGCTAATGTCCTTGGTAATGGTTTTGATAAAAAATATGCAGATCAAATTATCGATGCATTTGGTATGAGACCCTATGTTAAAAAGAAAGTTAAAAAATACTCTATGGGTATGAAACAAAAATTGGCCATAGCAGTTTCATTAATGAATAAACCAAAGTATTTAATTTTAGATGAACCAACAAATGGTATGGATCCGGATGGTTCAATTGATGTGCTTAAAACAATACAATCGCTTGTTAAAGACTTAGATATGAAAATTTTAATTTCTAGTCATAAACTTGAAGATATTGAATTGATTTGTGATAGAGCCGTATTTTTACGTGATGGTAAGTTCGTGCAAGATGTAAATATGAAAGAGGGCACAGCATCTGATTCTACAGTCATTATATTTGAAAATGAGGATTTTGAAGCTGGATTAGCCTTCTTAAAAGAGCAATATAATGTAGTACAAACGCAAGAAGCTAGTGGCGAAGTGATTATCAATGCACAACGCAGCTATAAAAAAGTACTAAAAGGTTTAGCAAGTGAATCTGTTTTCCCTAAATTTATTGAGACTCGTAAGAGTTCGTTACGTGATACTTACTTCAATATTAATCAGAAAGGTGGCCAATAATGAATAGTTTACAACTCGTAAAATATGATATGTATAGTATTTTTAAAAGTCCATTAACTTACTTAGCATTACTTTTAACAATTTTACCATTGATTGGTTTTACAATATTATTTGTTCAACAATCAGATGAAATGAATGGTAATACATTACTCTCTATCGGTAGTTGGTTCTTTTCAATTATGGGCTTACTATTTGTAATAAAAACAATTACGCGTGATATTTCACAAGGTACAATTCAGCTTTATATGAATAAAACATCAAGCCGTATTGGTTATGTAATAGCTAAAGTAATTTCTATCATACTTATTGCGATACTGATTACAGCAGTTCTTGTGGGATTTGTACTTATTGTGCAAGGTGTAGTTGATGGGAAGAACATTACTACTAGTAAAGCTTTTGAATTACTATGGTTCTTCTTAATGTTCCATTTATTCTTTGGTTTATTACTTTATTTATTTTCACTTATTGTGCCTAAGACAGCACTTATTTTTACACTAGGCATATTTTTAGTATTAATTGTTCCTTTCGCAGAACCATTTTTACCAATGATTCCTAAAATTGGTGATAATATTCAAGATTCATTAAAGTATATACCTTTTAGTTATTTAACTTCAAAAACAACTTCTGGGGACTATACATTCACAAATTGGCAATGGTTTATTACTTCAGCTTCAATTGTAATTTTATTTATTGTAAATATTTTCTATGTTTCTAAGAAAGATATTTAAAATAATAACCGATAAGTAAGTCAATATATAAAAGACGTATGAATTTGCGGTTAGTCTCAGCATCATTCATACGTCTTTTTACTATTTAATGATTAATTTATCTAAAATGGAGTCATATACATATTTCCAAAGTTGAGAATCTGTTTTATAACGATTCGTCATAATTTTATGTGCTTCTGCAGACTTATCTTCAAAGGTAGGATCATCTTTTGAAGGGACATCTGAACGTGTATCTTCAACAAAATGTTGAACTTGTCTAGCACGGGGACCCCAAACCGTTTCTTGTTCAAAATTATCATTAAGGAATACAAAAATAGGTATTGAACGTGCAGTACCATTTGTTAAATACTGATCAATTAAATCAGTGTTCTCATCACGATGGAAAACGCGAACTTCTAAATTTAAAGCTTCACTAATATGTTTTAAGATAGGTATATTCATCATGGCATCGCCACACCAATCTTCCGTGATAACTAACACTTTTGAATAATTTAATGATTTAATTTTTTCAATACGATCATCATTTAATGGTAAAGAGAAAGAATTGTAAATAGATAAGACATTCTCTTTGTTTTCAGTCATGACCTCGATATATTGATCAAGTGGTTGACTGTTTTTGAAATATGTTTCTAAACTTGTCATAATATTTCCCCCTTTAGCTTATTAGATATTATTATATCAATTATTTTATATGAAAGAAATTTTAAATACTTTGAAAAGTTATGCATTTTACGACATTCTTTTAAGATGAAAGAGACTATTGTGTATGCTATATTGATTAAGTAAATGGAGTTGAAGGAAAGTGAATTTTCATAAAATAAATAAATGGCTAGTATGGAGTGTTTTTATGTTAATGGGAATAGCTACATTATTCATTGTAAGTTACATAAAAAATGAACATACTACAGATTTATCTCGTATTACCATTGATGACATGCAATTAAATGCAAAAATAGACAAAGATAAATTTATAGAAGATGACGAAATTCTTTTAAAAAAACACAATTTATACACTAAACATAATCAACCTAATTTAGTATTTAAAGTGAATAAAGGTAATTCAAAAATAAAGGGTATGACATTAATTAAAAACACTGATGTTAATACAAACTTTGGTGGGAAAATTGAAGGGAATATTCAAGATGTTGTACATCATTTAGGAAGTAGCTATAAACAAAAGAAATTACGCGATGCCTATCGTTTAATGATATATTATGATAAAGATAATCATATAAAGTTATCTATTATATACAAACATGATAAAATAAAAAAGATTGAAGTTTACTCAAAATAATAATTAAAGAATGGTGATTTTATTGGATAATTACCATTCTTTAATTTTACATAATTTAAGAAATAGACTTTAGAATTTGAATGGTGGTAGATATTTTGGATAAAATCACTTTTTTAAATGAACTTGAACAAGAGCTCGATAATTTACCTAGGGCTGAGCGAGATAAAGTGATGTATGAATATGAACAATATTTTTTTGAGCAAGAAAGTGAAGGTAAAAATGAATATCAAATTATTGGGGCTTTAGAACCACCTAAAAAAATAGGTAAAGAAATAAATGCTAGAAGTGCAATTGTATCTGCTGAATACCGGACCAATGCTAGGACAATTTTAAGAGCAATCATGGCTTCGTTAGGTATGGGCATTTTATCCTTAGTGATTATACTGATTCCAATGATATTTGTCGGTGGATTTATGTTGATATTGTTATGTGCTGCAATGGTTTTAGTTATAAGTCCGTTACTCTTAATCATACATGGATTACTGAACAGTATGTTTAGTTTGGCTATTAGTAATTATTTATTTGCATTTGCATTTAGTGGTTTAGGTATTGTCTTATTTGTAATTATTGCGAAGTTGGCTGAACTGGTGTATCGATTAATATTAAAATATTTACGCTGGAATATTAGAACGATTAAAGGAAGTGCAGAAGAATGAAGAAATTATTTTTGAGTGGTTTGAGTTTGTTCATTGTCTGTTTTCTTCTAGGATGTATAACGTGGTTTGGCTTTGAAAAACAAAATAATAAAATTAATACCATAGATAAAAACATTACTGATAAATCGATCGACTCTTTAAATATAAAAGGGATATCAACTAAAGTTAATATCACAAAAGGTGACAAATTTACAGTGCGTTACAAGGGGCAAAATAAGGTAGATATCAATCAAGAAGGTAATGAGTTAAGTGTTCATGAAACCAATGAAAAAGTAGATAAGTACGGTTTGAATTTTAATCCCTTTAGGCAGATACATGCTGAAATTAATATCACAATGCCAAGTGAAAAAATGGATGATTTGTATGTTTCTAATAGAGTTAATAAAGTGAATATACAGAACTTAGATATCGAAAGTGCTAATTTATCAATGCCTGAAACTGGTGCAGCACGTGTTTTCATTAAGAATTCATCAATTAAAAAATTAATATACAGAGGTATAAAATCCACAGTTCACTTTAATAGCAGTGAGATCTTGAACGCAGATATAAAAACTAAAAATGCCAGTATTATCGGAAAGCAATCTCTAATTAAAGATTCGGTACTATCTGCGAAACAGGGTAATATCAATTTAAGTGATATGGATATTGACTCTGCTTTTAAAGCGTCAACACAACATGGGGATATAAAGATGTCGTACAATCAAGCACCGGATAATACTTTGCTGAAATTAAACCCAGAAAAAGGGAAAGCCAACGTTAATAACAAAACTTTTGCAAATGATAGAGTAGGCGCTGGTAATCATGTATTGGAATTCTATACATTAAATGGGGATATTTATATAAATTAAATGAGCGAGTGGGATAGAAATCAAAGTATGCAAGATTTCTTAATCCCACTCTTTTTTTCCTTTTGATATTAATATGTTGCAAAGGTTAATTCGGTATCAATTTGACCTGTGAGTTCGTTTATGTTCAAAGATTCACCATTCAACCATTGTTGAAAGTCAATTTCCACAGGTGCCTTATTCTCACCTAAAGTAATATGAGCGGTTAGCGATTGAGGTTCATACATACTTGTGTGTATCGTGCCAGACCAACTTTTAAATAATTTACTGTAAATTTCAAATTCAGGGTTATTAAAAAGTTTGAAAGCATCCATTTTCCCTAATTGAGCAGGTGTTTGTTTAATTAACCTATCTAAACGCTCTGTTGATTCTTTTGTATAATTTCTATTTTCATGCGTTAATAATTTAAAGTGATTTGTACAAGTATGATCATAACGCACATCGATGGAACGTGGTGTAACTTCAATGATTGCGTGGTTTAAATATTTATCCATAACAATGTAGCTAAATGAACTTCTATGAGGTATTTCTTTTAATAATTTAATAGCTTCAGGAACATCTTTACAGTACTGTAATACAAGTCTGCCAATCATGTAGCATACAAAGCCGTCACCGGGATGTTTACGATGCATAAAATTATACCCCATTGCTAATCCAGCCTCATTCATGCCATCCATTCTACCCGTGACACGAGATGTTGGCCCAATTTGAGCTAAACCACCATCATTGGGTTGAAACAATAAATAGCGACCATCATATGTGGCAGGGTGATAATCATAATTACGTACCATATAATCGTTACCTAAATAGACAGTGCAACCGCTATTTTTCAAAGGTGTAAAGCGGTAATGGGCAAAATTTAAAATCATTTGACGTGTAGGTAAATTAAGCACTTCCTGCATACCTCTGATTTCTTCCCAGATTTGAGGTGCGTAGGTTTGAAAAATATCATAAGTCTCTTTGATGTGAATATCAAAGCGTGGCATACGTTTTTTCCATTCTTGTTCTCTATTTTTTAATAGTGGTGTATGTTGCATCCATTGTGCAGTTTGTACACCTAGGTCGAAATGTGAACCACGATGCGTTAAAATATCTGATTTTACTTTTTGCATTTCAAAATCTCCTATGTTTAAAGTGTAGTCTTACAAAATTGTAACTTTAATGTAACGTAGTGTTAATTGCATTACAGGGTACTAGACCTTATCATTAAGAATAACAACGACGACTGATTAAGGAATTATACTTTTAATGAGGTGATTGTTAATGGCTAACTATTATGATGCTATTAAAGATGCAGTATCCACTTGGTGGAGATAAATCAAATTACGATGGGAGTGAGCCTGATATATTCAGATCACTCTTTTTTGTTTAAACCACCTTCAATGATAGTGATAGCGCAAATTTCTATCAATTAAGCATAATCACTGGAATGTTTATGAATCTATATATATTAAAAGCAAAACAAGTTTGAATTTTTTCATGTTCATGATTATGTTTAAATGCTTATAAACGTAATACGCATGTTTTTCTGAATATTAAAGTAGTAAGAACCTTTGGTAGATAACAATTTTTTTATGTTTTGTTGAAGCATTAATACAATAATATCATAAAATTACGACTTTCATATGTTGATTTAAATTAATGAAAAGTGGGTATATATTTATTGATGTAATCAAATATGCTATCATTAATAATAGTGATGTTAATAATTTATTGAGGTGAAACAGAATGTGGAATTTTATTAAAGGTTTATTTAAATTTGTATTCGGTACAATCCTAACTGTATCATTAGCAGCAGGCATTGGTGCAGTTGTATTTGCTTATATTTTCAAAAAAGACTTTGAAGATATCGAAAGCAAAACAAAAGAAATTATTTCAGATATCGAATCTAATAATTAATTGATTGAAAATGAATAGGTTTTTTACTTTGAACTGTCGATAATGTTATCGACAGTTTTTTATGCTATTCATATCGCTTGTATGCCCTATAGAATACTTGACTATGCTTAAATATGGTTGGCTAACTAGTTATCTATCGTGATTTTTGTAATATCAAAAAGGGACAATTTGATTGTGTTTGAAGTTTTTAAAAGGTATCCTTCTAAAAACATTTGCGTCATATCTATATTTTTAATTTTAACAGTTATATTTTCTAGCCATCCGTCTTTATAATATTCAATATGTACAAAAGTATCTGAATGTAAGGCTTGATGGAGTTGTAAATTAAGTTCGTTTAGCTGGTCATCTGACAGTATTGGACGATCAATTTTATTTTGATCTATTAAATATTGTTGAATACTTTCGAATTGTTCAGGTAAAGTAGCAAAGGGCGCCCATTTGACCATGCCACGGCCTTGCGGTATGTTGGGATTCAACTGTTCTCTAGGTATTTTTCTATAATCTGTTTCTTGATTCTTGTAGTCATTCACTTATTATCACTCCAATCAGTATATATCCATTATACGAACATACGTTCTATTTTTCAAGTGGTTAAATCATTATATTGTCTTTTGCCCAAAATCTTTATTAAAATATGAGTATAATAATATGGAGGGGTTTACATGACGACAACAGGTTATATTGGAACATATACAAAAAAAGAAGGTAAAGGGGTTTACCGTTTCCAACTAGATGAAGAAACTGGCAAGATAACGGAAGTTAAAACAGGTTATGAACTAGAAGCATCAACATATGTAAATCAACATAATCATTTTTTATATGCTGTAACTAAAGAAGGCGATGATTGTGGTATTGCTAGTTTGAAAATAGAGTCAGATGGTACATTAAGTCTGATTAACAAATGTCTAGCGTCAACTGCTGGAAATGGTTGCTATGTATCTGCATCACCGGATGGAAAATATATATTCGAAGCAATTTATGGTGCTGGTTTAGCAAGAATTTATGAAGCAAATCCAGAAACAGGAGAAATTGTTCGTCTAATACAAGAATTAGCGCATGATTATCCAACTGGTCCTTCTGAAAGACAAGAGCAACCACATGTCCATTATCTCAACACAACACCAGATGAAAAATATGTTGTGGCAATGGATCTAGGTACAGATAAAGTGATTACGTACGAATATGGAGATGACGGTTTAAAAGTATACGATACTATAGAATTTGAGCCTGGAGATGGCCCAAGACATATTACGTTCCATGAAAATGGAAAACATGCTTACGTTGTACATGAGTTATCAAATATCGTAAGTACTTTAAAATATGAGAATGGTCATTTTACTGAAATCGAAAGACATTTAACAATTCCAGAAAACTTTGATGGTGATACTAAATTGGCAGCAGTGAGAATATCGCATGATCAAAATTTCTTATATATAAGTAATCGCGGTCATGATAGTCTTGCTATATTTAAAGTAGGAGACGAGGGTGCAACAATTTCATTAGTAGACATCGTTAAAAGTGGTGGAGAATTTCCACGTGACTTCAATATAACTGAATCTGATGATTATTTAGTTTGTGCACACCAAGAAGGCGATTATGCTCTGACCGTTTTTAAACGTGATAAAGTTACTGGAAACATAGAAATCGTTGATAATCAAGAAACGGCACCAGAAGGTGTTTGTGTACAGTTTCTAAGATAATATACTTTGCATTTTTATTATGAATGGTGTTATAATGCAGTTAACAAATAGTGTACTAACATGATAAACACCGAGCCCGGTAGCTACTACGAATAGCTATCGGGCTCTTTTTGGTGTATTGGCACTGCCGTCGTCAGTCACGATTATTCAGCCAATAAGAAAATAATGTGACAATAACACCTACTACGATAGGTGCTATAAACGTTACAAATAGTGTAATGCACATGATGTCACCTCCTTCCATGCTAAAATCAGCACAGAAGTAGAACGACGACTTTTCAATTATATCATTTGTAGCATCTTAACCATAGAAGATAAAAGGGGATGTTTGTTTAAAATTGTCGATGACATAAAATAGGAAAGTAATCATGAAATAGAAAATAATATGCTTAAGAACATCCAGGCCAATACTTAAGTAGTGACTATATAACATAAATGAGAGTGGAACAGAAATTATAAAATAAAGATTTCTGTTCCACTCTCATTAGCTACAGTTTATAGCCCAAGCCTATAAAAAGGTGTTTATTATTTATTGAAAAATGTTTTAATATACTTAAATTTTCCTTTGTAAGGTGGAAAGAGTAGGCTTGACTCTAATCGAGTTGATTTAAATATATAAGATTTATCATGACTGAATGTGTCAAAACTAAATTTGCCGTGATATTGACCAATACCGGAAGCACCAACACCACCGAATGGTAAGTTTGGATTTGCTAATTGCATCAATGTATCGTTGATAGCACCGCCACCAAAAGAAATTTCATTTAGAACACGTTCTGTTGCGTTTTCATCTTCACTGAATAGGTAAAGGCTGAGTGGCTTGGGTTTCGTATGAATTAAATCAATCGCTTCATCAAAATCGTCATAAGTAATAATTGGTAGTATAGGACCGAAAATTTCACCTTCCATAATTTTATCATTAAATGTAATACCATCTAATAAAGTAGGTCCGATATAGTTTTCAGCTGAATCAGAATGGCCACCAAAAACAATTTCCGATTTGTGTACACCTAATAAATCGTTTAAACGGTCAAAATGCGTTTGATTTACGATACGTCCAAAGTCAGGACTTGCTTGTATTTCTTTACCATAAAATTCTGTTATTGTATTTTTTAAAGCTTTAATCAAGTCTTCTTTGACTTTACGGTTTACAAGAACATAATCTGGAGCGACACATGTTTGGCCAGCATTAGTGAATTTACCAAAACTGATGCGTTCACTAGCGACTTTGATATTAGCGGTTTCGTCTACGATGACAGGTGATTTGCCACCTAATTCTAAAGTGACAGGTGTTAAATTGGTACTTGCTGCTTGATAAACAATTCTTCCAACGCGTTCGCTTCCGGTGAAAAAGATATAATCGAAGGGTAAATGAATCAGTGACTGTGTAGTATCGGCGTCACCTTGGCAAATACTGATGTATTCAGGGTCGAACACATCTTCAATAATATTTTTTACAACTGCTGACACATGTGGCGTGAATTCCGAAGGTTTAATGATTACAGTATTGCCTGCAGCTATAGCACCTATAAGCGGTTCAATAAGCAATTGGAATGGATAGTTAAATGGCCCAATAATTAGTACTGTGCCATATGGTTCTTTAACAATATAACTTTTGGTAGGAAACATATAAAGCGGTGTATTAACCTGTTTCTTTTTAGCCCAGTTTTTTAATTCTTTACGAGCCGTTTTGATATTTTTTAAAGTAAAGCCGATTTCTGTTGCATAGGCTTCTACTTTGTTTTTACCTAAATCTTCTTGAAAAGCATTTAATAATGCATCTTCATGATTTTTAATACTTTTGCTTAGGAGCTTTAGTTGTTTTTTTCTGAATTTAAGATCCTTGGTCGCATGTGTATTAAAATATTGTTTACTATTATGGAAAGTTTGTTCTATTGAATTCAAATGTATTCCTCCTAGTACGAATGGGTGCCCAATATACTTATATTGATAAAAAACTGGAACATATCAACTATGTCCCAGTATAATGAATTGTAAAAACTTAATATGTTGAATAAATTGTACGAAGTGTTGTGTTAATAAAGATGTATTACTTCGTTAATGCTTCTGTAATTTGTGGTACAACTTGTTTTTTACGTGAAACGACACCTGGTAAGAAGGCAGTATTATTATCAAGTGTTACATTGAAGGCAACGCCGACTTTATCTTTTTCGGCGCCAACAACAAGAATTTTAGAATCACTATTAATAATGTCAGTAACAACTAATACAAATAAATCATATTTTTCATTGGCGCTTACTTCAAGCATTTCTTTTTCTAATTCTTCTTGGCGTGCAAATACTTCATCAATATCTACTGTATTTACTTGACCAATACGTGTAACAAAATCTCCCATATTAAATGATTTTGCGTCCATAGATAAAATATCAGAAACAGATTTATCTTTTGTAGAAGCACCAGCTTTTAACATTTCTAAGCCATATGATTCTAAATCAACATTAGCAATTGATTTTAATGCTTCTGCAGCTTGTACATCTTGCTCAGTACAAGTAGGTGATTTGAATAATAGACTATCTGAAATAATTGCAGATATCATTAAACCAGCAATTTCAGGTTTGATTTCAAATCCACGTTCTTTATACATTTTGTATAAAATTGTTGCAGTACAGCCAACTGGTTCAGCACGGTAATATAAAGGTGCTGCAGTTTCAAAGTTAGCTATTCTGTGATGATCGACAACGTGTTGAACAGCTGCATCAGCAATTGAATCAGCACTTTGTTGGAATTCATTATGGTCAACTAAAATGACATTTTGATCGGCTAAATCATCATTTAGTAACTCTGGTGCAGTTACATTAAAATGATCTAAAGCATATTGTGTTTCAGGGCCTACTTCGCCTAAACGGTATGCAGTAGCCTCAGCATTACCTGTTTGTTGTTCAAAATCTGCCATGATAATAGCAGATGAAATTGCATCTGTATCTGGATTTTTATGTCCGAAAATATAAGTTTTTGCCATATCTAAATTCTCCTTATTTTAAGTAGTTAATGTTATTCTAGCATGATTTCGCATTGTTATTCTACTTCAGCACCTAGTGAATTTTTAAAATGATCTAATGCCCACTCGTGACCTGAAGGATTAAAGGAAGCGACACCTCTATGTGAAATGGAAATACCATATCCTAAGTTGTATGCGCTGATTGCAGTATGGAGTACACAAATATCCGTACAAACGCCAACGATTTCTAAATGATTAATATTTCGCTCACGCAACATTAAGTCTAAAGGTGTACCGCAAAATGAATCATAACGTGTTTTATCTAAATAGTGGATATGATCGTTAAATAAAATATTTTGATAAATATCATTTACTTTACCATAAAGTTCACGACCAAATGTACCGATGATATTATGTGGTGGAAACAACTTACTTTCAGGATGATATTTATTTTCTTCATAATGCAAATCCATCATAAAAAAGATATCAGATTGCTTTTTGTTATAAACTTCGATTCTTTCCACTATGTAGCTTTCAATTTGTTGACCTGGAAGTCCACAAGTTAATTTTCCATTTTCAGCTACAAAATCATTTGAATAGTCTACTACAATTAACGCACTTTTTTTCATATTATGGTTACACTCCCAATATTAAATATAATAGTAATTATATACTAAGATGATAAATCATTAAAGATATAGTAAACGCGTTTAAAAAAACATATTTATGTTAATTATTAAGTAATAACGATGAAAGGAACTGGCCTATGATTATTAATGCAAAACAATTTGGTTTAAAAGGGGAACACAAATGGGCAGATACACGTGCAATGCAAAAAGCACTCAATTATGCAAAGAAAAATAAAGGAACAACGATATATGTGCCTCAAGGAGAATATCATATTCGCAAGCCGCTTGTGATATATGAGGCAACAACATTACTTTTAGATGATAAAGCAATTTTAAAAAGATGCGGTAAAGATACATTATTGAAAAACGGACGTCGTTTTAAATCGTATTATGGTTATAACGGAAATAGTCATATTCATATAGCAGGTGGCACGTTTGATATGAATGGGTACGACTACCCTTATAATAATACGACGATGTGCATGGGACATGCATGTGACGTTCAAATTGTGGATGTTACTTTTAAAGATGTGGTTGGAGGACATTGTTTGGATGCATGTGGAGTGAACGGTTTGTACATCAATCAATGCAAGTTCTTAGGTTTCAATGATCCGGATGGCACAAGATTTTTTTCTGAAGCGGTGCAGTTAGATATACAAGTTTCAGGTGCTTTTCCAAAATTTGGTGCAACTGATGGGACAATTACGAAGAATGTCATAATAGAAAATTGCTATTTTGGTAATTCAGAAACACCCGGTATGCAACCTTGGAACCGAGCAATTGGTTCTCATGCAAGCCGTTATCATAAATACTATGACAATATTCATATTCGCTATAATGTTTTTGAAAATATGAAACAATATGCACTCACACCATTGAAAAATAAAAATACGTATATTCACCATAATGTTTTTAAAAATTGTGAGGGCGGTATACGCTTTTTAGCTGTAAAAGATGGGAAAAATGCGAAAGATATGAAAGGTAATGAAAGGGGGACACAAGCAGGAAACAATTTAAATATTTTCCAAAATCAATTTATAGGAGAAATGCGTAAAGAAGCTATACGTATTCAAAGTTATAATAATATCAAACATGAAAATATCGTTATAGCAAAAAATGAATTTGATCATGAGTCACAAAGCGTGTATTTAAAGGATATCAAACATCTTTACATATCTAACGAAGCCGATATCAGATTCAAAAAAGTAAATATAGATTGATTATCATTTGTAAATTGAATAATAAATAATGGTGATGTAAACGATTTAAAATTATAAACCAATTTGAAATATATTATGTTATACTCTAATAAATTATTGTGAATATTCTGATAATAATTTAAAGGGGGAGCTTGATGAATAATTTAAATAAAGGGGATATGAGAAGGTCGCAGTATTTGATGTTTTTCTCAAATAAAAAAGAGAATAAATCTTATAATGTTGGTCAATTAGTAGGGTTAATTTTAGGTCCTTTGCTCTTTGTACTAACATTGTTGTTATTTCAACCTGACAATTTATCTGATAAAGGTGTATTTGTCTTAGCTATCACATTATGGATTGCCACTTGGTGGATTACCGAAGCGATTCCAATTGCTGCTACAAGTTTATTACCTTTGATATTACTTCCAGTTGGTCATGTGCTCAATCCAGAAGAAGTATCTGCTCAATATGGTAATGACATTATTTTCTTATTTTTAGGGGGCTTTATTCTAGCTATTGCAATGGAAAGGTGGAATCTACATACTCGGGTAGCGCTCCGAATCATTAATACATTAGGTACGAGTACAGGAAGAATATTATTAGGCTTTATGATAGCAACCGGTTTTTTATCCATGTTTGTTTCGAACACTGCAGCGGTTATGATTATGATACCTATTGGTTTAGCAATTATTAAAGAAGCAAATGAATTGAAACACGGAGATACAAAACCTGAAAGTATTTCTAAATTTGAGCAAGCATTAGTCTTAGCGATAGGTTATGCGGGTACGATTGGTGGTTTAGGTACATTAATTGGAACACCACCATTAATTATATTAAAGGGGCAATATCAATCAGCTTTTGGTGAAGAAATTAGCTTTGCAAAATGGATGATTATTGGTGTACCAACAGTCATCGTCTTACTGTTTTTAGTTTGGATATATATTCGTTACATTGCGTTTAAACATGATATGAAAACATTGCCAGGTGGGCAAGATTTAATTAGAAAAAAATTAAGTGAACTTGGAAAAATGAAATATGAAGAGAAAGTAGTATTGATTGTATTTTTACTTGCTAGTTTTTTATGGATAACACGAGAATTTTTATTAAAGCATTGGACATTCACTTCAGAAGTTGCTGATGGGACGATTGCCATGTTTATATCTGTCTTATTATTCTTAATTCCTGCTAAAAATAAAGAAAAGCATAAACGTATTATAGACTGGGAAGTAGCTAAGGATTTACCATGGGGAGTATTAATTTTGTTTGGTGGCGGTTTAGCACTAGCAAAAGGTATCTCAGAAAGTGGTTTAGCGAATTGGCTAGGAGAACAATTAAAGTTAATTGAAGGTGTCAGCCCATTGGTTATTGTGCTTGTAATTACAATTTTTGTCTTATTCTTAACTGAAATCACATCCAATACAGCTACAGCTACAATGATATTACCGATCTTAGCCACATTATCTGTCGCAGTTAATGTCCACCCATTGTTACTCATGGTTCCTGCTGCTATGGCAGCAAATTGTGCATATATGTTACCAGTAGGAACGCCTCCGAATGCCATTGTATTTGGCACTGGCAAAATCAGTATCAAAAAAATGGCATCGGTTGGTTTTTGGGTGAATTTATTAAGTATTGTCGTAATCGTGTTGGTTGTATACTTCTTAGTGCCACCTGTTTTAGGTATAGATGTTACACAACCATTGCCATTGAAATAAAAGAAGCGTTTGTAACAAAACTTTGTTACAAACGCTTCTTTTCATATTCAACATGATAACAAGATGAAGTTTTGCTATGAAAACATCTAAACAGTTGTATGGGACAGTTACTAGCAAGAATTAATTGAGTTTATTAAAGGTACCTATAATCGTGACTTGAAAGTCTAAAGTATTAAGTATCTTTATCACTTTTGAAAGGTCTTCGGAAATAGGTGTGTCTGCTTGAACGAAAAAGTGATACATACCTAATTGCGTTTTTAATGGACGAGATTCAATCCAAGACAAGTTAATATTAAATAATACAAACGTATTTAATATACTGGCTAATAGACCTGGTTTATCAAATTTCGGTGTAATTAATAACATCGTGTCGGTTGCTTGTTCGATGTGTTTTGGTTGATTACTGACGACTAGGAAACGAGTGACGTTATGTGGATAATCTTCAATATTTTGTGCAATTGATGTATAGCCATAAGCTTCACCGCTACCTAAAGGTGCGATTGCACCAACATTTTGTGAAATTTTATCTAAACTTTTAATTGTACTGTCTACATAAGCAATATCAAATCCATGCGCTTGTATATATTGGCTGGTTTGACTAATAGCAGGCCCAATTGAGTATACTGTTGAAATATCATTTACGGTTGCGTTTTCTGAACCATATAAAGCAAATTGTATATCTAAATGAAGTTCACTTTGTGCATATATATTCTGTTGTGTTAATGCGTCGGCTACGATATTAATCGTACCTTCTATTGAATTTTCTATAGGCACAACAGCAATACTTTGACTATCTTCTGAAACAGATGCGACGACTTCGTATAAATTAGATTTTGGAACAAATTCAATTTCTGATTCTGATTTATATTGTGTCGCAGCTAAATAAGAAAATGTGCCCTTTGGTCCTAAATAATAAAGTTTCATGTAATGTAACCCCTTGTTTATCTAAATATAGTGAATCATTTAATGGAATGGACAACCTGAGTCTTCGGTTTTTTTATAAAAGAAATTAGGTTCTTTCATCACATTTTTGTATCCGTGATGATAATTGGGCACCAATGTGGGAGACAAAGAGGGTGCTAACCAAGACCATTTACCAGTAACTTCTCTATCGTGTTTCGTTTCATTCATTTCGAATCTTTCAAATTGTTTAGATGCTGTTAAATGATCGACGATAGAGACGCCAGCATTTTTAAAAGAATGATACACAGCATCGTTTAATTCAACCAATGCACGATCTTTATTGAAAGAATTATTTTTAAGTGTATCAAATTCAAATGCTTCTGCAACACTTTCTAACAAATTATAGCGATAGACATCAGTAAAATTACGAACGGCAATTTCATTTACCATATACCAACCGTTAAATGGCGCAGTAGGATAAGTGATGCCACCAATTTTTAAATCCATACTTGAAATAATAGGGACGGCATACCATTTTAAACCGAGTTGTTGCAGTTTGGGGAATCTGTCATGTGTAATAGATACTTCTTTAATTAAATTTTTAGGGTATTCATGATATTTTATTTTGCTATTCGGCATTTTGTAAATTAAGGGCAAAATATCAAAATGTGTATACTGACCTTGCCATCCAAGATGTTGTGCTAATTTGGTAATCTTTTTCTCAGCTGGATCTCCACATGTTTCGTACCCTGCGTATCTAATTAATTGATTGTTATAAATTTGCGGGGGGTTATCTTTTGAGAAAATTGTGATGTAAGGTTTGATTCTTCCATTATTAGTCGCAATGTCAATATGGTTTTCAATTGCTTCTATAAATTCATCTTCACTTTGTATGTGTCTTGCATCAGACACAGTTAAAGAATCCCAAAAAAATCGTCCGATACAACGATTGGAATTTCTCCATGCCATTTTGGCTCCATAATTCAATTCTTCAAATGTATGCTCATAAGTGCCAGTAGAAAGGATAGCTGACTCAATTTCAGCAATTCGTTCTGTTATTTTATTTTTATCATAATTTAATTCATTATACATGGTTTCTATAAAAGACTTAGCTTCATTTAGCATTAAAAACACCTCATAAATATTATATATCATTTTTAAATTTATAAAATGATAAAACATATAACTGTCATGACTTTGTCGTTAACCATGTCACATTTTAAACAAATTTTAAATAAATAACTGATATCTTTACTTCTATTTTGAATTCGTAAATCAGTCCTATTTAAAGTGCTAACAATACTTCATTTATGCTAAAATGATGGAAAAGCTGATTGGAGAGATGGTTGTGTACCAATATGAAGATGATACATTAGTGTTGCATAATGATTTATATCAAATAAATATGGCAGAAAGTTATTGGGATGATGGGATCCATGAGCGTATGGCAGTGTTTGATCTATATTTTAGAAGTATGCCATTCGATAGTGGGTATGCAGTGTTTAATGGATTAAAACGTGTTATCGAATATATTAATAGTTTTCATTTTTCAAAGTCAGATATTGAATATTTAAAATCAATAGGGTATCAAGACGACTTCTTAAATTATTTGAAAAACTTGAGTTTTACTGGAAGCATACGTTCAATGCAAGAAGGAGAACTTTGCTTTGGAAATGAGCCATTGCTTAGAGTAGAAGCACCACTCATCCAAGCTCAATTGATAGAAACAATGCTTTTAAATATTGTTAATTTTCATACATTAATTACGACAAAAGCAAGCAGAATTAGACAAGTTGCACATGATGATATGTTAATGGAATTTGGTACGCGCCGAGCGCAAGAAGCAGATGCAGCATTGTGGGGAGCTAGAGCTGCATATATAGGAGGCTTTAACTCAACTAGTAATGTACGCGCTGGTAAGTTATTTGGGATACCTGTTTCAGGGACGCATGCGCATGCGATGGTTCAAACATATGGTGATGAATACATAGCATTCAAAAAGTATGCTGAGAGACATCAAGATTGTGTGTTTCTAGTAGATACCTTCCATACATTAAAATCTGGTGTGCCAACAGCGATTAAAGTTGCTAAAGAATTAGGCGATAAGATTAATTTTGTTGGTATTCGACTAGATTCAGGTGATATTGCCTACCTCTCAAAAGAAGCACGACGTATGTTAGACGAAGCAGGATTTACTGATGCAAAAATTATTGCATCTAATGACTTAGATGAACAAACGATTACGAGTTTAAAATCGCAGGGCGCTAGAGTAGACTCTTGGGGTGTAGGAACTAAATTAATCACGGGTTACGATCAACCAGCATTAGGTGCTGTTTATAAACTCGTTGCTGTAGAAGACAGTGATGGATCATACGTTGACCGCATTAAGTTATCAAATAATGCAGAAAAAGTAACGACACCAGGTAAGAAAAAGGTGTATCGCATAATTAATAAAAAAACGAATAAGGCAGAAGGAGATTACATTACTTTAGAACATGAAGATCCATACGATGAATCGCCTTTGAAATTATTCCACCCAGTACACACATATAAAATGAAATTCATAAAATCATTTATTGCTAAAGACTTACATCATGACATCTTCATAGATGGAGAACTTGTATATGATTTACCAAATGAAAATGAAGCACAAGCCTATTTGAAAGATAGTCTCGCATATTTATGGGACGAGAATAAACGTCACTTAAACCCACAGGAATATCCGGTTGATTTAAGTACGTTATGTTGGGAAAATAAACACAAACGTATCTTTGAAGTTGCAGAACATGTTAAAGAGATGGAGGAAGAAAATGAGTAATTTACAAGATATAGTTGTGAAAGAAATGAAAGTGAAACCATCGGTTGAAAGTAAAAGTGAAACACGACATATTATCCAATTTATAAAAAACTATGTTCAATCGCATTCGTTTATTAAATCTTTAACACTAGGTATTTCTGGTGGTCAAGATTCAACTTTAGCAGGTAAATTATGTCAATTAGCAGTAAACGAACTGAAAGAGGACGGCAATGATTGTGAATTTATAGCTGTTAAACTCCCTTATGGTGAGCAAAAAGATGCTGCAGAAGTAGAAGATGCGTTAACTTATATCCAACCAGACAAAATTATAACTGTAAATATTAAACCAGCTGTGGATCAAAGTATTCAGTCGTTGAAAGAAGCTGGTGTGAATCTAACAGATTTTCAAAAAGGCAATGAAAAAGCAAGAGAACGGATGAAAGTTCAATTTTCTATTGCTTCTAAACAAAAAGGGATTGTCGTTGGTACAGATCATTCCGCTGAAAATGTCACAGGCTTTTACACAAAATATGGAGATGGGGCTGCAGACATTGCACCTTTATTTGGTTTGAATAAGCGCCAGGGTAAACAGCTCTTAGCGTATTTAGCAGCGCCTAAGCATTTGTATGAAAAAACGCCAACCGCTGATTTGGAAGATGACAAACCACAATTGCCTGATGAAGAAGCATTGGGTGTAAGTTATGATGATATTGATGATTATCTAGAAGGCAAATCTGTATCAAGTGAATCTAAAGAAATAATAGAAAATCATTATATAAAAAATGCGCATAAACGAGAATTAGCTTATACAAGATACACATGGCCTAAAAATTAATTTAATTCCGATAACTTTTTAGTGACAAACGAAATCATAGTTGATAAAATTACTTGAATTTAATGTAAGAGAAAGGAAAATGGTCATGTCAGTAATAACATCTAATCCATGGTTAATGGTTTTAGCAATTTTTATTATAAACGTTGCTTATGTGACGTGTCTTACAATGAGAACAATCTTAACACTTAAAGGATATCGCTATGTAGCTGCTATTGTCAGTTTCTTAGAAGTACTTGTATATGTTGTTGGATTAGGTATGGTCATGTCTAGTTTAGATCAAATTCAAAATGTGTTCGCATACGCTTTTGGATTTTCAATTGGTATCATAGTAGGCATGAAGATAGAAGAAAAACTTGCGCTTGGCTACACAGTTGTAAATGTGACATCATCAGAATACGAGTTAGACTTACCGAGACAATTAAGAGATTTAGGTTATGGTGTAACCCACAATACAGCATATGGTCGAGATGGCAAACGCTTAATATTACAAATTTTAACGCCAAGACGTTTCGAATTTAAATTAATTGATACCATTAAGCAAATCGATGAAAAAGCATTTATTGTGGCATATGAACCACGTCAAATACACGGTGGTTTCTGGGCGAAAGGTGTTAGAAGTAAAAAACTTAAGCAATACGATACGGATGAAGTTGAAAGTATATGAAAAAACAGCAAAAATTTAAAGTCGCAGATAACGAGACGATTCAAGATTGCTTACAACGTATGCGTGAAGCGGGGTATGCGCCGGTCAAACGGTTCGAAAAGCCAATTTATAAAGAGAATAAAGATGGCAGTTTAGAAGTATTGAAGCAAGAAATTGAATTTGTAGGAAAAATGATAGAGCAATAATTTATGAACCGTTATGGATCATCGTATCCGTAGCGGTTATTTTTGGAATGTGTAAATATTTTATAAAGATGACTTAAAAGCCTTATACTTTTTAATATAATTCTGTTAAACTATTACTGAAAAGGTAAACACGAACTTTTAGTCTGAATTATTTATTAATGTACATGTTTTAATGGAATCAAACTAAATTTATGTATGATAGGAGCTTATTTCAATGATTGAACGTTATTCTAGAGAAGAAATGTCTAATATTTGGACGGATCAAAATCGCTATGAGGCATGGTTAGAGGTAGAGATACTTGCATGTGAAGCATGGAGCAAATTAGGTGATATTCCAGCTGAAGATGTTAAGAAAATACGTGAAAATGCTAAAGTAGACGTCGCTCGCGCACAAGAAATTGAACAAGAAACACGTCATGATGTAGTTGCGTTTACAAGACAAGTTTCTGAAACATTAGGTGAAGAGCGCAAGTGGGTCCATTATGGTTTAACTTCAACAGATGTAGTTGATACTGCATTAAGTTACGTCATCAAACAAGCAAATGAAATTATTAAAAAAGACTTGGAACGTTTTATTGATGTATTAGCACAAAAAGCGAAAGACTATAAATATACTTTGATGATGGGACGTACACACGGTGTTCATGCTGAACCAACTACTTTCGGTGTGAAAATGGCCTTATGGTATACAGAAATGAAACGTAATTTAGAACGTTTTAAACAAGTAAGAAAAGAGATTGAAGTTGGTAAAATGAGCGGGGCAGTTGGTACATTTGCGAACATTCCTCCAGAAATTGAAGCCTATGTGTGTGAGCATTTAGGATTAGATGCCGCACCAGTGTCTACGCAGACACTACAACGTGATCGTCACGCATATTATGTTGCAACATTAGCTTTAATTAGCACTTCAATGGAAAAATTTGCTGTAGAAATTCGTAATTTACAAAAAACAGAAACACGTGAAGTAGAAGAAGCATTTGCAAAAGGTCAAAAAGGTTCATCTGCCATGCCACATAAACGTAATCCGATTGGTTCAGAAAATATCACTGGTATTGCACGTGTAATCAGAGGATACGTTACAACAGCATATGAAAACGTGCCATTATGGCATGAAAGAGATATTTCTCATTCATCTGCAGAACGAATTATGTTACCAGATGTAACCATTGCATTAGATTATGGACTGAATAGGTTTACAAATATTGTAGAAAGACTAACTGTCTTCGAAGATAATATGTTAGCGAATATAGATAAAACATTTGGTTTAATATACTCTCAACGCGTATTATTAGCATTGATTAACAAAGGTTTGGCACGTGAAGCTGCATATGATAAAGTACAACCAAAGGCTATGGAATCTTGGGAAACAAAAACACCATTTAGAACTTTAATTGAAGAAGATGCAACAATTACAGACTTACTAACAAAAGAAGATTTAGATGAGTGTTTCAATCCAAAGCATCATCTAAATCAAGTGGATACAATTTTCCAAAGAGCTGGTTTAGAATAATAAAATTTTTCAAGTGAAATCGTTACACTTTAATGTACTAATACGTTAAAATAAGATTATATTGAAAAATACAGGGGTTGTTTTAAATGCAAATAGAAAAACTTAGAGGAAAAGCATTAGATGAACTGTTCGATGCAATATTGACACTTGAAAATAGAGAAGAGTGTTATGAATTCTTTGATGATTTATGTACAGTGAACGAAATCCAATCATTATCACAACGATTACAAGTTGCAAAAATGATTAAACAAGGTTACACATATGCAACCATCGAACAAGAATCAGGTGCATCAACAGCGACAATTTCTCGTGTGAAGAGATCACTACAATGGGGTAATGATGCTTACACGATGATTCTTGATCGTATGAATATAGAAACGGCCGATTAATGATTTAAACCATAAATTTTATCGAATGACGACTAGGTATAGTAACCAAAGTCGTCATTTTTTTATACTAATGATGGATTTGATTTTAAAATATGAGATATTATAACGATGTGATTGTCTGGCATTTTGTATTATTTTTGCGGTTTATAACATTGAAGAAGGGTAATGAAATATGTAGCAGACATTTATGAAAATGGGATTCCATTTTAAAATAGGCGATGGTTTTTATAGAATGAAAGGAAGAGATCTATGTCAAAAAAAGTGATGCTTTTTCTGTTCACTTTAGTATGTTTATGTCTTATTGTTATTTTTATTATGATTCTATCAGCTAATAATTTTAAACCAACTAATGACAATATTGTTAAACCCAAGAATGCCTTACCACTCAAATATGAAAACAATGGTGTAACTTATGTCAATGGTCATGTCATTGTGAATAAACAACTTGCACTTCCGGCGAAATATAAACCAGGCGAAAATAAAATAGCTAAAAAGCAACTAAACAAATTATTGAAGCAAGCAGAAAAAAGAAATTTAAATTTGACCATGACAAGTGGATATAGAAATTTTGAGAATCAAGAAAAAGTGGTAGATACTTTTGTTGAGAAGGATGGTAAGCAAAAGACAACTAAATATGCTGCTAAACCTGGACATTCTGAACACCAAACAGGTTTAGCATTTGATGTAGGAACAAGCCAACCATTAAATGATTTTCATACAGATTTTGAAAAAACTAAAGAAGCACAATGGTTAGCTAAACATGCAGCCAATTATGGTTTTATTATTAGGTATCCTAAGAACCAATCAAAACAAACTGGCTATGCTTATGAACCATGGCATTTAAGGTATGTAGGACCTCAATTGGCAAAAACAATCAATGAGAAAAATACAAATTTAGAAAGCTATTACCATCTTAATAAGTAATATCAAGATGATGCAAAATCACCTCAGAAATTTGGGGTGATTTTTTCTTCAGTATTTTAGAACTCGAGACATAAAAATGATATAATCATATGTATGCTAAAAGAAGGAGAAACATATCATGACTGACATGAATAAGTGGAGACATATTTTTAAATTGGACCCCGCAAAGCCCATCAGTGACGAAGATTTAATGAAAATTTGTACATCAGATACGGACGCAATTATGATTGGTGGAACGGATGACATCACTGAAGAAAATGTTGCGCACTTAATGCATAAAGTTAAATGTTATTCATTACCAATAGTACTTGAAATATCTAATCTTGAAAGTGTTGTACCTGGCTTTGACTTATATTTTATTCCAACTGTTTTAAACAGTAGAGATGTAAAATACCATAATGGTTTATTACTAGAAGCGTTAAAGTCATATGGTACATTGATAGATTTTAATGAAGTTGTGTTCGAAGGATATGTGGTACTTAATCCAGATTGCAAGGTAGCCAAATTAACGCAAGCTGACACGATGATAGATGATGAAGATATTGAAGCTTATGCACAAATGATCAATGATATGTATCAATTACCAGTTATGTATATAGAGTATAGTGGTGTGTATGGCGAAACTAACTTGGTAAAGGCAGCAGCAGACATGTTAACGGAAACACAATTATTTTATGGTGGCGGTATTAGTAACTACGAAGAAGCAGAAATGATGGCTTCTATTGCAGATACAATCATTGTCGGAAATATTATATACGAAGATATAAACAAAGCACTAAAAACAGTTAAAGTAAAGGAGACACATTAATGAATGCATTAGTAAACAAGATGAATGATGAACAGAGTCAAGCAGTACGTACGACAGAGGGGCCACTACTAATTATGGCAGGTGCCGGCTCAGGTAAAACACGTGTGTTAACCCATCGTATCGCATACTTGCTAGATGAAAAAGACGTGTCTCCGTATAACGTCTTAGCGATTACTTTTACTAATAAAGCAGCAAAAGAAATGAAAGCACGTGTTGAAACATTAGTTGGAGAACAAGCTCAGGTATTGTGGATGTCTACATTCCACTCAATGTGCGTGAGGATTTTGAGAAGAGATGCAGACCGTATTGGTATAGAACGTAACTTTACAATTATTGATCCAACTGACCAAAAATCAGTGATTAAAGATGTACTGAAAAATGAAAATATAGATAGTAAAAAATTCGAACCTAGAATGTTTATCGGGGCGATAAGTAACCTTAAAAATGAATTGAAAACACCTGAGGATGCACAAAAAGAAGCAAATGACTATCATGAACAAATGGTTGCAACCGTTTATAAAGGTTATCAAAGACAATTATCTAGAAATGAAGCACTTGATTTTGATGATTTGATCATGGTGACGATTCGATTATTCGAACGTGTACCAGATGTATTAGATTATTATCAAAATAAATTTCAATACATTCATGTCGATGAATATCAAGATACGAATAAAGCACAATATACTTTAGTTAAATTACTTGCCGCTAAATTTAAAAATTTATGCGTTGTTGGAGATTCAGATCAATCAATTTATGGTTGGCGTGGTGCAGATATCCAAAATATTCTTTCTTTTGAAGAAGATTATCCAGAAGCCAAAACGATTTTCTTAGAACAAAATTATCGTTCTACAAAAAATATATTAAATGCAGCGAATGAAGTCATTAAAAATAATTCAGAACGTAAACCGAAAGGGTTATGGACTGGTAATACGAGTGGCGATAAAATTCATTACTATGAAGCTACGACTGAGCGAGATGAAGCTGAATACGTCGTGCGTGAAATTATGAAACACCAAAGAAATGGTAAAAAGTATCAAGATATGGCCATTTTATATCGTACAAACGCACAATCACGTGTACTTGAAGAAACATTTATGAAATCGAACTTACCGTATACTATGGTTGGTGGTCAAAAGTTCTATGACAGAAAAGAAATTAAAGACTTATTAAGTTACTTACGTATTATTGCAAATAGTAATGATGACATTAGTTTACGTCGAGTAATCAATATTCCTAAACGCGGCATCGGTCCATCATCTGTAGATAAAATTCAAGCATATGCGGCACAAAATGATTTAAGTATGTTTGATGCATTAGCAGAGGTTGATTTTATAGGACTATCTAAAAAAGTGACGCAAGAATGTATTAGTTTTTATGATGTTATGCAAAATTTAATTAAACAACAAGAATTTCTTGAAATTACAGAGATTGTAGAAGAAGTATTGACTAAGACAGGCTATAGAGACATGTTAGAACGTGAACAAACGCTCGAATCTAGAAGTAGATTAGAAAATATCGATGAATTTATGTCTGTACCTAAAGATTATGAAGAAAACACACCCTTAGAAGAGCAATCGCTAATTAACTTTTTAACTGATTTATCACTGGTTGCTGATATTGATGATGCTCAAATTGAAGATGGTATTACGCTCATGACGATGCACTCTGCCAAAGGTCTTGAGTTTCCAATTGTATTTATAATGGGTATGGAAGAATCTTTATTCCCACATATCAGAGCGATTAAGAGTGATGATGAACATGAAATGCAGGAAGAAAGACGTATTTGTTACGTTGCAATAACACGTGCTGAGGAGACCTTATACTTAACACATGCAACATCTAGAATGTTATTTGGTCGTCCTCAATCCAATATGCCTTCGAGATTTTTAAGAGAAATTCCTGAAGATTTATTGGAAAATGAATCTAAAGGTAAATCAAAATCTCAAGCACAGGCAACGAGCAATCGTTTCCAGAATGCTACCAAACAACCTGCTAAACGAGCGCATAGCCAACGTGCTACTGCAACAAAACAAAAGCAATCAGCTACCAATTGGAATGTTGGTGATAAAGTAATGCATAAGTCATGGGGCGAAGGCATGGTAAGTAATGTAAAAGAAAAAAATGGTTCTGTCGAATTAGATATTATCTTTAAATCTGAAGGACCAAAACGCTTGCTAGCACAATTTGCACCTATTGAAAAAAAGGGGGAGTAACAAGTGGCTGATATACAATCGCGTGTAGATGAGTTGCATAGATTATTAAATCAATATAGCTATGAGTACTATGTGAAAGATAATCCATCAGTACCTGATAGTGAGTATGATAAATTACTCCATGAATTGATAGATATAGAAACGCAACATCCAGAATATCGTACTGCGGATTCACCTACAGTTAGAGTAGGTGGTAGTGCGCAGTCCACATTCGAAAAAGTGAATCATGATACGCCTATGCTTAGTTTAGGTAATGCGTTTAACGAAGAAGATTTAAGAAAATTTGATCAGCGTATACGTGATAATATAGGAAATGTTGAGTACATGTGTGAATTGAAAATTGATGGACTTGCAGTTTCATTAAAATATGAGAACGGTCGATTTGTTCAAGGTTTAACTCGTGGGGATGGCACCACGGGCGAAGACATTACTGAAAATTTAAAGACAATACACGCGATACCATTAAAAATTAATGAAAGTAGAACTTTTGAAGTCAGAGGCGAAGCGTATATGCCTAGAAAGTCTTTTGTTAATTTAAATGAAGCGAAAGCTGCGAATGAAGAACAGCCATTTGCTAATCCAAGAAATGCAGCGGCTGGTTCATTACGACAATTAGATTCAAAGTTAGCTGCCAAACGTAAACTGAGCGTTTTCTTATATAGTGTGAATGATTTTACCCAGTTTAATGCAGATACTCAAAGTGAAGCATTAGATGAACTTGACCAACTAGGCTTTAAAACAAACCAAGAACGTCAACGCGTTCAAACGATAGAAGAAGTTATGACTTACATTGACAAATGGACAAAACAACGTGAAAACTTGCCTTATGATATTGATGGTATTGTTATTAAAGTCAATGCTTTAGAACAACAGGAAACATTAGGCTTCACTCAAAAATCACCGCGCTGGGCTATTGCATATAAATTTCCCGCTGAAGAAGTGGTTACGGAATTATTAGATATTGAATTGAGTATCGGTAGAACAGGTGTTGTTACACCCACAGCTGTTCTTGAACCAGTTAGGGTAGCAGGTACAACCGTTTCTCGCGCTTCACTACATAATGAAGATTTAATCCATGATAAGGATATAAGAATAGGTGATAGCGTTGTAATTAAAAAAGCAGGCGACATCATACCTGAAGTAATTAAAAGTGTATTAGACAGACGACCTGATGATGCAGAAATCTATCACATGCCTTCACATTGTCCTAGTTGTGAACATGAATTAGTTAGAATAGAAGGCGAAGTGGCATTACGTTGTATTAACCCTAAATGCCAAGCGCAATTAGTAGAAGGATTAATTCACTTTGTTTCACGACAAGCGATGAATATAGATGGCTTAGGAACTAAAATAATCCAACAGTTATATGAAAATGAGAAAATAAAAGATGTAGCAGATATTTTCTATTTGACGAAAGAAGATCTTTTACCACTGGACCGTATGGGCGAGAAAAAAGTAGATAATTTACTCAATGCTATTGAAAAAGCTAAATCGAATTCATTAGAACAATTATTATTTGGTCTTGGTATTCGACATTTAGGCGTTAAAGCTAGCCAAGTGATTGCTGAAAAATATGGAACGATAGATGAACTGTTTCATGTGACGGAAGAAGCGTTAATGGATATTCATGATGTGGGGCATAAGCTAGCTCAATCTGTAGTAACTTATTTAGAAAATGAAGATATACGTGCATTAATTGATAAATTAAAAGCAAAAAATGTTAATATGATTTATAAAGGTGTTAAGACAACAGAATTAGAAGGACACCCAGATTTTAAAGACAAAACAATTGTCCTAACTGGTAAGTTATATCAAATGACAAGAAATGAAGCATCCAATTGGTTAGCATTACAAGGTGCAAAAGTAACCAATAGCGTAACAAAAAATACCGATTTGGTCATAGCAGGTGAAGATGCTGGTTCTAAACTAGCTAAAGCAGAAAAATTTGGTACAGAAATTTGGTCAGAAGAAGCTTTTGTTCAGAAACAAAATGAAATAGAGGGATAGAGGAGATAATGCATGAAACGAACGATTATACTATTCATCTCAGCAATTTTGGTATTAACAGCTTGTGGAAATAATGATGAAAAATCAAAAGAACAATCTAATGAAAAAGAGCAACAAAAAGAGTCAGGTTCCGTAAAAGAAATTGCAACGGATAAAAATGTGCAAGGTGATAATTATAGAACGATTTTACCATTTAAGGAGAGCCAAGCACGTGGATTATTACAAGATAACATGGCGAACAGTTACAATGGTGAAGACTTTGAAAATGGTTTGTTAGATTTAAGTAAAAGTGTATTTCCAACGGATGACTACTTATATCAAGATGGACAATACTTAGATAAAGATATGATTAACGCTTTTCTAAATCCAAAGTATACTAAAGATGAAGTTAACAAAATGGATGAAAGTGATAGAAAAGAGAAAAAAGCAAATGAAAACTTGGGACTAAATCCATCTCACAAAGGTGAAACAGATCCTGAAAAAATTGCTGAACAATCACCTGCATATTTATCTAATATTTTAGAACAAGATTTTTATGCGAGTGGTGATACAAAAGGTAAAAAAATAAAAGGTATGACAATAGGTTTAGCTATGAATAGTACATATTATTATCAAAAAGAAAAAGACGGTGAAACCTATAGCAAAGACCTCGACGATAAAGAAATTGAAAAACAAGGTAAACAAATGGCAGAAGAATTACTTTCTCGAATTCGGGAAAATAAGGATTTGAAAGAAATACCTATACATTTTGCTATTTATAAACAATCTGGTGAAAATTCAATTGTTCCAGGTGAGTTTATTGCAGGGACAACGGTTGAAGATGGTAAGACACGTATTAATGATTGGAAAGATATTAATCAAAAAACAGCCTTATTACCTTCTGAAGAAGCGGGAGAGCTTGATGAAAATTTAAATTCCGATTTCAAACAATTTAATGACAACCTACAAACCTATTTTAATAATTTTACACAAGCAGTGGGTACAGTTAAATTTGATAATAAAAAAGCGAAACAACTATCCGTTGATTTACCTATAGATTATTACGGTAAAGCAGAAACGATTGGTATCACTCAATATGTAACAGAACAAGCTGATAAATATTTTGATGGTATTGATGAATATGAAATTCATATTAAAGATGGTAATAATCCGAAAGCACTTATAAGTAAAACGAAAGACGACAAAGAACCACAAGTTCATATTTATAAAAACAACAATTAACCGAAACAATTAACCAAGATAATGACAATCTTGCATAGACAAAAAATAACGCTAAACTGATATCAATTATAATGATATACCAGTTTGGCGTTTTGTATTGATTTAACAGTTATAATATCAAACTATTCCTTTACGATTTGTTTTACTTTATCTAGGTCATGTGTCACAAATGAACCAGGTTTTTTAGTGTATTTACTAACAAAGTAAGTAGTAATCACACTTGCTAAGAATCCAGGAATAATTTCATACATACCAAATAGCTCATTGATAGAAGCTAATGGTTTAATCCAAACAATCCAAATAATTACGACCAATGCGCCGGTAATCATGCCTGCAAGTGCACCAGTACGTGATAGACCTTTCCAATAGAGTGAGAAGATAACTAATGGACTAAATGCGGCACCAAATCCTGCCCAAGCATTACCAACTAAATTTAGTATCGTATCGTTTGGCGACCAAGCAATCCATATAGCCACAATCGCTACAATTAATACAGATAAACGACCAACCATTAAGAATTCTTTCTCGTGTGCTTTAGCTTTATCTTCACCACGAATGAGTTTATAAAAGTCTTCCGTTAAGGAACTTGAAGTTACCAGTAATTGTGAAGAAATTGTACTCATGATGGCTGCCAAAATTGCTGCCAATAAGAAGCCTCCAACTAAAGGGTGGAATAAAATTTGGCTCATAACGATAAATAAAGTTTCAGGATCCTCTAACTTGATGTTGCGTTCAGAAATAAAGGCAATACCTGTTAAACCAACTGCAACAGCACCTAATAACCCAATCACCATCCAGCTAATACCTAATCTTCGTGCTTTTGGTAATAATTTGTGCGATTTTATAGACATAAATCTAACAATAATATGAGGTTGTCCGAAATAACCCAATCCCCAAGCAAACAGTGAAATGATACCTAAAACGGTTGTGCCTTTAAATAGATTCATATTTGTTGGTTTCATCTCTGCTACTTGTTTAAACGTATCGATGCCGTTTAAATCGATAAGTGCAACGATAGGGACCATCACCATAGCGATTAACATGATCACTCCTTGGAAGAAGTCGGTGATAGATACAGCAAGATAACCACCGAAAAATGTATAAAATATGACTATAAATGCAACCATTAGTAATCCCCAATGATAATTCAAACCGAAGGCACTTTCGAATAATTTACCACCTGATACAAAACCGGAATGTGTGTATAAAGTGAAAAAAACAACAATAATTAAGCCGGATATAATTTTTATGTAATTATTGTGGTCATTTAATCTGTTTTTAAAGAAATCTGGTAATGTAATCGCATCACCAGCCAATTCTGTATAGACACGTAGACGAGGTGCAACGACAAAATAATTTACATAGGCGCCTAATGAAAGACCAATGGTAATCCACATAGCAGATAACCCAGTACTATAAACAGATCCTGGTAGACCCATAATCATCCAGCCACTCATATCTGATGCACCTGCTGAAAGTGCTGTCACATAAGGACCGATGCTCCTACCACCTAACATAAATTCACTTAAATTACCTGTAGCTTGTTTGTATCCGTAGTAACCGATAAATAATAATATAGTGAAATATATGATGATCATTATATATGTTTGCCAACTTGCATGTACTTGGTTGGCCAATGAAGTGCCTAATATCAGCATCGTCCTCATCTCCCTTTGTTTTAAATGATTCTATTGTGGTATATGAATTATTATACAATGTAATTTATAAATAGAATAGTATTATTTTAGTTTAATGAAAAAATACATTTTAGCCATGCTTTGTTAAGCGCTTCCATATAATGATGTATAGTTACATGAAATATAAAGTGCAATGATTGATTATGCATTTAAAAAAATAAATCGTGCGTGATTTAGGTGGTGAAATTTAAACAATGCCATTTTTAACGTATGAATGACAAGTAAATAATAGCAATATAAAATTTTAATTTACCGTTATTATTGAAAAACTTAGATTTTTCAACGAAATTTTGGTACAATTTTGTAATGAATGAGTAAAAAGGAGGCTTTTATTTAATGGCTAAAGTTACACGAGAAGAAGTTGAACATATAGCAAATTTAGCAAGACTTCAAATTACTGAAGATGAAACGACTGAAATGCAAAATACATTAGAAAGCATTTTAAACTTTGCTAATCAAATAGATACAGCGGATACTAGTGAAATTGAACCAACATATCACGTACTAGATTTACAAAATGTATTACGTGAAGATAAAGCAATCGAGGGCATCCCTCAAGAGCTTGCATTAAAAAATGCTAAAGTGACGGAAGATGGACAGTTTAAAGTACCATCTATCATGAATGAGGAGGACGCTTAAGATGACCATCCGTTATGAATCTGTTGAGAATTTGATCAACTTAATCAAAAACAAAGAAATTACACCATCTAAAGTTGTAAGTGATATTTACGATGCAATTGAAGAAACTGATCCAACGATCAAATCGTTTCTTGCATTAGATAAAGAAAATGCTATTAAAAAAGCACAAGAATTAGATGAATTACAAGCAAAAGACCAAATGGAAGGCAAGTTATTTGGTATTCCAATGGGTATTAAAGATAACATTATTACTGAAGGTGTAGAAACAACATGTGCTAGTAAAATGTTAGAGGGCTTTGTACCAATTTATGAATCAACTGTGATGAATAAATTACGAAATGAACAAGCAGTGCTTATCGGTAAATTAAATATGGATGAATTTGCTATGGGTGGTTCCACTGAAACATCATATTACAAAAAAACTGTAAATCCTTTCGATCATACTGCAGTACCTGGTGGTTCTTCGGGTGGTTCTGCCGCAGCAGTTGCAGCTGGTTTAGTTCCTTTCAGTTTAGGTTCTGATACTGGTGGCTCAATTCGTCAACCAGCAGCTTATTGTGGAATTGTCGGTTTGAAACCAACATATGGCCGTGTATCACGTTTTGGTCTAGTAGCCTTTGCATCGTCATTAGATCAAATTGGACCATTGACACGTACAGTTAAAGACAATGCATTAGTCTTGGAAGCAATTACTGGGGTAGACGAAAATGATTCAACAAGTGCGCCAGTTGAAGATGCTGATTACACTTCTGATATCGGTAAAGATATTAAAGGATTGAAAATCGCGCTTCCAAGTGAGTATTTAGGTGAAGGTGTTTCTGATGAAGTCAAAGCATCTGTAAAAGAAGCAGTCGAAACTTTAAGAGGTCTTGGTGCCACTGTAGAAGAAGTATCATTACCGAATACGAAGTATGGGATTCCTTCTTATTATGTAATTGCATCTTCTGAAGCTTCTTCTAACTTGTCTCGTTTCGATGGTATTAGATATGGATATCATTCTCCAGAAGCGAACTCATTAGAAGAATTATATAAAATGTCTAGAAGTGAGGGCTTTGGTGAGGAAGTTAAACGCCGTATCTTCTTGGGAACATTTGCATTAAGTTCAGGTTATTATGATGCATTTTATAAAAAATCACAAAAAGTTAGAACATTAATCAAAGATGATTTCAATCGTATATTTGAAAATTATGATGTTGTCGTTGGTCCAACTACACCTACAACAGCTTTCAATTTAGGTGACGAAATAGATGATCCACTTACAATGTATGCGAACGATTTATTAACAACGCCAGTTAATTTAGCTGGTTTACCAGGTATTTCTGTTCCTTGTGGACAATCAAATGGCCGCCCAATCGGTTTACAATTTATAGGTAAACCATTTGATGAAAAAACACTATATCGTGTCGCTTACCAATATGAAACAAAATTTAATTTTCATAATGAATACGAAAAACTATAAGGAGTGGAAATCATGCATTTTGAAACAGTTATCGGACTAGAAGTCCACGTTGAGTTAAAAACAGATTCTAAAATGTTTTCTCCAGCGCCAGCGCATTTTGGAGCAAAACCGAACTCAAACACAAATGTTATCGACCTAGCATATCCAGGTGTATTACCAGTTGTAAACAGACGTGCTGTTGATTGGGCCATGAGAGCTTCAATGGCATTGAACATGGAAATTGCTACAGAATCTAAATTTGACCGTAAAAACTATTTTTATCCAGATAATCCAAAAGCTTATCAAATTTCACAATTTGATCAACCAATTGGTGAAAATGGTTATATCGATATCGAGGTTGATGGTGAAACAAAACGCATTGGTATTACGCGTTTACACATGGAAGAAGATGCTGGTAAATCAACACATAAAGATGGTTATTCTTTAGTTGATTTAAATAGACAAGGTACACCATTAATTGAAATCGTATCGGAACCAGATATTCGCTCTCCTCAAGAAGCATACGCATACCTAGAAAAACTACGTTCAATCATTCAATATACAGGCGTTTCAGATTGTAAGATGGAAGAAGGTTCATTACGTTGTGATGCCAACATTTCATTACGTCCGTATGGTCAAGAAGAATTTGGTACAAAAGCTGAGTTGAAAAACTTAAACTCCTTTACATATGTTCGTAAAGGTCTTGAATACGAAGAAAAACGTCAAGAAGAAGAATTGTTAAATGGTGGAGAAATTTTACAAGAAACACGTCGATTTGACGAGTCTAATGGTAAGACATTATTAATGCGTGTTAAAGAAGGATCTGACGATTACCGTTATTTCCCAGAACCAGATATTGTACCTTTATATGTAGATGAAGAATGGAAAGAACGCGTTCGTCAAACGATTCCTGAATTACCTGATGAAAGAAAAGAAAAGTATGTAAATCAATATGGTTTACCTGCCTACGATGCACACGTACTTACACTGACAAAAGAAATGTCTGATTTCTTCGAAGGTGCAGTTGCAGAAGGTGCAGATGTTAAGTTGACATCTAACTGGTTAATGGGTGGCGTAAACGAATATCTAAATAAAAATCAAATTGATTTATTAGATACTAAGTTAACACCAGAAAACTTAGCGGGTATGATTAAATTAATTGAAGATGGCACAATGAGTAGTAAAATAGCTAAAAAAGTATTCCCTGAACTAGCTGAAAATGGCGGGGATGCAAAACAAATTATGGAAGATAAAGGCTTAGTGCAGATTTCTGACGAAGCAACATTGCTTAAATTTGTAAATGAAGCATTGGATAATAACGAGCAATCTATTGAAGACTATAAGAATGGTAAAGGTAAGGCTATGGGCTTCTTAGTTGGACAAATTATGAAAGCTTCTAAAGGCCAAGCTAATCCACAGTTAGTTAACCAATTGTTAAAACAAGAATTGGATAAACGATAATTCAATATATCTAGACCCTGTAGCTCAAATTATGCTACAGGGTCTTTTAAATGCGATGTGCCTTAAATATTTTCTTTGGAATTTAACCTAAAATGCTTTTAACATCTATGTAAATCATATAATATAGGTATTGAGTATATGAAGTAGAGGGATAAATTATGAGAAAAAGAGCTAGAATCATTTATAATCCAACATCTGGAAAGGAATTATTTAAACGCACATTACCAGATGTTTTAATTAAATTAGAAAAAGCTGGATTTGAAACAAGCGCATATGCCACAGAAAAAGTAGGCGACGCAACTACAGAAGCAGCACGTAGTTTAGAACAAAATTACGATGTACTGATTGCAGCTGGTGGAGATGGTACTTTAAATGAAGTCATAAATGGCATTGCTGAAAAGCCAAATAGACCAAGTTTAGGTATTATACCGATGGGCACTGTGAATGATTTTGGTCGTGCATTACATTTACCCACAGATATCATGAGTGCGATAGATGTCATTATTGAGGGACATATGACACGTGTGGATATTGGTAAGATGAATAGTCGTTATTTTATTAACTTAGCTGCAGGTGGACAACTAACTCAAGTATCATACGAAACTCCGAGTAAGTTGAAATCCATTGTAGGACCATTCGCGTATTATATCAAAGGTTTTGAAATGTTACCTCAAATGAAAGCCGTGGATATTCGTATTGAATATGATGACGAAGTATTCCAAGGAGAAGCCTTGTTATTCTTACTAGGGCTTACGAATTCAATGGCTGGGTTTGAAAAATTAGTCCCCGATGCTAAATTGGATGATGGTTACTTTACATTAATTATCGTTGAAAAAGCTAACTTAGCTGAATTAGGCCACATTATGACGTTAGCATCAAGAGGTGAACATACCAAGCATCCTAAAGTACATTACAAGAAGGCCAAATCTATTAGCGTTTCATCATTCACCGATATGCAATTAAATGTAGATGGTGAATATGGAGGCAAATTACCTGGTAATTTTTTAAACTTGAAACAACATATTGAAGTATTCACACCAAATGATATTAAAAATGAAGAAATTATAGAACAATGATACAAATAAAAATACGATTTAGATTAAACTACGAGGTTAGGTCAGTCAACATACATCCTAACCTCTTTTAGTGTGGGGTGAAGTAATGAATGCGATACAAAAAAATGAAGTAATTGAAGGAACAGTGATAGATTTAACACATGAAGGTCATGGTGTTGTGAAATTTGATCGTTATCCAATTTTTGTGCCCAATGCACTCATTAATGAAGTGATAGCGTTTAAAGTAATCAAAGTGAAAAAGAACTTCGCAATTGGTAAGCTGGTTGAAATTAAAGAAAAAAGCACTGATCGAGTAGAACCACCGTGTATATATTATTATAAATGTGGTGGTTGTCAGTTGCAGCACATGACATATCAAGCGCAGTTAAATATGAAAAAAGAACAAGTTGTGAATTTATTTCAACGTAAAGCTGGATTTAAAGATACAATCATTCATGACACGATTGGTATGGAAAATCCTTGGTACTACAGAAATAAATCACAAATTCCAGTGGGTAAAAACAATGAGAATAAAGTTATAACAGGATTTTATCGTCAACGTAGCCACGATATTATTAATATGGATGAATGTTTGATTCAAGACCAACTACACCAAGAAGTTATAAATAAATTAAAAGCGTGGTTCAATGAACTAAACATCAGTGTTTATAATGAGCGTAAAAAGCAAGGCATGATGCGTCATGTTGTAATAAGAACAGGGCATCATTCTAGAGAACTCATGGTCATTTTTGTAACAAATGGCAAAAAATTTAAACAAGGTGACATCCTAACAGAACGTTTAAAACAACATTTTCCAGCAATTGTGAGTATTAAACAAAATGTAAATGATACACATTCCAACGTTATAATGGGACAAAATTCATATACACTTTATGGTAAAGATGAGATTGTCGATATGTTGTCAGATGTCACATTTAAAATTAATGACCAATCATTTTATCAAATTAATTCTATCCAAACAGAAAAACTATATCAACGTGCTATAGATTATGCTGAGCTACAGGGAGAAGAAACAGTGTTGGATACTTATTGCGGTATTGGTACCATTGGTTTATATATGGCTCCCAAAGCAAAACATGTCTATGGTGTTGAGGTTGTGCCAGAAGCCATTACAGATGCTCAACAAAATGCGACTATAAACCAATTTGAAAATACTACTTTTGTCTGTGGTAAGGCAGAAGAAGTTATCTTAAAATGGAAATCAGAAGGAATAAGACCAGATGTTGTAATGGTTGATCCACCTAGAAAGGGTTGTGACGAAACATTTTTGAAGACATTATTAGAGCTAAATCCTCAAAAAATTGTCTACATATCATGTAACCCATCAACGCAACAGCGTGATGCACAATTATTAGCAAACCAATATAAGTTAACACAAATTACACCGGTTGATATGTTTCCGCATACGACACATGTTGAAACAGTGGCACAATTTGAACGTATATAAAGCATTGATGTAAAGACTGTATTACTTATAATTAAATACGTTTTGTATATATGACTTGTGTAAAAATAATTAATAATTTGTTTGCTAAACATTGCAAAATATTGCAAAATGAGTAAGTTTGTTAAAATTCAATTACAAGCAACTTACTTTCACTTTACCCCCTTTCATAGTGGTGATAATCGTTGTATACTCTAGTTAATAACGAGTGACGAGGAGGGCGTCTAATGTTTAAAATTGATTTGTTTTCTAATAAAAAAGCAGTTGAAGGTTTTATTTTATTTCAATTAACTATTGTGATGATTAGCATTTTGATTTCTTATAAAATGGCATATTCTATGACCCATATTATAGAACAAAACATAATTTTTAATATTATTTTTGGTATTGTTGGTTTTGCAGTAGTGTATTTCTTACATGAATTTATTCATAATATAATGTTCAGAGTAATGTCAAAAGGTAATAAACCTACATATCGTATTAAATCAGGTTTGATTACAACACATATGCCAAATGTTTATTTTAAAAAATGGCAATACATGACAATTATGTTAGCCCCTTTAGTCATTATCACAAGCGTATTATTAGTAATATTTTCGTATTTTGCTTACTCATCTATTATCTTTATTGCATGTTTTCACATAGGATATTGCGTAATGGATATGTATTTCCTTACAGGTTTATTAAATAAACATGTACAACTTATTGAAGATACAGAAGAAGGGATTAAATTTTATACACAAGCGCCTGCCCCTGCTCAAGAATTTCGAACTGAATTGAAATCATAAAATGATAAATGTAACTTTGATAAAGGATCAGCTCCGTTTGAGTAAATGATCATTTGAATATTAAATTCAAACTGATTCACTTAAACGTGTACTGTTCCTTTTTTTTATTGAGCAAATTCAAAGAAAAATGATGATGGAGGATGTAAGATAAAAACAACACAATTATAAATTATATCGAATACAGGAGGTGAGGGCATTGTCAGAAAGACGGATTATACATGTGGATATGGACTACTTTTTCGCACAAGTAGAAATGAGGGATAACCCTAAACTAAAAGGAAAACCTGTCATTGTTGGTGGTAAAGCTAGTGGAAGAGGGGTCGTATCAACGGCATCATATGAGGCAAGACAATATGGTGTACATTCTGCGATGCCCACTGCACAAGCGCATAAATTATGTCCTAACGGGTACTATGTGACGCCAAGATTCGAAGCTTATAAAACTGCATCGGAAAAGATTATGAATATATTTAAAAGTTATACAGAGGTTGTTGAACCTTTGTCTTTGGATGAAGCATATTTGGATATCACACATCTTGTCAGACCTGATTTACCAGCCTCTCGAATCGCTCAATATATCAGGAGAGATATTTATGAAGCTACAATGCTTACTTCGTCAGCAGGTGTATCATATAATAAATTTTTAGCTAAATTAGCAAGTGGTATGAACAAGCCCAACGGTTTAACAGTTATTGACTATAGAAATGTTCATGATATTTTAATGGGCTTAGATATTGGAGATTTTCCTGGTGTTGGTAAAGCTTCAAAACAAAAAATGCATCAAGAAGCGATTTATACAGGACAAGATTTATATAATCAAAGTGAACGGGACCTTATTAGACTATTTGGTAAGCGTGGACATGGCTTGTACAATAAAGCGAGGGGTATAGATCATAATCCAGTAAAGCCTACTAGAATCAGGAAATCTGTTGGTACAGAACGAACATTTGCCACAGATATGAATGATGATGAAGAAATTTTACAAAAAATTTGGGAATTAAGTAATAAAACAGCAGAACGTCTAGCTAAATTACAAAAATCTGGAAAAACAGTAACAGTAAAAATTAAAACATTTAAGTTTGAATCTTTGTCGAAACAACGTAGTCTTAGAGACCCGGTTCGCTCAGAAACTGACATATACAATATTGCTTATGATTTATATACAGAATTAAAAAATCCTGAAACGCCTATTCGTCTTGTAGGGGTGACTGTTGGTAATCTTGAAAAAGCGACATATGAAAATATGACAATATACGATTATATTTAATTAAGATAGAAAATGATTTATAGTAGATAAGCTATTTTACAGACATATCAAGGAAATAGAATTAATCTTTATCTTTTAAATCCTTGCCGTAGATATTTAACATACTAGGTAAATCATCATAATGTTTTAAGAGACGGAACGTAATCATAGCGCATGCTTTAGCATCATTGAGCGCATCATGATGTCCATGAAAATCTAAATTATAATATTGCATCATGTAATTTAAACCATAGCGATGATTTTCTACTGTTCTTCTTGAAAGTTGTAAAGAGCAAAAGTAAGTCATGTTAGGGGTATCAAAACCAAAAGCACTAATACTTTCGTGTAGAACGTTCATATCAAATGCTGCATTGTGTGCAACGACGGGTAAATCGCCGATAAATTGCAACATATAGGGATATACTGTTTGAAATGTAGGCGCATCTTCAACTTGTTCAGGATGTATGCTGTGTACTGCGATATTTTGTTGTGAGAAATAGTCATTAGGGTTAACAAGTGTATAGAAAGATTCTGTTATCTGGTGGTTGACTACTTTAACCATACCAACAGCACAAATACTTGTACGTTTACCGTTGGCAGTTTCAAAATCTAAAGCTATAAATGCATCGTTACTCATGGAGCAAGTTCCCTTTCTATAATGGAATATGTTATGACTTTATAGAATAAATGAAAAACAGTCAAGTTAATGAAATTGAACTAACATTTACTACCTAATCAAAAAAGTCTGGGACATTTATTGATGTCCCAGACTTTTCTGATATATAAATTCGTGAGTATTACCTATTAATTATTCTGATTCATCAAATGAACGTGCAGCTAACTCTTTTTCATAAAGGTAAAGTGTATTACTATCATCACCAATACGATTTAAGTAATCGATATGCGTTTCAAACATAGCTTCTTCTTCAACTTGCTCGTCTAAGAACCAATTTAAGAATGAAATCGTAGCATAATCTTTATCTTTGTTAGCTAAATCTGATAAATTATAGAATCTATGTGTAACGTCTTGTTCTTGAGCCAAACCATCTTCAAACGTTTCTAAGATGCTGCTGAACTCTGTTTTTGGTGCAGGAATTGCTGTAAATAAAGCATGTTCTCCACGATCGTTAATATAGTCATATATTTTTTTACCATGGAATCTTTCTTCTTTAGCTTGTTGAATATAAAAATTTGCAAAACCTTCGTAAGAATTGTCGTCACAAAAGGCAGCCATAGCCATATAAGCGTGAGCAGCATAAAATTCATGATTCATTTGTTCATTTAAAGCATCTAATAGTTCTTTGTTTAACATAATTAATAAGCCTCCTATACTTTTTTTCAGTATAGCAAAACTAGACTTAGTAGTAAATTATACGCTACTTTATTTGAAAAAGACTCATGTAAATTGGGTTGAGAATTGTTTGGAATACAACATAATCGTGTTATAATATTTGAGTGAAGAGTAGAGGAGGAGCTAAATGAGATACTGGACTGCAACCCGCTTAGCAAAATTGGCAAGGCAAGCAAGTAAAGCTGCTGGCAAAAAAGGCACAGACTTGCCCGGTCAAGTAGCTAGAAGAGTAGATAAAAATATATTAAGAAAGTTAGCATCTCAAGTTGATGAGATTGTTTTTATAAGTGGTACGAATGGGAAAACAACCACTTCAAACCTAATCGGTCATACATTAAAAGCTAATGATATAGAAATCATACATAATAATGAAGGCGCAAATATGGCTGCAGGTATTACATCTGCTTTTATTTTGCAAAATAAGAAAAATACAAAAATCGCAGTCATTGAAATTGACGAGGGCTCTATTCCGAGAGTGCTTAACGAAGTAACACCAACGATGATGGTTGTTACGAATTTCTTCCGAGATCAAATGGACCGTTTTGGTGAAATTGATATTATGGTTAATAACATAGCAAAGGCGATTAATAATAAGGGCATTAAATTATTATTGAATGCAGATGATCCATTTGTGAGTAGGTTGAAAATTGCGAGTGACACGGTTGTTTACTATGGCATGAAGGCACACGCACACGAATTTGAACAAAGTACAATGAATGAAAGCCGTTATTGTCCAAACTGCGGACGTTTACTCCATTATGACTATATCCAATATAACCAAATTGGTCATTATCACTGTGAATGTGGTTTTAAACGTGAGGATACACAATATGAAGTATCCTCATTTACACTGACACCGTTTATAAACTTAAATATTGGTTCTAAAACGTTTAATATGAAAATAGCTGGTGATTTTAATGCTTATAACGCGATTGCTGCATATTCTGTATTAAGAGAGTTAGGCATTAATGATGACGGCATCAGAAAAGGTTTTGAAACGTATACATCAGACAACGGCCGTATGCAATATTTTAAACAAGATAGCAAAGAAGCTATGATAAACTTAGCCAAAAATCCTGCAGGGATGAACGCAAGTCTCTCAGTAGGTGAACAATTAAGCGGTAGTAAGGTTTACCTTATCAGTTTAAATGATAATGCTGCAGATGGTAGAGATACATCGTGGATATATGATGCAGATTTTGAAAAATTAACAAGACAACAAATAGAGACAATTATTGTTACAGGAACTAGAGCAGAAGAACTTCAATTAAGATTAAAATTGGCTGGTGTTACAGTACCTGTTATCTTAGAGCGCGATATTTACAAAGCGACTGCTAAATCTATGGAATATAAAGAGAGCTTTACTGTAGCAATTCCAAATTATTCTTCGCTCGCACCTATGTTAGAACAATTAAACCACTCTTTTGAGGAGGTCAAAGCGAAATGAATGAATTAACTGTTTATCATTTTATGCCTGATAAATTAAATTTATATAGTGATATTGGTAATATCATTGCGTTAAGACAACGTGCTAAATTGAGGAATATCCAATTAAATGTAGTTGATATCAATGAAACAGAAGGTATCACGCTAGATAACTGTGATATATTTTTCATTGGTGGTGGCAGTGATAGAGAACAAGCCTTGGCTACGAAAGAATTAAGCAAAATAAAAACGGTATTGAAAGATGCCATTGAAGAAGGCATGCCCGGTCTGACAATTTGTGGTGGGTATCAGTTCTTGGGGAGTAAATACATTACACCAGATGGTACAGAATTAGCTGGTTTAAATATTTTAGACTTTTATACTGAGTCACAAACAAATCGTCTTACAGGCGATATTGTGATTGAAAGTAAAACTTTTGGAACAATAGTTGGTTTTGAAAATCATGGTGGCCGTACATATCATAAATTTGGTACTTTAGGTCACGTTACACATGGATATGGAAATAATGATGAAGATGCAAAAGAAGGTATTCATTATAAAAATCTATTAGGTACATATTTACATGGTCCAATTTTACCAAAAAACCATGAAATTACTGATTATTTATTAGAAAAAGCATGTGAACGTAAAGGCATTGCTTTTGAGCCTAAACAAGTAGATAATACTGAAGAAGAAGCTGCTAAACAAGTTATTGTTGATCGCGTAGCTAAAAATTAAATTATAAAAAAGCACACTCGTAAAGCGATATGAATTTGATGTGCACCCCAAAAGTTGGACTAAAAATCTAACTTTTAGGGGTGTATTTTTTATGGGCAAACATTACAAATATGAATTTAAATTAAAGGTAGTTCAAGAATATTTGAATAGTTTATTAGGTTATAGAGCATTAACAAAGAAATATGAAATATCGATAAAAGTTTAATCGAAAGGTGGGTTACACAATATAAAGAATTTGGACCCGAAGGGTTAAGTAAACGATTGAAAATAAAGTTTATACTAGAGAATTTAAGCTATATGTTTTAAGATTTAGACAAGAAAACATGTTGTCTTATCGAGAAACAGCAAGCCATTTTAAAATAAGTAATAGCGCCATGATATGTGCTTGGCAACGTATATTTGAAGAGAAAGGTATCCTCGGACTAAACAACAATCGGAAAGGACGTCCAAATAAAATGGATAAAAAACATTCGAAAGTAAAGTCTAAATCAACCGAATTAAAAGAAAGTGAACGCGAGGAATTAGAAAGACTAAGAAATGAAAATGAGATATTAAAAGCAGGTATAGCTTATCAAAAAAAGTTACAAGCCTTGACTCAAAATTACGAAACAAAACATTCGAAAAGGTAAAAATCATAAAAGTATTACATGAAACATTAAATTTTGGGCTCAGTCTATTATTTAAAGTTTCAAAAGTAGCTAAATCTGTTTATTACTATTGGCTAGAACGTTTTAAACAACCAAATAAAGATAAAGAATTAATTGAAACTATTAAAGCGATATGTGAAGAATGTGGATATATCTATGGCTATAGAAGAGTTACTCAATCCTTATCAAATAAAGGTATTAAAGTGAATCATAAAAAGGTAAGAAAGTTAATGAAAAAATTAAAACTCACTTGTACAAAATTTACACATAGAGGACGTAAGTATAAATCTTACAAAGGAAATGTAGGCAAAATAGCAAAACATTTATTAAAACGACGTTTTAATACGAATCGCCCTTATCAAAAAGTAGTGACTGATATTACAGAATTTAAGTTAAATAATGGATCAAAATTATATTTATCTGCATATATTGATTTATATAGTTCAGAAATTATGAGCTATAGTATTTCAAGTCACCCAACACTAGATATGGCTATCAATCCACTAAAAGAACTTTTAAATAAATGTCCAAATGTTAATTATCGATTAACTATACATTCAGATCAAGGTTGGCATTATCAAAATGCGAAATACGTAAATATTTTAAAAGAAAATAAAGTGTTTCAAAGTATGTCAAGAAAGGGAAATTGTCTCGATAATTCAGTTATGGAAAACTTTTTTGGATTATTGAAGCAAGAAATGTTTTATGGAGAAAAATTTGGTCATTTTTATCAATTGGAGCTAGCTATTCAAAACTATATTATTTTTTATAATGATGAAAGAATTAAATCAAAATTAAAAGGCTTGTCTCCTAAAAATTTTAGGAAACAAACCTTTGAAATATTACACTAAACCAAAGTACAACTTTTGGGGTTCAGTACAATATATGCTTATACGAGTGTGCTTTTTATTTAAGAATAAATTTAGATTTATGCAAAACGATGATCTAATATGCGATAAATCAATAGAATTTCATAAATGACATGACTTTTAAGTTGATTGCTATCAAACTCATCTAAACCTTTCACAGACATTTTTAGTAAAGAGGCATGTTGTTTCTTACGCTCGAAGTGTCCAGTCGAATATATATTGTTTATACTTTGTGCGATACTTAAAATCGCCAATTTTTCATCGTTTGTAAAAGTAATTATCGTATCTTTCGGTAAATAAACTAAATTAGATAAATGGGTAATAAACAACCTATTAGTATGCGCGCGCGTAGTTAGTGCTTTAAGTTGAATCCATTCTGAATCATGGTGTTTGTGATAGCTTAGTTCATCTTTTTGATAAGAAAGTAAGGTTTCCACTTTTTGATTTAAATCGATTAATTGATTTAATTGACGATAAGGCGCGCCTTTTGTAAATTTACCAAGTAATAATTGACGCATACGTAATTCAAAGAGTTCGTACATTTTTGATTCAGTCAAATTAATAGATGATTCAACTTGATCATAATATTTTGGAGGTAAAATAATAAAGTTTACTAATCCAGCTGTTACGAGTCCGATGATAGCAGTTAATAATCTAGAAAAGAAATTAAAGAAATAGGCTTCATGAATACCTGGAATCATAGCCATAGCTGTTAATGTAGCTACCGTAGTACCCACATGTAAATTAAGTTTGGTACATAGAATAATTGTGAACGTAGCGCTCAATGCATATGCGAAAGGGGATTGGTCCCCAAATATAAATGTGAATATGACTGCAAATAATGCCCCAATAATTGTTGCTGGCAAACGACGATAGCCTTTTTTTAATGAAGCTTTAGCTGTAGGTTCAATCGTCACAATAGCCGTTAATATAGCAAATATCGGATTTAAGTTTAAAGCTAAACAAAATAATGCAGTCAGGAATGTGGCTAGACCCGTTTTAATTGTACGAGCACCGATAATTTTTTTATACCAGTTATCATTCATTTAAAAACTCCTAATGTGATGTATAGTCAAATAACTGCTCAAAATGGTGAGTAGTCGTATTATTAATATCTGTGAAATGTTAAACTATAGTTGATAAAATTTTCTAATTTATTATATCAAAAAAAGTCTGCTATAATAAGAAAGAATATAAATTACAAAAAGGAACGGGATAATATGATTGTAAAAACAGAAGAAGAATTAACAGCATTAAAAGATATTGGTTATATTTGCGCGCTAGTAAGAGATGAAATGCAATCAGCAACTAAGCCAGGAATTACAACAAAAGAACTAGACGATATTGCAAAGGACTTATTTGAAAAGCATGGAGCGATATCAGCGCCAATTCATGATGAGAACTTTCCAGGTCAAACATGTATCAGTGTAAACGAAGAAGTAGCTCATGGTATACCTGGTAAACGTAAAATACGTGAAGGTGATTTAGTGAATATAGATGTGTCTGCGCTTAAAAACGGATACTATGCAGACACAGGGATTTCATTTGTTGTTGGTGAACCGGACAATCCATTAAAACAAAAAGTGTGTGATGTGGCATTAGAAGCATTCGAAGCGGCAATGACACGTGTAAAACCTGGTGCTAAATTAAGCCAAATTGGTAAAGCAGTACATGCGACTGCACGAAAAAATAACCTTACAGTAATTAAAAACCTAACAGGTCATGGCGTAGGCCAATCTCTACATGAAGCACCAAGCCATGTTATGAATTATTATGAACCTAAAGATAAAACACTATTAAAAGAAGGCACAGTAATCGCTGTTGAACCATTTATTTCTACAAAGGCAACTTTTGTAACAGAAGGTAAAAATGAATGGGCATTTGAAACAAACGATAAAAGTTTTGTTGCTCAAATTGAACATACGGTTATTGTGACAAAAGATGGACCATTATTAACTACTAAAATAGATTAATCTTGTTTCGGTCTAAAGTCCTAATATAAGATGGTTCCGGAGCCTATACCAATGGTTCCGGAAATTTTTTATAATGGAATCTAATCAATAATGAGGTGATTCTATGAATTATATTACGACTTATTTAGACAAAATGACTAAAAACACTTTTTATACAAGTTTAGTAGAATATAGACAGTATTTAGATAAAAAAATGAGAAGCATTGAAATGTACATAAAATATTTAATTGAAAGAAAAGCGTATGTTGAAAAATTAATAGACTGCTTAACTTTAACGCTAGAAAATAAATATATTGATATGATAGATGAAGATTACATTTACTGTGCTCAAGAAATAGAGCATTCTGAAATAGAAAAAATTAAAAAAGAATTAAACGAAATGGAAGCAGACTATGCGAGAATTGAATCCGATTTATCTCATCAGGCAGTTGAACGTGCAAACATTGAAACTGAATGTGATTTAATCGAACGTATCAGTTTAGTCGCTTAAAGAAAGGTGGCGAAACATGACTCATAAATATATATCCACAGAGATGCTTATCGTATTTACAGCATTAATGATTATTGCCAATTTTTATTATATTTTCTTTGAAAAAATTGGCTTTTTACTTGTGTTATTATTGGGTTGTATTTTAGTTTATGTGGGTTATATCTATTTTCATAAAGTACGTGGTTTATTAGCTTTTTGGATTGGTGCGTTATTAATAGCATTTACCTTATTATCTAATAAGTATACGATTATCATATTATTTATATTTTTAATAGTACTCATCGTTAGATATATTATTTATAAATTTAAACCTTTAAAAATTACTGCAACAGAAGAAGAAGTAGACTCACCGGAATTTATAAAACAAAAATGGTTTGGCGAGCAACGATCACCTGTATATGTTTATAAATGGGAAGATTTACAAATTCAACATGGCATTGGTGATATTCATATTGATATGTCTAAAGCAGCAAACATTAAAGAAAATAATACAATCGTTATTCGACATATCATTGGAAAAGTTCAAATCGTGGTACCACTTAACTATAATATTATATTACATTTCACAACGTTATACGGGAATGCCTATGTAAACGAAACCTCTTATAAAGTTGAGAATAATAATATTAAGGTAGTAGAAGAAACAAAAGCAGAGAACTATGCTGTAAATATTTATGTCTCATCATTTTTAGGTGATGTTGAGGTGATTTATAAATGAATCACTACTTTAGAGCGATCGGGTCCATGTTGATATTAGTATATAGTACGTTTTTTGCCATATTCTTTATTGATAAAGTGTTTGTTAATATAATGTATTTTCAAGGTATGTTTTATACTCAAATATTTGGCATACCTGTACTGCTTTTTTTAAATCTAATGGTGATTTTACTCTGTATTATTGTAGGTTCTGTCTTAGCATATAAAATCAATCAGCAAAATCATTGGTTAAAAGATCAAATTGAACGTTCAATAGAAGGTCAAACAGTGGGTATCAATGATCAAAATATTGAATTATACAACGAAACAATCGAACTATATCAAACGCTTGTGCCTTTAAATCAAGAAGTACATAAATTAAGAATGAAAACACAGAACCTGACGAATGAATCTTATAATATCAATGATGTTAAAGTTAAGAAAATTATAGAAGACGAACGCCAACGTTTAGCGCGTGAATTACATGATTCAGTTAGTCAACAATTATTCGCAGCAAGTATGATGTTATCAGCAATTAAAGAGACAGAATTGAAGGCCCCATTGGACCAACAAATACCAGTATTAGAAAAAATGATTCAAGATTCCCAATTAGAAATGAGAGCACTACTATTACACTTAAGACCTATTGGTTTGAAAGATAAATCTTTAGGTGAGGGTATTAAAGATTTAGTCGTTGATTTACAGAAAAAAGTACCAATGAAAGTGGTACATGATATTGAAGAATTCAAAGTACCAAAAGGTATCGAGGACCATTTATTCCGTATTACGCAAGAAGCCATTTCTAATACGCTAAGACATTCTAAAGGAACGAAGGTCACAATTGAATTATTTAATAGGGAAGAATATTTGTTATTGCGTATACAAGATAATGGTAAAGGGTTTAATGTAGATGATAAGGTAGAACAAAGTTATGGATTAAAAAATATGCGCGAACGTGCACTAGAAATAGGTGCAACATTTCATATCGTTTCTTTGCCTGATGCAGGTACGAGAATTGAAGTAAAGGCACCATTAAATAAGGAGGATTCAAATGCCGATTAAAGTATTATTTGTTGATGATCATGAAATGGTTCGAATAGGTATTTCTAGTTATTTATCCACACAATCAGATATAGATGTCGTAGGGGAAGGTAAGTCAGGAAAAGATGCAATCGAAAAAGCACATGAACTGAAACCGGACCTAATTTTAATGGATTTACTTATGGACGATATGGATGGTGTCGAAGCAACTGAACAAGTTAAAAAAGACTTGCCAAATATTAAAGTTGTCATGCTTACGAGTTATATTGAAGATAACGAAGTCTATCGTGCACTTGATTCCGGTGTAGATAGCTATATATTGAAAACAACAAGTGCTAGTGATATTGCTGAAGCGATTCGTAAGACTTACAATAATGAGTCAGTATTTGAAGCAGAAGTCCTAGTTAAAATGAGAAATAGGATGAAACAACGAGCTGAATTGTATGAAATGCTCACAGAACGTGAAATGGAGATTTTATTACTGATTGCTAAAGGTTACTCTAACCAAGAGATTGCCAGCGCTTCACATATTACGATTAAAACAGTGAAAACGCATGTAAGTAATATCCTAAGTAAATTAGAAGTTCAAGATAGAACTCAAGCCGTCATATATGCATTCCAGCACAATTTAATTCAATAAAGGGAATATAAATCTAGCAAGCTAAAACAAACGCGTATGGTAGACATACACGCTGTTTTAGCTTTTTAATTTTTATGCAACAATAAAAGCTTTTATATTTATTAAAATCCCCCTCAAACAATGACATCTCATTTGTTTGAGGGGGATTGGTTAATATTATCCTTTATTTTTCGATGTATCTACATCATTAACTGCTTTGTTTGATGATGTAATATCAGTATTTTCATTTTCAGAATCTTGATTATCTGCAATAGATGTATTTCTATTATGTTCGATATCGTCCAAGGTTTGTTCTTCAGGTGTTTTACCAGATACCACTTTACGTTGATGGAAGATGGCGTTGATTTCAGCACCAATGATGATGATGAAACCTGTGATGTATAACCATAACATTAAGATGATAATACCGGCAATACTACCATATGTTTTAGAATAATTAGCAAAGTTTGAAATATAAATTCCAAATAAATATGACCCACCTAAGAAGACGATTGTTGCAAATATAGCGCCTGGAATAACAGACAATAATTTAATTTTAACATTAGGAGCTAATGTGTATAACACCATGAATGCTATAAGAACAACAATTACAGGTAATACAAAACGTATTGTATCAAACAGCCATTTTACTTGATCTCCAAGGCCTAGCGGGCCGAATAGCAGATCACCAATTTGTTGCCCAAATGTAGGTAACACGAGTGCAACTGGCATAACGATAATCATGGCAAGCGTGAATAATACACTATAAAGTTTAGCAACTACAAAATTTCGGCTATCTTCAACGTCATAAGCAACATTAAAGGCATTCATTAGCGCAGTCATTCCGTTAGATGCGGACCATAATGCTGCGATTAACCCGATAGATAGTAATCCACCGCTCGCATTCTCCATAATATCACCAATTATACCTGAAACTTGAGGTGCATAATCAGATGGCACATGATCTTTTATTAAATCTCTTATCGTCGACTGTTTCACACCAACAACTGGTACGATAGAGAGTAAGAATAGTAGCATTGGGAACAATGAAAGCATGAAATAATAAGATAACTGTGCTGACAGTCCTGATGCGTCATCTTTACCAATTCTATATACAAGATATGAGAAAAAATTTGAATCTTTAGTATATTTTGCTGGTTTATTGATACGTGAAACAAAGAATGCTTGGTTATCTTTCTTAGGTGACTTAGATTTAAATTCATCAGGTGTGATGTAAGTGCGGTCGCGTTTGATTTGTTGACCGTTTGTTTCATTAGACTGTTTGTCATTTTCTTCTACACTTTTTGCCTCATTCAAAAAGTTAGAAGTTGTTTTATCTTTTTTAGACATATCTAATCTCCTTATGTATTGATATTTTTCAATATACATTTTAATATACTTTAAAATCTAGTTTAGGTAAATATGTGACGCTATTTTCTTTCGGAAAAATAGATAATTAGATTAATAAAAAAATAGCATAATGCATATGTGTATGCGTAAGTATCAAATGAATGTTAAAACCTAAGTAAATAATGAAGTGTTATTAATGTGAAAATACGGTAATGCATCATAATAATTAAAGCTACATAATATTAAGACAATGATATAAATGCATGCAACCGTTTGTAAATTCGTATATAAACACAAAATTGATATTACAAAGTAAAGTTAACATAATGATTGAGCCTGAGATATGTCATACATCCCAGGCTCTTAAATCATTTATTGAAGCTTACATTTGAAATACAAAAATAAGTAGAATTAGCCGTTTAAACGATTATTCTTACGCTCTACAAAAGTATTTTTTGCATCTTTGATTGAACGTTCTAATTCTGGATTGTTACGTCTGATTTCTTCTACAACGTCTTTCCAATATAACACTTCGTCTTTAATGTTATTGATTGCAGAAGGTTTTTGAGAACGCGTACCTTCTTTTCTGTCTTTAATAGATTGTTTTAAAGATTGACGTGTTGATTTATCAGCTAATGTTGCTGCGCCTCCAATTACGGCACCTAATAAAATTCCTGGAATGAGTTTGTTTTGCATGATGTGTTACTCCTCTCTTAAATTTGCATCTTTAATTATAAAATTGATTAAATTATCACAAGATGATTGTACCATTTTATAGACGCCTTCGAAATTATTTGTATAATAAGGATCTGGAACGTCTGTTTCAGTCATATCGCTAAACTCTAATAGTTTAAACAATTGACCTTTAATATTAGGATTAATTTGTTTGATATTATCAACGTTACTTTGATCCATTGCAATAATGTAATCAAAGTCATCGTTTGATTCAAACAGTTCACTAATCATACCATCAAAAGGTATGTCATGTTCAGATAGAATGGCTTGTGTACCTTCATGAGGTGGCTCACCTAAGTTCCATTGCCCTGTGCCTCTAGAGGTAACCTTTATATCATTTATATTTCTATCAAGTAATTTTTGTCGCATGATTGCTTCTGCCATAGGTGAACGACAAATATTTCCTAAACATACGAATGCTACTGTAATCATTTGTGTACCTCCAAATTTATATACTCCTCTTTCCCATTTTAAAGCTTTTTTAATCATTTCAAAAGGGTAATTGCCATAAAAGTTTTACAAGATAGGTAAATTTGATAAAATAAATTGAAAAAGAGGTGAATTTTGTGGCAAAAAGTATAGAACAAATGATAGAAGAAATAAGAGATAGATTAAATCTTGTGAATCAAAGTTTGATTGATCCAGATAATTATAAATCAGCAGATGAACAAGAAATTCGTGAAATTCATGAATATGTAACATCAAAAGCATCATTTACACCGAGTGAAGCATCGGCAATCGCTGATGCACTTGGTCAAATTCGTAAATAGGGGGAGTTACCATATGACAGAATTACAAGATAAACTTCAACAATATGCCGAACTATTAGTTGGTGTGGGCATGAATGTTCAAAAGGATCAACCAGTATTTATTCGCTCTAGTGTCGATGCATTAGAACTAACACATTACATAGTTGAAGCGGCATATAAACGTGGCGCTTCCGACGTTAAAGTAGAATATAGCGATGACAAGTTATCGCGTTTGAAATTTGAATATGAATCTGTTGAATTTTTTGAGAAAGACGCTGTGAAATCATATGAAGTTGAAAAACGTATGGACTATGTGAAACGTGGTGCAGCCAACTTAGCACTCATTACACAAGATCCAGATCTATTGAATGGTATTGATAGTGAAAAGTTATCGACATATCAAAGACAATATTCTACTGCTTATAAAGGTTATATGGAAGCAAGTCAAAAGAATCAATTCCCTTGGTGTGTGGCAGCATTCCCTTCAAAAGCATGGGCACAACGCGTATATCCTGACCTGACTGAAACAGAAGCATATAGTAAATTTATTGATGAAGTATTAGACATCGTGCGTGTAGATGGTAATGATCCAGTTGAAAATTGGAAAAACCATGTAGAAAATTTAAGTATTCACGCGCGTAAATTACAAGATAAAAATTATAAAGCACTGCACTACATTTCAGAAGGTACGGATTTAGTTATTGGACTACCGGAAGGACATATTTGGGAAGATGCTACGAGTTATACGAGTGAAGGCCAAGCTTTTGTTGCTAATATCCCAACTGAAGAAGTATTTACCGCACCACATCGCTTAAATGTAAATGGTCATGTCACAAATAAGTTGCCACTTAGTCATAATGGTAATATCATTGACGGCTTCACATTAACGTTCAAAGATGGTGAGGTTGTTGATTTTAAAGCTGATCAAGGCGAAGATGTATTAAGAGATTTACTAAATACCGATGAAGGTGCAAGAAGATTAGGAGAAGTCGCACTTGTACCTGATGATTCGCCAATTTCAAATCGTAACACTATTTTTTACAATACATTATTTGATGAAAATGCATCTTGTCATATTGCATTAGGTTCAGCTTATGGATTTAATGTTGAAGGTGGCACAGAAATGACTACGGAAGAAAAATTAGCGCATGGGTTGAATGACTCATTAATTCATGTAGACTTTATGATTGGAAGCCCTGATCTAACTATTTATGGAATAACACAAGATGATGAAAAAGAACTTGTATTTGAAAATGGTAATTGGTCAAAATAATGTAATGGAAACATTTTTTATTTTATAAATCAAATAAGTGCTAATAAGCGATTAAAGTAAGCATAGGTGTTAAATCATATTAAATACATTTACAAAAAATGATAAAGTCTGATGTTATTTAAATTGGGAGTGAGGATATGAAATCTATATTATGCTGATTTCGGACTCACTCCTTAGTTTATGTCATTGAGAATTGAAAAGGGAGCTAAAATTATGGGAAATGTAGCAAGCAAATCAATGTCGGAATCTAGAAGTATAAAAGAAAGACAAATATTCCCACAAGATACGAACCATCTTCACACGATGTTTGGTGGTATATTGATGGCCAATGTAGATGAGATTTCTGCTATTACGGCGACGAAGCATAGCAATTCACAAGTGGTAACTGCGTCAACAGATTCAGTCGACTTTTTAAAACCTATTAAAACAGGGGATATCATTTCTTACGAAGCAATGGTTTCGTATGCTGGTAAGTCTTCGATGGAAGTTTGTGTACAAATCATTATTGAAGATGTTGTTAAGAGCGAACGTCATTTAGCGGCACTTAGCTTTTTAACATTTGTTGCTTTAGATGAAAATGGGAAACCACAAGAAGTCCCACAAGTATATCCAGAAACACAAACAGAAAAATGGTTTCATGACACAGCACTTGCTAGGGTAAAACGTAGGAAAGAGCGCAGACAAGAAAGTAAAGAAACGATAGAATTTTTATCCAATGTACAAAATATAGAATAAAATAAAGCGAAAGTTGTACAGTTAATCACTTTAGATTAAATAACAACTTTCGCTTTTTTAGTTATACGTTGCATTTCAACGATGCATGATTTTCTCATTCTTTTTAAAATCCGTATTAGGGTAGTACATGTTTTTAACAAGTACATTGGGTCCAAGACAACTAAATTCGGAACAATGACAATTAAGTGATTGAGCTAAAGGTGTCGCAAGCCAATGGTTAAATACGTCTGGTAATTTATCATGTTTAATGTTAGAAATAGTACCATTTTCATCACCAAAGTCAGTAACTATGACGTTACCTGTAAAAACATTCACATTCAATCTATTGCGTCCATCAGGGTCATTTCTCATCGTTACATTCGGTGTATCTCTCAGTCTTTGCAATAAGGCTTGATCATTTTCATCTTTGATACATGGATAAATAGGTAATGTACCAAATAGCATCCATAAATTTGGATCACGAATATCTAAAATATGATGGATTGCTGTTTTCATCTCTTTAAGAGAAAGCACTTCTAGTTGGCTAGCAAAATCAGCAGGGTACATGGGATGAATTTCATGTCTTTGACATTTCATATCATGGACAATCTCATTATGTATTTTTTCAAGATGGGGTACAGTGCTTTGATTTAACATCGTTTCGGCAGAAATAAACATACCTTGTTGAGATAAGGTACTGGAATTAGATAACATTTGTTCATACAGTCTCAGTTTTGCTTTTAATGGAGGTTGCTTGTCCATGGCACCAAATCCTACATCTGTAAACTCATCAATTGTTCCCCAATTATGTGAAATATGCATGACATCAATATATTCAGCAATATCTAAATAACGATCTAATGGTAAAGTTAAATTAGAATTCATTTGAACATAGATACCACGGCTATGTGCATATTTTAACAAGGGTTTTACAACATTTCTTATGGATTTTTTTGAAAACATAGGTTCGCCACCTGTGATAGACATGGTTTTAAGGTCTGGAATTTCATCTAAACGGCGATAAATTAAATCCATAGGTAACGGGTCTGGGTCTGTGGTTTGCAATGTATAACCGACAGCGCAATGACTACAACGCATATTACATAAATTCGTCGTCGTAAATTCGATATTACTTAACGTCAAACGATCGTGTTCTTGCATATCATTGTATGCTTCCCACGGGTCGTTATGAATTGAAATTGGTTTCTTAACATTTGATGCATACAAATTCAACATAATTAAAACTTCCTTTTTTAACTTTTATCTGCTATGAGTATATACTAAACTTTATTTGTATAGGGAACGGTGTATACAAATTTATGAATAATCGTATGTGTCTCACATCTAA